>NZ_JAMAVT010000059.1:0-703 GCF_023713665.1 Paenibacillus sp. MER 180 | reverse complement strand
GCAGACATTGTAAGTGAGTATGAGTTGAGTGCATCTGCATTGGATCGCTGGATTAAACAAGCCCACCAAACAGGTTCCTTCTCAGAGAAGGACAACCGCTCTCCAGAAGAAAATGAACTTATTGCATTACGGAAAGAAAACCAACGACTCAAAATGGAGAATGACATTCTAAAGCAAGCAGCGCTGATCATGGGACGAAAGTAAGTGTCATCCATCAAAATCGCGACAAATACTCGGTATCAGCAATGTGCGACGTCCTGCAAATAACTAGAAGTACGTACTATTATGAAGCAAAAAACTCCAGCAATGAAGATGGTATTACAAAGCTTATCGTTGAAATCTTCCAGAAGAACCGAAATGCATATGGTACAAGAAAGATTAAAGCAAAGCTTCACGAACGTGGACTTATCGTATCAAGACGTCGAATTGGCCGCATTATGAAGGAACAAGGCCTTGTTTCTACATACACCGTGGCTCAATACAAACCTCACAAAACAACATGCAACGAATCGCAACAGGTAAATGAACTGAACCGCAAGTTCCAGCAATCTGAAGCTAAGCGCGTCGTTGTAAGCGATCTAACGTATGTCAAAGTCAAAAACAGATGGCACTACATCTGTGTATTAGTTGACCTCTTTAATCGAGAGATCATTGGCTCAAGTGCAGGGCCGAAAAAGGACGCAGCTTTAGTCACACGAGCCTT
>NZ_JAMAVT010000058.1:0-706 GCF_023713665.1 Paenibacillus sp. MER 180 | reverse complement strand
GAAATGCTGTTGGGCGAGCAGGAAAACGTTGGCTGGATCGATTTCGTTCCGGGTGAAAATGCCGAAACGTTGATCGAGAAATACAACGCCCAGTTGGCAAAACTGGATACCAGTAAAGGCGTGCTATTTCTCGTCGATACATGGGGAGGCAGCCCTTTCAACGCTGCGAGCCGCATTGTCGTCGATAAAGAGCATTACGAAGTTATCGCCGGCGTCAATATCCCGATGCTGGTGGAAACCTTCATGGCCCGCGACGACGATCCTTCCTTTGATGAACTGGTCGCCTTAGCGGTTGAAACCGGCAGCGAAGGCGTGAAAGCGCTTAAAGCCAAACCGGTGGAAAAAGCGGCCCCTGCGCCCGCGCCTGCCGCAGCGCCAAAAGCCGCCGCACCGGCCAAACCCATGGGCCCGAACGACTACATGGTAATTGGCCTTGCGCGTATAGACGACCGTCTGATCCATGGTCAGGTCGCCACCCGCTGGACCAAAGAGACCAACGTTACCCGCATCATCGTTGTCAGTGATGAAGTGGCCCGCGGATACCGTGCGTAAAACTCTGCTGACCCAGGTTGCGCCGCCGGGCGTCACCGCTCACGTGGTGGATGTGGCCAAAATGATCCGCGTCTACAACAACCCCAAGTATGCCGGACAGCGCGTTATGCTGCTGTTTACTAACCCGACCGACGTTGAACGTATCGTCGAGGGC
>NZ_JAMAVT010000057.1:0-881 GCF_023713665.1 Paenibacillus sp. MER 180 | reverse complement strand
ATCTGTTTCTTGAAATCATCTGTAAATGTTCGTCTTATTCTTGGCATAGTAGATCCGCTCCTTGTTATGATGTGTTAATTCTACTAGCCCTTAATTTTTCTGTCCAACTAAGTGTAGCCGATCTATTCATTTAAAACGAAATTTTATTATTAACGGCCTGCCCCCGTCAAATGATGTCATCTATGAAACTTCAATTGATGAATTAATTGAGGCATACGATGAACTTATACGAATATATGAGGAAGCAAACTTAGTCAAGTGTGGTTTGCTAATGACATTTTAAGTGAAAATAGGGGAAGGATTTTACTTCTAAGTCTGACGATACTGGTCAAATTCTAACTAAACTTCAAAAACTAATAAAGGTGTTACACCCGATCCGAATGAATGGCTAATCGATCATTTTTTTTAGGGATAAAGATAATGATTCAAGTATTATCTCGTAAAGAAAATCGGGACAATTCAAATGAAGTTTCAATCGCATCTTGCTAAACCAAGCAAGAAACCGATTAAGAAGAAAAAAATGAAGCCTGTAATATTAAATAGTCAATTAAACAAAAACAATTTATGGAACGGTTGTATACTTGCATCGTTTGCACATGCAATAATGGTTACTCATTATCCTGGATTACCATATGAACATTCATGGGGTGGTGATAACTATAGTGTTGTTGATGGCAAATCATACAATACACCCAACAAACGAAATCACTAACTAACTTAAACAAACACTTAATAAACTTTTAAAGGCTTATTCCGGATTAACCCCATAAATTTGGACACATAGACACTAATTCTAGCTTATTCATTCATTTTCGTTTAGACTCGAACCATTTTAATTGGAATCGCTTCCACCTGATTCTGGCTGTAAAATTTCTCTGGCG
>NZ_JAMAVT010000056.1:0-1027 GCF_023713665.1 Paenibacillus sp. MER 180 | reverse complement strand
TGTTTTTTGCAAGTGAAAAATGCTCAATTTTGCAGCCAAAAATGCCAAAGCACTTGCCATCCACCTGCAAAGCTACAAAGGAACCCGTTCCATCGCTTGCTTGAAGCGGAAACTCTCTCCCGTGAAAGAGAGAATATGAGCATGGTGCACTAAACGATCCACCAGGGCAGACGTTAGCTTGGTGTCCCCAAAAATCGAGGTCCACTGACCGAATTCTAGGTTAGACGTCACAATGACGCTCTGTCTTTCATAACAATCGGCAATCACATTAAACAGCAATTCAGCTCCCGTTTGGCTAAACGGTACGTAACCGACCTCATCTAGGATAAGCAGATCCACCTTTTTTAGCTTCTCACGAAAGCGACTAATTGTGCCTGCTGCGAATTTCTCCTGCAGCACTGCTACCAAGTCCGAAGCCCGGTAAAATTGTACGGTTTTCCCTCGTCTGCAGGCTTCCACCCCTAAGGCGGTTGCCATATGTGTTTTCCCAGTTCCCACAGCCCCCATTAGCAGCAGGTTTTCTTGTCGCTCCAGCCATCCGAGATCCCTGAGCATGTCCGGACTGCTTTCACTTGGAAACGAAATATGGTCATAGACATATCCTTCAAACGTTTTAATGTGAGGGAAACCGGCCTGCTGAACGAGCTTTCCCAATTTGGAGCGGCGCCGACCGTCAAGTTCGGCTGTTAATAGTTCCTCTACCCATCTGCTTATCTGCTTGTCCTGCTGAAGCGCCACGTACTCTACCACATGCGCTAGCCGAAGCTGTCGACATAAATCTGCGAGATCTGTCTGCATGTCAACTCACCCCCATGAGTCGGTCATAACGCTGGAGTGATTCACCGCTTTGTGTGCCTGGAGGGGATAGTGTTTCTTGCCAAGTAACAGGGATTTCCCTGTTTCCTTGCTGTACGCCTAATGCTGCTGTAAGACAAGCAACTGTCGCTTCATTGCCTTCTTGCTCAAGCGTTTCTTGAATCTGTTGTACGGTATATACATCGCTCCAGTGAGCCAGTGCCTGCAGACG
>NZ_JAMAVT010000055.1:0-1177 GCF_023713665.1 Paenibacillus sp. MER 180 | reverse complement strand
CCAGCGTTCGTCCTGAGCCAGGATCAAACTCTCCGTTAAAGTTAAGTTTGAACTGCTCATATCTTTTGACGAGGTATTGCTACCTCATTCACAAACGTTGCTCGTTGTTCAGTTTTCAAAGAACAATTTCAGTCAGTAACCAATCTCTCAGTTACTTCCTTTTTCTCACCGCCTCATCAGCGGCGACTTTTATATCTTATCACTTCGTTCATTCGAAGTCAACAACTTTTTTTCAACTTGTTTTTAAGTTGTTTTCATTTGTTGTTGCCCACCTCTTAGTGAGGCAGGAATAATAATATACCACATACTTTAGAAATGCGCAAGCACATTTTTGGGATACAACAGAACATCCTATACTGGATAGCCACCAAGAATGGTCACTGATTATTGATTAGCATCCCACAATGGCTTCAATTAGATACGGTGCTGCTAAAGACATGATAACGGACAGCTTCCCTTCTATAGATAACGACGACTCCGATATATGTTAGGGAAGTACATATTCAAAAGATACTCATATAGAACGGATATAATGACAGTCGTCTATAGGTTCAATAAATGGGAGTCTTCTAAATTGGTAGGTTCAATATATGAATTCGTCCAAACTTACTCTACTATTTCAAAGGACATCGATCCTAATTAAATTCAATTGTCTTTAAAATAATCAATTATGTTGTATTCCTTCATTGAACACAATTCACCTTTTCACATCCGATCTCATTGGACTATTTACAGAAATAAGCATCAATAAGCAACGCATCATTTGAATATGTGAATAACATTGGAATTTCCATAGGAAATAATAGTGAAGCCTAGGTACTTCAGATAACCTGACAAAAGAAAATGGAATTGTCCCCGGATATAATGAAGTATCAACAGCTTGATGTGGATGGAGTGCTATAATCTAGCAGAAATAACAACTTATACACTTGTGGATAACCAATATTGTATTGTCATTAACAGTTATCCCCGTATGAGGTTAGTAATTGTGGATGATTTGTGGACAACAAATAGCCCACCGACTTATTACGGTCAGTGGGCTACTTTATTTTGCTTGGCGACGTCCTACTCTCCCGGGACCCTGCGGTCCAAGTACCATCGGCGCTGGAGGGCTTAACGGTCGTGTTCGGGATGGGTACGCGTGGAACCCCTCCGCCATCGCCACCAAACAGCATTG
>NZ_JAMAVT010000054.1:0-1239 GCF_023713665.1 Paenibacillus sp. MER 180 | reverse complement strand
TCAGATTGTTGAGAAACCCTGTCTTTTTAAAGGCACAGGGTTTCTTTTGTTTTGCATTCTAGGGATGAAAAGAGAACCCCTGGTGGTTATCCTCGTCTTTCTAGGCGATCCAGGTGGATCGCCATCTTCTTCATGTTCTGTACAGCCGCTGTCATCAGAGCTTGTTCCCTGACATTCTGCAATCCGCGCAAACGGCAATAGCGAAACCCATGGAGCTCTTTGGCATCCGCGAAGCTTCGCTCTATCGTTTCTTTCCGTTTTCGGTATAAATATTTGCCGGATCTGCTTAGCCGGTTTGCACGTACCCATTCTTTATTGTCTTCCCAGACATGTCGGGTCACTACTTTCCGGTGGTTGCGAGATCGGGTACATTCGCTCAACATCGGGCAGTTTTTGCAATGCTTTGGATCAGATGCATACTGCCGATATCCTTCGCGATTTGTGGTTCGGTAATTAAGCTCGTGTTTTGCAGGACAAATATAACGATTTCGTTCAGCGTCATAAGTGAATTTCCACTTTGGAAATAATCCTTGCGTCGGATGGAATCTTCGGTGAGCAATAACTGCAAAAATCCCGCGCTCTTGCAGCCCTTTGCAGATCGGTGAAGTTAAATACCCAGAATCAAGTGCAACTGCTTCCACTTCAAAGCCAAATCGTTTTTGCTGACGATCTAATCGAGATAAATAGGGAATCGAGTCATGTACATTACCTGCAGTGACATGAACATCCGTAATCATGTTGTATTTCAGATCTACTGTGCGGTGGTCTAAATAAAAGAATCCCTCCGGCTTACCATCTCGGATCATATAACCGCTATCTGGATCGGTCTTGCTTACCTTAATTTCCTTTTCCTCTACCACGTCCTCTCTAGGTTTTAGTGCTTTTTTCCGTGAGTTTTTCGGTCTTGCTCCACTGCTGCATTCAGTTCGTCCACATAGTCACGGGTATTTTGTAAAACCTGCTCTTTCGTAAACTTATGTTTATTAGCGTTGGCCTTTACATGCGTGGAATCTGAGACTAGTACGCGGCCGCCAACCATACGGTGCTGAATGGCTTGAAGCACAATCTCATCAAAGATATCTTGAAAAATATCTGTGTCTTTAAAACGAGTACGACGATTCCAACTGATGGTGGAATGGTCTGGTACTTTATCCGTTAGACCAAGGCCTAAAAACCAACGGTAGGCCAAATTAGTCTGAATTTCACGTTCAAGCTGACGTTCCGAACGAATGCCATAAA
>NZ_JAMAVT010000053.1:0-1306 GCF_023713665.1 Paenibacillus sp. MER 180 | reverse complement strand
TGTTTATTGCATACTAAAAGTGCCTAAAATTGCAGCGTAAAAATGCTCAAGCTGAATGCAAAAAGGCACTTGTCAGCCCCTTAAAATCCTCCTATCGTTAGGTTTGCTGAGAACTTAACAAAGGAGATGGAAGGATGCTGAAAATGCCTCAACAACACTATATCAGATTTTTACGTGAAGCAGAAGGGTGTTCGGTCAGAGATATTGCTAGACAGATGGGCATCCACTGGCGGACGGCAAAGAAGTATGCAGATCAGTCCGACTGGAATGAATCTACAGGCAAGAGAAAGAGCCGAAGTCCAGTCATGGGGCCCTTTATGGACATCGTGGATACGTGGCTGGAGGAAGATCGGCTGCTCCCTCGCAAGCAGCGGCACACGGGTATACGTATCTATCAACGCCTAAGAGATGAATATCAGTTTACTGGAGGACAACGGACTGTGCTGGCCTATGTGCAAAAGCGGAAAAACGAAATGCAACTTTCGCGAGCCAAGATCTACGAACGGCTAGAGCATCCGCCAGGGGAAGCACAGGTGGATTTCACCACCATTCAAGTGAGTCAAGCACAGCAACTGCTCACCTATAAACTGCTAGTAGTGTCCTTTCCATATAGTAATGCTTCGTTTGTTTATCCAACACCGGCGGAGAATCAGGAATGTTTTCTGGAGGCAATGAAGCAATGCTTTGAGCAAATGGAAGGCGTCCCTCAGCGAATTTGGTTCGACAACCTGTCGGCGGCCGTCGTTCATATCAAAAAACAAGGCGAGCGGCAGCTTACAGAAGGATTTCAGCGCTTCTGTGCCCACTACCGGTTTGAAGCCGTATTTTGTAATCCATACAGCGGACATGAGAAAGGGCATGTGGAAAACAAATGCGGATATGCCAAACGCAACTGGGCCGTTCCCATTCCGATCTATGAAAGTCATGAGCAGCTGGTGTCTTTTTTCATGGAGCAGGCCAGACACGACCAAGAGCGAGCACATTACGCCAAAAGGACACGAATCACAGATCTATGGGAGGAGGATCGAAAGCAGCTGTTAACCCTGCCGGAAACCAGCTTTCAGCCATTCCGTATGAGTGCAGCAGTGGTAAACAAGTACGGAGAAATTCGAGTCGATGAGACGATGATGATTCCGTTGCTGGGATTAGCCCAGCCAGGTAGTGAAGTACTGATTCAAACGTTTTGGGATCGCATGGTAATCCTAAGCAGCCAGCACCAACGAATACAGGAAGTACCTCGTCCGTATACGGGACAAACCGTACAGATCCCATGGCCTACAGTGTTCAAGAACCTGCTGCGGAAGCC
>NZ_JAMAVT010000052.1:0-1338 GCF_023713665.1 Paenibacillus sp. MER 180 | reverse complement strand
TAGGATAAGCCCTCGACCGATTAGTATTGGTCAGCTCCACACATTGCTGTGCTTCCACCTCCAACCTATCTACCTCGTCGTCTTCAAGGGGTCTTACTAATTGGGAAATCTCATCTTGAGGGGGGCTTCACGCTTAGATGCTTTCAGCGCTTATCCCTTCCGCACATAGCTACCCAGCTATGCTCCTGGCGGAACAACTGGTACACCAGCGGTGCGTCCATCCCGGTCCTCTCGTACTAAGGACAGCTCCTCTCAAATTTCCTACGCCCGCGACAGATAGGGACCGAACTGTCTCACGACGTTCTGAACCCAGCTCGCGTACCGCTTTAATGGGCGAACAGCCCAACCCTTGGGACCTACTTCAGCCCCAGGATGCGATGAGCCGACATCGAGGTGCCAAACCTCCCCGTCGATGTGGACTCTTGGGGGAGATAAGCCTGTTATCCCCAGGGTAGCTTTTATCCGTTGAGCGATGGCCCTTCCATGCGGAACCACCGGATCACTAAGCCCGACTTTCGTCCCTGCTCGACTTGTAGGTCTCGCAGTCAAGCTCCCTTATGCCTTTGCACTCTTCGAATGATTTCCAACCATTCTGAGGGAACCTTGGGGCGCCTCCGTTACTCTTTAGGAGGCGACCGCCCCAGTCAAACTACCCACCTGACACTGTCCCCGAACCGGGTCACGGTCCTAGGTTAGAACTCCGATACGAACAGGGTGGTATCCCAACGGCGCCTCCACCTAAGCTGGCGCTCAGGCTTCTCAGGCTCCCACCTATCCTGTACAGTCCGTACCAAAGTCCAATATCAAGCTGTAGTAAAGCTCCATGGGGTCTTTCCGTCTTGTCGCGGGTAACCTGCATCTTCACAGGTATTAAAATTTCACCGGATCTCTCGTTGAGACAGCGCCCAAGTCGTTACGCCATTCGTGCGGGTCAGAATTTACCTGACAAGGAATTTCGCTACCTTAGGACCGTTATAGTTACGGCCGCCGTTTACTGGGGCTTCGGTTCATAGCTTCGCCTTGCGGCTAACCACTCCCCTTAACCTTCCAGCACCGGGCAGGCGTCAGCCCGTATACTTCGCCTTGCGGCTTCGCACAGACCTGTGTTTTTGCTAAACAGTCGCTTGGGCCTTTTCACTGCGGCCCCCTCGGGCTATTCACCCTACCGAGGCACCCCTTCTCCCGAAGTTACGGGGTCATTTTGCCGAGTTCCTTAACGAGAGTTCTTCCGCGCGCCTTAGAATTCTCTTCCCACCTACCTGTGTCGGTTTGCGGTACGGGCAGCTTCACCTGGCTAGAGGCTTTTCTTGGCAGCATGAAATCAAGACCTTCGGTACT
>NZ_JAMAVT010000050.1:0-1587 GCF_023713665.1 Paenibacillus sp. MER 180 | reverse complement strand
AGTCTATCCTGAAAATACTGATCCCCAGAAAACCTAAAAAAGGCAATAAGAAAGTGACCCTTCATCTAACAAAAAATGGAAAGGGAAAATCAGCTTTATATCCTCTGAATAAACAATCAAGAAGCCGTCGTATTCACCGTAATCGATACGCCTAATGACTCCAGTTTCTTGATAGAATGCTTAATGATCACGTCGCGTTTTCGTTCCTCATAATAGGCTGGACCAAGTTCAATGTAAGGCTGTTTTCGCTTAAGGATATAGTAGGTCATAGATAATATGCTGTGAGCTACAGCTACAGTCGCCCGATTCGCTCCCCGGCGTGCCGCAATTCGGTGATACTGACTGGATAAATACGTCTCTTTCGTTCTAGCTGCGGCCTTTGCGGCTTCGACGAGCGCACTTCGAAGTTTCTTGTTCCCTTTGCGCGTCTTCCCGGACATTCGTTTTCCGGCGCTTTCGTTTTGACCCGGACACAGCCCTGCCCAAGAACATAAATGGGCGGCGGAAGGATACTGATCCATGTTAGAGCCAATTTCGGCTAGAATGGTCTCTGCTGTTCTTCGTGCCACACCTGGGATTGTGTCAAGCAGTTCCAGGTCTTCCTCAAAAGGAAGCATGCGCTTCTTAATTTCTTCATCCAACCTGTCAATCTCTTCGTCCAAATAATCGACGTGCCGGAGTTGGGCGCCCAGCATTAATTTTTGATGTGGTCCCATTAAACCATTCAAGGCGCGCTTCAAATCTGCTTTTTTGTTCCTCAGCTTCCGTTTTGCTAGGTCCGATAAGGCTTCAGGATCGGTTTCGCCGGCGATCATCGCTTCGATCATCGCGCGTCCCGATTTCCCCAGCACGTTGCTGGCAACCGAGGAAAGCTTGATGTTTGCACCTTCCAGCACTTTTTGAATGCGGCTGACTTCTCGAGCTCGCTCTTCGATGAGACTACGGCGGTAGCGAATCAATTCCCTGAGTTCTCGTTGCTCGCGGTTTGGGATAAAGCTACCCTTCAATAGACCATGCCGGAGCAACCCGGCAATCCATTCCGCATCTTTGACGTCAGTCTTGCGTCCAGGAACATTCTTGATGTGTTGTGCATTCACAACAAGTGCCTCAATCTCTTCAAGCTCCAATAGGTTGTAGATCGGTTTCCAGTAAGGTCCGGTGCTTTCCATAGCAGTGTGAGTACACTTTTTGGCTCTGAGCCAATCCATAAGCATGAGTAAATCGTCGGTCATGGTACCAAACGTACGGATTTCTTTCCCTTCTGGTGTAATGGTGCAGGCAACGATGTTCTTTTTATGAACGTCAAGTCCGCACACATGACTGTAAACGACGTCCATTCGTAACCTTCTCCTTACGGCAGCATGATTGAAGGGGCTGGTGCAACAACCACATATGGTTATTCTATCCTGCGTGCTTCCAAACTCGGAGCAACAATCTGTGGTGCACCTGGTCGTTAGGGTCAGTCTAAGACTCGGGCTCGAAGCACCATTGACTGCCGACCTGCCTTCGCCAGCCGTAAGTAAATTATATCGCAATCCGCCCATTTTCATCATCTGATGGTGTCGCGTTAGCGGCATGGGCGTCTAA
>NZ_JAMAVT010000004.1:0-451235 GCF_023713665.1 Paenibacillus sp. MER 180 | reverse complement strand
TGGTGGGAGAACAGTTTTTATTCCGGGGTTTTCCCCCTAAAAGCCGCACGTTCTCCCGGCTACCGCCATCTTAATACACCTACAAAAATAGGCCAACCAGAAATTCTGGCTGACCTAATAATACGAAGAGCCGCTATTCTGCATGAATGATGGATGACAGTGCTTCATCATTCGCATGCTTGATAGCGGCTTTACTGTTAATCGATTGAAGTAAATGGCACATTCATCATTTGTAAGATTGCTTCCGCACATACCTTAGGATGATAACGAGATGCCTTCTGCTCATGTTCTAAGCGGCGTGCGGAGACCTCATCATAATGATGTACAAGAAGATTCATCCATTTCGTAATCGTATGTGCAGACTCGATCGACTCGCCATATCCCTTCTCCGTGAAGTAGTGGGCATTCTCTTCCTCTTGGCCGGGAAGCGGCTGATAGAAGAGCATCGGAATCCCCTTGGCCAGCGCCTCGGTACAAGTCATCCCGCCTGGCTTAGTGACGAGCAGGTCGGACACATCCATCAATTGGTCAACTTCCTTGGTGTAACCCATCAGATGAATATTCTCATACTGAAAGCGAGGATTCTCCAGCATACGACGGCGAAGCTTCTCATTATTCCCGATACAAAAAATAAACTGTACATCTTTGCGCCAGCGGGTGAGCAGCTCTGTGGACTGTGTCGAATCCATCATTCCCCAGCCGCCGCCCATGACGAGCACAGTCGGCATGTCTTTCAGCCCGAAACGGGCGCGGATGGATGATTTGCCCATCCCATCATGCGGCTCCCAGAAATTCGGATGAACAGGAATTCCTGTCACTTGTATGGAGTCGCTGCTTACGCCATGAAGTTCAAGCTTCTCCTTCACCTCAGGCGTTGATACAAAATAGCGATTCACAGCAGGACTCACCCAGGCTGCATGCGCATCATAATCAGTAATGACCGTACAGAGCGGAACGTTAAGTCCAAGTCTGCGCAATCGGGAAATGACAGCGCTTGGGATCGGATGAGTGCATACAATCATATCAGGCTTAAGCTGGCGCATAACGGACATTGCATGAGTATAGAATACCCGGTGAAGCGCCATTGTAGTCAGTCGATTTAGCGATCTATTGTACTGTGTCTTATACATAAAGCCTACCAGCTTCGGCTGTACAAGCACAGTTTTGCGATATGCTTCTATAATGAGCGGAGCTGTCTTGGGGTTAAGGAAGCTCCCAAGCTCCATCACACGAGTTTGTACATGCGGAGACAGCTTGCGAAGGCTGACAGCAAGTGCATGGGCAGCTTGGGTGTGACCAGCTCCGAAACGCTCTGACAGCAGCAGTATACGCTTCTTTCCTTCGTGCTCGGCACCAAGTGTGATGGTACCGGAGGGAAGTGTAAATGTCATTGCTTGATGCACGGTATTTCACCCTTTTATTCGATCTTCTAGGTATATAATGGTTCTCATAATTTCTATACCCTACTATACCTGATGTCCATAATTACACAATAGGCCATAAAGCGACAGTACTTACGGCAGCGCCTGTACCGATGAATGCGCCAGCAAGACAGTCGGATGGATAGTGAAGTCCTAAGTACATACGGGACAGTGCGACGATACATGCAATCGGCAGAAGTCCCCATGACAGAGTCGGGTTAGCTATTATGAGCGGGACAACGACTGAGAATATGGCTGTCGTATGTCCAGAAGGAAATGAATGGTCAACAAGCGGCTTGCGGAATGTGCGTATATTAGGCAATGCTAAGTGTGGACGCACACGCGGATACCACTTCTTAATTAAGGCGACAGGCAGGTGGCTAACGGCAAGCGCAGCAACACATTGCCAGCCAACGATATTCCATGGATTAGGCGCCAGCCAGGCAAGCAGCAAGGTAAAGGCAATCGTAAAGGTTGCCCCGCCAAGATGGGTCAATGTATACAATATAATATTCATGCTCCGGTGATGCAGCCGGTGATTAATCCAAAAGAATAATTGGCGCTCACGATTACCCAGCCACGCGATAACACGGGTCATGTCGGTTCCTCCGTTATCCGGTATTTAATAATATGATCGTAACAGCGTAACATTAACAGAAGATGATGGGTTTGTGAATTTTATCTGAAGTCGCTACAAGTTCAAAGAGCATCTTTAATCATATTTTCAAATGCCGAGCATTTCAACAAGTTATTCCTATTTTACCTTGAAGTGATACTGCCTGCAAAATCGCGAATTACGCACGTAGAATGCCTATTTCTTCGATTATCTTGCTGTAGTGCCCTGTAATGAAAGGTGTAGCATGTACGGTAGGATTATGCGGTGAATCCGCTAATACAGAGGTTATGAATGGTAAGGGTTCTATTCATCAGAATCTTTGGCAATGCTGTATGAAGATAATGCCAGAGACATGTTTTCCATATATTCCAAACGGGTAATAAACATTACCTGAAACTTTCTTCCGTTGTATTACGTCCATAATAAAGAGAGGGTATATCCCCAGGTACAAAAAAGTAAATTGTTCCATTCTTATTGTCTTTCGGATCCTGGATCAACTTGAAAGAACAGCAAATTTTGACGAAAAGGGGGTCAAAAGCCATAATTTCTTAGCATTTGGATGAAAATATAACATAACCTTGCGGGAAAGCATGATTCGATGCGACTTCGCACAGTAACTGCGGCGATAATGTTCATATTCAAGCGTTGAAAGCCAATAAAAGGTTTTGACAAATGAAAGCAAACATTAGAAAATCGTGATCGACCGTTTTCAGCGGGGTAAACCATATATAGAGTTGATGAGCATGCGTTCATACATAAAAAGAGAGCGCCATGTTCGTTGACGCAACAATGAAATTGAAGTAGGGGTTATTTAAAAGGGGGACACCAAGCATGGTGGATACGTTATTTATCGTCTTGCAGGTTCTGCTGGCCGCGATTGGGGTGTACCAGTTTACCTTGTCGCTGTTCGGTATTTACCGCAAAAAAGAGAAAAAAGTATACGAACCGCAAAAATCCTTCGCTGTGCTCGTAGCAGCGCACAATGAAGAAGCCGTTATTGGAGCATTGGTTGAAAATCTGAAGGCGCTGGATTATCCAAGAGAAATGTACGACGTGTTCGTCATCTGCGACAACTGCACGGACGGTACAGCTGATATCGTAAGAGAGCATGGCGTGTACGCTTGCGAACGTCATAATCCGCATCAACGAGGCAAGGGTCATGCCATCGAATGGATGTTGAAGAATCTGTGGGAAATGCCGCGTCAATACGATGCAGTTGTCATGCTCGACGCTGACAACTTGGTAAGCAAAGACTTTCTGACTGAAATGAACAACGATCTGTGCTCGGGGGCACGCGTTATTCAAGGATACATCGATACGAAGAATCCAGAGGATTCTTGGATTACAGCCGCTTATGGCGTAACATACTGGTACTGCAACCGTCTATGGCAGTTGTCCCGTAAGAACTTGAACATGGCTAACTTCCTCGGCGGTACAGGAATGTGCTTCGAGAGCAAGCTGCTGAAGGAAATGGGCTGGGGTGCAACGAGCTTGGTTGAGGACTTGGAGTTCACTGCCCGCTGTGTTAAAAACGGCATCAACCCAGTGCTGAACTACAATGCACGCGTGTTTGATGAAAAGCCGCTTACGTTCAAGGCATCGGCTCGTCAGCGTCTGCGCTGGATGCAAGGTCACTTTACCGTAGCGCGTCGTTATTTCTTCCCGCTGCTGTGGCAGAGCATCAAGGAGCGTAACTTGGCGAAATTCGATATGGCGCTATACACAATTACGGTGTATACAGTCTTGGTTACTTTCCTCATGACGGCGTTCATGTGGGTAGATGCAGCATTCTTCAATGGGCCGAACGTGGCAACGTTCTTCCAGTACCTGCCTGAGTGGGTTCCGGTTGTGTCACTTGTGCTGTCCTGTGCTGTATTCGTACTGGCGTTGATTTTGGAAGGTGTCAAGTCTTGGCGCATCTATGCATCTCTGATTACATTCCCAGTATTCTTGCTGTCCTGGTGGCCGATTACGTTCTACGCATTCTTCACTCAGAACAACAAGGTATGGAGCCACACTGAGCATACACGAGTTGTGCGCTTGGAAGAGATGCAAGGCAAGCAAGTGTAAGGCGTAAAAAAATAATAACAGTGGCTTGACTTGGTTCAGTTCACTGTGATATATTATTCAAGTATTTGAAACACATATTGCAATTGGAAAAGAAGAAGCCCACGCTTCTCACCTGACCGACATGTTGTTGGCTGGTTATGACTCGCACTGCCTAGGCAGTGCTCACTAGATTAGAATGTCTATGTGAGGGATGTGGGCTCGATGAGCTTGCATCCCTTTTTTATGCGATAACCAGTTAGATGCAGGAAATTCGATTATGGAGGTGGCACACCATTAGCAAGGATCATTTGATTAACGAGGACATTCGTGCAAGAGAGGTTCGCTTAGTTGGTGCAGCTGGGGAGCAGATTGGCATTACGCCGTTCCGCGAAGCACTGCAAATGGCTTACGACGCTAACTTGGACTTGGTAAACGTGGCTCCGCAGGCAAAACCGCCTGTATGTCGTATTATGGACTACGGAAAGTTCCGTTATGAGCAACAGAAGAAAGAGAAGGAAGCGCGCAAGAACCAGAAGATCGTCGATGTAAAAGAAGTATGGTTCCGCGCCAATATCGAGGAGCACGACTTCAATACGAAGCTCCGCAATGTCTTGAAGTTTTTGCGTGACGGAGATAAAGTAAAATGCTCTGTTCGTTTCCGCGGACGTGAAATCACGCATGCTGATATCGGGAAGAAAGTGTTGGAGCGCGTTCTGAAAGAAGCAACTGAGCTTTGCATCGTTGAACGTACACCGAAGCTGGAAGGCCGCAGCATGATTATGATTTTGGCGCCAAAGACGAACAGCTAATTCGGCCCGCCGCGCAGAAGAAGGCGGCGGATAAGAATACCGAACTTGAGGAGGAAACGATAATGCCTAAAATGAAAACGCACAGCAGCTTGAAAGGCCGCTTCAAAATTACGGGAACAGGTAAAGTGCGCCGCTACAAAGCGTACCGCAATCACTTGCTTTCCCACAAATCGAACCGCACGAAGCGCGTTCTTGCTACTAGCCCAGTAATGGCAGCAGGCGACGTTCGTCGTATGAAGCAACAATTGGCTAACTTGAAATAAGCAATTATACGGAAACATCGAATCGATTGGGAGGTTAATACGAAATGGCTCGAGTAAAAGGCGGATTTACGACACGTCGTCGTCATAAAAAAGTATTAAAATTGGCAAAAGGGTACTTCGGTTCCAAACACAGATTGTTCAAAACAGCTAACGAGCAAGTGATGAAATCCTTGCTGTACGCTTACCGCGATCGTCGCGTTAAGAAGCGTGACTTCCGCAAATTGTGGATCGCTCGTATCAACGCAGCGGCTCGCATGAACGGCTTGTCCTACAGCAAATTCATGCACGGCCTGAAATTGGCTGGTGTTGAAGTGAACCGCAAAATGTTGGCTGACTTGGCAGTGAACGATATCAACGCGTTCAACTCCTTGGCTACAGTTGCAAAAGAAAAAGTTAACGCGTAAGAGTGCGTTGATATAAGAAAAGCAGCGATTTCGAAACTAATTCGAAACGCTGCTTTTTTTCATATAGGGATAAGAAAAGCATCATTTGCAGATCGTATGCTTTCTTTTCTCGTTATTGAAAGGAGTAAAGTGTTGTGTTGTTTACTCCCAGTACTTGCTCGTCGTTAGCTTATCCGCTAACTGTTTGCTCGCTACACGTCTTACCTTGCGCAGCTCTGCTCGTTCTGTGGCCGATTCATGAAGCAGCTTCTCTTCCTCTGTATCAGGGATAACAGGGGGCACAAACGCTGCTGAGCCGTCCTCATGACGTGCTACGAAGGTCAGGAAGGAGGTAGCGGCAACAACACGCTCGCCGGTATAGAGCTGCTCTGCAATGACCTTGACGAATACTTCAATGCTAGTCTTGCCTGTCCAAGTGACGAAGGACTCTAAGCAGACGGAATCTGTGGGACGAATCGGCCGTAGGAAATCTACGGAATCCGTGGATGCAGTCACGACATTGTGACGGCAGTGACGCATCGCGGAGATGGATGCTGTCTCGTCAATCAGACTCATCAGCTTACCGCCGAACAGCGTCTGATGGTTATTGACATCGTTAGGGAATACACGACCGGTCTTGAAGACACGGGATTCCTTGCAGTGTTTGGGTGCAGGAAGTGAAGAAGTTGTTGATTGTTGTTCTGACATAGCCTTCATTACGCCCTTTCTAAGAAGTCATAGGTATATTATAAAGGGTTCAGTCTCATTCATGCGGAAGAAAAAAATGACATTCAGGCAGCAGGAGAATAGGTAATAGCCTGTAAGCAATCAGGTTCGTATGCCGTATACAAAGAAAAGGACTGACACAAGGAATGCCAGTCCAACAAAATTTGCGGTTAGAGTATGCTTATTGCTGCTTGCTCGTGTGCTCAATTGCCTAATGAGCCGTTAATGCCTTCTTAAGTTCTTATTAAGCCTTCAGTGCCTGCTTGAAAGAGTCAGACAGCTTCGATTGAATCGCAGCAAGCTGGATTTTGAAGCTTTGCGATCCATCTGCTCCAGGAGCAATTTCATAACGGTCAAACGTCAGCACAAGGTACCCGTTCGATACATAGAAGTTTTGAGTTTCTTTAATTTGTTCGAAATTAAAATCAGCGTTGTTCTTCTTCAGAGCAATTTGATTGCGAACGACATTGCCAAGCAGGGCTTTATAATCGGTATCCTTGTTGAACAGATCGCCAAGCTGCAGGGCGTGCGCATTCTCTTCATTCAGGAAGGTATATGTGTCCGTACGGCTGGTGCCGTTAGCCTCTGCGCTCGTGATTTTGTACGTGTCGGCAATCAGGGATATGACATTGCCGCTCTTTACGAAGCGGAAATCAGAATTCAACACAGCCGGTTCGAAGGAAACCTTTTGTTTTTTCGCCACTTCAGCGGCTTTTTTGGAAGCCTCATAGACTTCAGCTTTTTCCTTCATCGCATGACGCATCAAAATATCATTTAGCTGCTCCTCGTATTTGCTGTCTTTCAAGCCCGATAGAACAGGTACACTCATATTGACATGCACAAATTTATTTGTGGCTTTAATCGGTTGCTTCGCTGCCTTTGGTGTTGGAATTGCGGATATGTACATTTCGGACAACTTGCCGAAGCCTTGCAGATCAAAGAGTACACCGTTCGTTTTCCAATTTGCCGCATAATCGGAAGGTGCCGATTTATCCAAAACTGGCTCAGATGCTGTGCCCAGCTCTTTGGAAATTTGCGGAGTCAATTGTTTTGCCATCTCATTGTCGAATACGAGCGTAACTTGGAACACTTTTTGGTTATCGTCCAGCATGTACTGAGCAGTAACCGGCTGTTTCAAGTTGAACCATTTTTCTTTGTACTCGATCATCGTAGCTTTTTTGCCTGAATATTCGATTTTCCCTTTGCCTTTGGTTTGCTGCAATTGTTTCAAGGTAAGATCAAGACCAACTTTGTTTGCTGTATATTTATTATTCAATGGAGTCGCTGTTGTTTGAGTAGGAGTAACTGCTTTGCCTGCAGCGGGTGCCGCGTAAGCTGCTGCACCCATGTTCGCGATCATTGTGCAGGAGAGTGCAAGTGTAACAACTGTTTTTTTCGTTTTCATCGATGTTTCAATCCCTTCGTGTGTACGATCTTCTGTGATGACTGCTCTATTAGTATAGACCTTTGTGAGATCGAAGACTTTACAGCAGAATAACAATTACACGGGAAAAAGAAACAAACTATTCATTGAAAGCGCCTTATGTATGACGATGTATTCATGATTGATGAACAACGTAGGGAATAGGGGGATTGTGTATAGATGTGTATAAACGCATCCATAGTTGAGAATAATTATCACTGTGAGTGATTCGTGCGTAGGCAAGGGCGGCGTGTCGGCCGCCCCATTCTCCTTACAGCTTTGGTTCGAATGTTTTGCAGTCCGTGTCACCGGAATCGCCAGCTTGCTTGCCACGATTGTTCACCACATAAATAGAAGTTGCAGCGCATTTGTTGCCTGCTGCCCAGTACTTGCAGGAGTTTACTTCACATAGTACGTCCTTAGCCATCGTTATTCACCTCCTCTCCTTACTAACTTCGCCAGCGGGCACCTCTTTTTATACATCTAGGAGAAGTTTCTATCATTTTGTAGTTTCCGAATCCTATCCTTTTTCGTTACAATAGAGGAATGTGACTTCGAGAAGAGGAGTGGGAATTACATGATCGATCTATCCAAGGTGGACATTCACCAGATGGTGATTCATAAGGTGGGCAACCAATCCAAAGATGAAGGAGTTCGTGTATCGAACGAACTGTACCATATACCGAATGACGACGTACGCGAGACGCTGCTTAAATATTTTATCTCCAGCTTTAAGTTTGACATGCATTATACGTTCCAGCATGAAGCTGAGTTACCCTTGAATGAAATGTATACCTATGCGAGCCGCACATTCCAGCAGGCGGGCTCGTTCCATGAACAGTCGGTTCACATGCTGAATCATTTGTATGAGCAATCCTCGCATCCGCAAATTAAGGCTGGCGAGCTGTACGTTGTGCACCTGAACAATATTTTGTACAACAATTTCAGTATTGATGCGATCGGGATCTTTAAGTCCGAAAATAAGGATGTATATATGCGAATTGATGAGCTAGCATCCGATGACTTGGGACTCCAGGTGGAGCAGGGCATTAATATTCGCAAACTCGACAAGGGCTGCATTATTTTGAACGTGTATGCGGACTCTGGTTACGTATTGGGCATCGTTGACACGTCAGCGGGCAAAGGCGGAGAGGCAGCACAGTATTGGATGGAGGACTTCCTCAATGTGAAGCTGCTTGAGGATGAGCATTATTTAACGGACAAGGCAATCGATATGTGCACGCAATTCTATGAAGATGTCATCGTTCCGGCTGCGGAAGAGCGCCCTGAGAAGAAGGACAAGCTGATGTTCATTAATAGTACGATGGAGTACTTTGCGAAGCATGAGCAATTCGAAGAGGAAGCATTCGCGGAAGAGGTTATCGGGCAACCTGAGCTTGTACCGTTGTTCAAGGCATATAAGGAAACATTTGAGGAGGCCAATGAGCTGCCTCCGATTACGGAAATTCCCATTTCGCAGCCTGCATTAAAGAAGGCCAAGCGCTCTCATAAGAACAATATCCGTACAGACACGGGGATCGATATGAAGCTCAAGCCAGAGAGCTTTCCTTTCATTGAAAAGGGTTATGATGAAGAGCGTGGCATGCACTATTACAAAGTATTCTTTAACGAAGAAGAATAGAGTGAGTATGATTCATTCCCACTACATCCATACCAGAATTGGTATGGATTTTTGTTTGATTGCATGGATATTTGTAGTTTTAGAACAAAAAGCCGAATTTATTGCAATATATTTAAAATGTTAATTTCACAGATTGAATATAATGTAACCCTAGGAAGCAGCAGAGATCGCAATTCAAAACAATAGGTACGAATGTAGTATCAAATCATGTCATCGATGATTTTTTTCGTGAAGTGGAGCAGACAGGGAGAGAATCAGAATGAGAAGGAGGGCTTGAGATTATGAGAAAATTGAAAACGCTGTCAATAATGCTGATCACGCTATCGATGCTGCTCTTATCTGCGTGCGGCGGAGCGGGAGGAACAACAGAAGGAGCGAAGCAGCCGGAGAAGCAGGAAGCGCAGAGCCAAGGGAATGAGGAGAAGAAAGAGCTCCCCGCATTTGATATGGGCGGTGAACCCGTCAAATTTATGGCTTGGGGTGGCTTGCCGAAGGAAGGCGAATCCAATGCGGGCGATGATCGACTGAGGCGAATGAAGGAGATTGAGCAGAAATACAACACGAAGATTGAGTGGATCGTTGTCCCTTGGGGCGAGGGTCAGAGCAAAATTGCTGCTGGCGCATTGTCTGGTGAGGCTCCGGCAGATTTCGTGCTGATGAACATGTACTTGGCCTTCCCAAGCTTAGCGGAAAAAGGGTACTTGCGTACAGTCGATGATGTATTCAACTTCGACGATCCGAAGTGGCCGTCCTCGCTGCGCAGCTCTGGCGCTTATAAGGATAAAGTATATGGAGTTGTCGAGAACATTGATTCCGGTGCAGGGATGTATTATAACCGAACGATGCTGAAAAAGCTTGGTCTGACCGATCCGCATGAACTCGTGAAGAAGGATGAATGGAACTGGGATCATTTTAAGGAAATGGCCAAAAAGGCGACACAGGATTTAAATGGTGACGGAAAAATCGATCAGTGGGGAATCGTATCATATGCGCCAATTTTCGCCCGTCAGGCCATCTATTCGAATAACGGCAGCATCGTGGAGACGAAGGACGATAAGCTTACTTTTACAATGGGTGAGCCAAATGCGATGGAAGCGCTGCGTTTCGTTTATGATTTATTTGCAACAGACAAGGTTATTATGCCCAACAAAAACGGCAGCATGGCAGACTATGAGGATACCCAGGCGATGTTCAATACAGGCAAGGCGCTATTCGTGACCGGAGAAATTTGGGAGGCATGGGGCCGCAAGGAAATGGCCGATGAATTTGGCTACGTATATTTTCCGAAAGGTCCAAAAGGAACTGATTACACAAGTCCCAACCCGGGCATGGCGATGTGGTTCATGCCGGCGAATGTGAAGAAGGCGAAGGAGAAAGCGCAAATTTATGAAGATTGGATTTTGTGGGATAAATTGAAGGACAACCAAAGAGAAAGCAATGAGTCGGTATTCCAGACACCTGAGGATGTGGATGTTGCTATGGATATCCCTACGAAAAATATTACACTCTATCATGATGGCATTGGTGATGTAGGGAAAATGTACAATGAAGCCATCGTGTCATTTACGAAAGGGAAGGATACGCCTGAATCGGCAGTGGAGAAAATGAAAAAGCCTGCGCAAAATATTATTGATTCCGTGGTAAATACAAAGTAAAGTGACACAGATTCATAGATTCAAGGCCAATATCCAATCAGTATGTTCGCAACGGACATACCATGTAGGGTACACCGGTGAAGGAGGGAGTATTATGCGTGGTGTGACGAAAGAACAGGCTAGAAGCTTAATCGGCCAGAAAATCTATGTGAAGCATAAAGACGGTAGCGTCGTAAGCGGCAAGCTGCTTGAGGTGAAGGGCAATCGGCTTGTGCTGGAACAAGGCAAAGGAAAAAAAGTAAAGACGAAAGCGATTATCCCACTTGTCTTATTTGACTTGCTGGCAATCGGCACGGCGCCTTTTGCATATGGCGGCTATGGAGGCTATGGTGGCGGATATCCGTATGGTGGCGGCTACGGATATTCCGGGTACGGAGGACCAGGGTCTTATGGCGGATTTTATGGAGGATATGGATATTATAGATAACATGCGGACATAAGGAAGATCTGCAAATAGGAGAGCGTAGTTACCTGCTAAGCAGAGAAGAGCCGACAGTGAGCCCGGGCAAATGCCCGGGCTACTCGCTCTTACAATTTCTTTCCCATCTCATGGCACACCACGGCGGGAACAAAGCGAATGAACCGATACCCTCTGCGTTCATAGAATCGTTCTGCCCGCACATTACCGTAATCGACCATCATGCGTGCTTGGGAGCATCGCTTGTATTTCCCGTATTGCTCAGCCTTTCTCATTAGTTGCCTTCCGATGCCTCGATGCTGCGAATCTTGAGCAACGGCCAGCATATCGATAATGAGCGTACCTTCTCTTACATATACATGAACAAATCCTATCGTTCGATTGTGACGATCAACGGCGACATACGTTGGCCCTACCTTCAACCGTTCAGGAATTTCCTTCAATAATTGCTCATGGCTCGCAATCAGATGGGAGTGTGGGAGCAGCTCCCGCTTCACAAGCTGTATAATTGCTTCATCGTCCAGTGCAGGGCGTCGAAGTCGGATCATAGTCATTCCCTCTGTTCCGTTTGTTTTTCTTAGTTTATGACTGTAATGATCGAGCGGTGATCATCGATTATTTTTTCATGAGATTTCGGAAAAAAAGCCGACTACTGTGAACAATATTCAAAATGCTTCCAGAGATAAAAGCATATAATGTGAATAACCTTAAGGGGGATACATCCAAAATTTATAGACATTATGGATGATCATTCTAAATAGAGAGAAGCTGTTAGGGATGAATCAAGGCTAGCGGTTATTGTCTATCGCTATCTAGCAGATGAATAGGGGTCATAATAAGCAGGGGGGAAACCAATGAAACCTAAAATGAAAGCGTTCGCAATTATGCTTGTTGCACTAACGATGCTACTCGTCACCGCTTGCTCGGGCTCTGGGGGGAATACAGCTCAGTCGCCGCAGGAACAGCCCAAAACAGAGGCTCCGAAGGAAGAACCAAAAAAAGAGGAACCAAAGGAAGAACCCAAGTCAGAGAAAAAGGAGCTGCCCGCGTTTGATATGGGTGGAGAGCCAGTACGATTCCTGACATGGGGCAAAGGGCTAGAGGAAGGCAAATCAAATGCTGAAGATATTCGCTATAAGCGGATGAAAGAAATAGAGAAGAAATACAATACGAAAATTGAATGGATTACCGTGCCGTGGGGCGAAGGAGCAGAGAAGATTGCACAAGGCGCACTATCGGGAGAAGCGCCGGCGGACTTTGTTATCCTCGATTTATATTTGGCTTTTCCTAACTTGCCGAACAAAGGCTATTTGCTGCCGGTAGACGATTTATTCGACTATAACGATCCGAAATGGCCGAAGCGAATTAAGGAGTTCTCCTCGTTTGCAGGCAAATCCTACGGGATCTTGGAAGATTCGGGAGCAGGAGCAGGCATATTCTTCAATCGCTCCATGCTGAAGCGCGAAGGTCTGGAAGATCCGCAAGAGCTTGCGAAGAAGGGCGAGTGGACATGGGATAAATATTTGGAAATGGCCAAGAAAGCAACGAAGGATACGAATGGAGACGGTGCAACCGATCAATGGGGAATTGTATCCTACGCGCCGGTGCAAGCCCGTCAAGCGGTGTACTCGAATGCAGGAAGCATTATTGATTACAAGGACGGCAAGCTGCAATTTACACTCGGTGAGCCGAATGCAATGGAAGCGCTCCGATTCCTAGGCGATTTATACACGACACACAAGGTGGCAATGCCGAACCGCAATGGCAACTTCGAAGATTACAACGAATCGCAGAAGGTGTTCAACAGCGGGAAAGCACTATTCGTGCCGGGAGAGATCTGGGAAGGCTCTACACGCCAAGATATGACGGATGAATATGGATTTGTATATTATCCGAAAGGGCCGAAGGCAACCGATTATGCGAACCCGATTACAAACTTCACGATGTGGTTCATGCCGGCTAACGTGAAGAAGGCCAAAGAGAAAGCGCAAATCTTTGAAGACATGGTGCCATGGGATCATTTAGAAGAATTCCGGATGGAGGGCTTCGAGAGTTCGCTGCAAAGCCCAGAGGATGTGGAGATTGCTCAGGCGCTGGCAGAGAAGGTTCAACCACTCTATTACGACAATATCGGCGACCTCGGCAAGAAATACACCGAAGCGGTTCTAGCTTTTGTCAAAGGAAAGGATACACCGGAATCCGCTATTGAGAAGATAAAGAAATCGTCCCAAGAGCAGATTGATACCATAATGAACAAAAAATAGTTGTGCGGTTATTCATCCCCCGCTGCCTCACAGCGGGGGTTTTATGTTGGTACCGTTAGAAGATTGGAGAGAGAAAGGAGAGACCGTCGTGGGCAAACACATGGACTCAACATGGAAGCGGCGAATCAGCATGATGCTGGGAGTCGCAGTTGCCGCAGGGGTCATTTGGACAGGAGCAGCCCTGTTCTCGAATGACTCGCGGAGCTCAACAATTGAACCAGCGTTAGCAAGCGGTGCATTAAAGCCGCTAAGTGTTTCTTCGGACTCCAATCCGAAAGGGCTGCTTCGTTATGAGTCGTACCAGAAGAAAGTGGGGAATCCATCTGCAATCGCATCGCAGCCGATTGAACTCTTAGCGAGCGAATTGGATCATTCGCTAAGCGAGGGAAGTCCTATAGAGTCGTCGTACGAGGGCTCAACAGGACAAGTGATTCGCAGTGGGGAGATGGGGACGTTCGGCTGGACGTTTCATGTGGAGGAAGATGGATGGTACGATGTGAAGCTTCGTTATTTTCCTGTGAGTGGAACAGGATCTCCAATCGAGAGAGAACTGCGGGTGGACGGAAATATTCCATTTGCAGAAGCGGAACGGATGCTGTATCCGCGAATTTGGGGCAATGAGAGAGAGGACATCGAACGTGACAGCAACGATAACGATATAAGACCGCGCCAAGTCGAACAGCCTGGTTGGACGGAACGAAGCTTGAATGACGCAGAGGGATATTATGCCGATACACTTGCCATTTATTTGGCGAAGGGGAAGCATACACTTCAATTTATCGGAATAAGAGAACCGATGATGGTAGAGCGCGTGACATTGGAACCGCGTGTAGCCAAGTCATATGCAGACATAGAGAAGGAGTATGCAGAGAAAGGCTATCAACAGGCAGACGATGCACTGATTAAAGTACAAGGAGAGTCGGCCTACCATAAGTCAAGCCCATCGCTATATCCGATTAATGATCGCTCTGGCCCGGATGTAGAGCCCTATGATGCATCCCGCATTCGCATGAATGCCATTGGAGGCGACCATTGGAAGGCACCCGGGCAATGGATCGCATGGAATGTAGAGGTGCCTGCGGATGGATTATATGAGATTGGATTCAAATACAAGCAGGATTTAGCTCGTGGCCTTAAGGTGACACGCAAGCTGATGGTTGATGGCGAGCTTCCATTTGCCGAAGCGGCAAAGATTACGTTTCCACCGAGCACTTCATGGGATGTGAAGGCAGCAGGCGATGAGCGCACAGGGAAGCCCTATTTGTTCTATCTGACGAAAGGACAGCATGAGCTGCGGCTGGAAGTAACGATGGGCGATCTCGCAGATATGGTTCGCATCGTGAAGGACAGCATTCAAGAGCTGAACGGATTGTATCGCAAAATTATAATGATTACGGGCACTGCTCCAGATCAATTCCGCGATTACCCGCTTGAGGATTTGATCCCGACGATGGCGGATACGTTCCTTGCGCAGAGCAAGCAATTGTCGCTTGTTGCGGATGAGATGGATCGTCTAGCAGGGGGAGCTAGTGTAAATGCAACAGTACTTCGAACGACAAGCTATCGCTTGCAGGATCTCGGCGAGCATCCAGAAACGATTACATCCCGGCTGACCAGCTTCAAAGATGGCATCATGTCGCTAGGAACGTGGATGCTTAGTGTGAACACGCAGCCGCTAACGCTTGATTATCTGTTTGTAAGCTCGCCGAAGACGGCATTGCCTGAAGCGGGAGTAGGATTGTGGGCATCCGTGAAGCATGAATTAACGTCGTTCTGGTATTCCTTCACAGATGATTACAATCTGGGAGGCGGCGGGAAGAAGACGGACATTACGGTATGGGTAGCTGGCGGACGCGATCAGGCACAGTTGATCCGAACCTTAATTGACAGTTATTTCACGCCGGAGACCGGCATTCAAGTTGACCTGCAGCTTGTCGGGGAGAATGTGCTGCTTCCTGCAACACTTGCAGGCAAAGGGCCGGACGTGGCGATTGCAACTGCCAACGTGATTGACTTTGCGATGCGAAATGCGCTAGAGGATTTGAGCCAATATCCGAATTTCCAAGAGGTATATGGACGATTCCGTGACAGTGCATTTGCGAGCTTCAAGTCCAAGGACGGTGTATTTGCCATTCCTGAAACGCAGTTGTTCCCGATGCTGTTCTATCGCAAGGATGTACTTAGCGAGCTGGGCATGAAGGTGCCGGATACCTGGGAAGAAATGATGTCGCTCGTGCCGGAGCTGCAGAAGCGAAATATGCAAATCGGACTAATGCCGAATCCGACCTTCGATACACTCCTCTATCAATTGGGCGGCAGCTATTACGAAGGTGATGGCATTGCAGCTGCGATTGGCAAGCCGGAAGGAATGGAGGCATTCCGTCACTGGACAGAGCTGTATACTCATTACAAACTGCCGCGTGAATTCGAGTTTGTGAATCGCTTCCGAACGGGGGAGATACCGCTTGGCATTGCAGACTACACGACATTCAATACCTTAGCTGTATTTGCTCCCGAGATTCGCGGGGAATGGGGGTTCGCTCCAATTCCGGGTGTTAAGGGAACAGACGGTGTTGTACATCGGGAAAGTCTGTCGTCAGCAACGGGCTCTGTCATGTTCAAGAAGGCCAAGAATAAAGAAGCGGCTTGGAAGTTCATGAGCTGGTGGACGAATGCGGATACGCAATCATCCTTCGGAAGAGAGATGGAGTCTATACTCGGCGAATCTGGCCGATATACGGCAGCTAATGTTGAGGCTTTGAAGCGGCTGCCATGGTCTGCGAAGGAAGTGGCGACACTGAATGAACAGTGGAAATGGATTGTTGGGAAGCCTGCGGTTCCGGGTTCTTACTCCTTCGATCGCCACTTGCAGAATGCATTCTTCGAGGTATTCAATAACGGAACGGATGTACGGGAGACGCTAGAAGAATATGTGCGCATTATTAATCAGGAATTGACCATTAAGCGCAAAGAATTCAATTTGCCAATCCGAGAGGGGGAGCAATAGCCGATGGAAGTGAATCGACCTGTTCCAGCATCTGCGAAGTCGGTGCAGCCTGCCTCTAAGCTGCGAATGCGCCTGAATCATAAATTGGCCGAAGTGCGGCGCAATCGAACATTATATGCAATGATCGCGCCGTATTTCCTTATTTTCTTTACTTTTACGGTCTTGCCGGTAGTGTTGTCGCTCATTATTAGCTTTACAAATTTCAACATGCTGGAACTTCCAAAATGGGTAGGCTGGCAAAATTATGCCCGGTTGTTCGTCCAGGATGATGTGTTCCTCATTGCCCTGAAAAATACGCTGATGTTCGCAGTAATTACTGGCCCCGTCAGTTATATTGCCTGTTTTGTACTGGCTTGGATTATCAATGAATTGTCGCCGAAGGTGCGTACATTCGCTACCCTCGTGTTCTATGCTCCAGCGCTATCCGGCAATGCGTTCATCGTCTGGACACTGTTGTTCAGCGGCGATGCTTACGGGTATATCAACGCTTTCCTCATGAAGTGGCGCATCATTCTGGAGCCGATTCTCTGGCTAAAAGATACGAAGTATATTATGCCGATCATTATTATCGTACAGCTATGGTTAAGCTTAGGCACCAGCTTCCTTGCCTTCATTGCGGGCTTGCAGGGCATGGATAAGAGTTTATATGAAGCGGGGGCTATCGATGGGGTGAAGAATCGATGGCAGGAGCTATGGTACATTACACTGCCTTCTATGAGACCCCAGCTGCTGTTCGGTGCAGTCATCCAGATTACCTCATCATTCGCTGTGGCAGAAGTGGCGACGACGCTCGCCGGATTCCCAAGCGTGCAGTATGCAGGGCATACGATCGTAACTCACTTAATGGATTTCGGATCGCTCCGCTATGAGATGGGCTATGCCTCCTCCATTGCCACGGTACTGTTCGGGATTATGCTTGGCTCGAACTTGATTGTGCAGAAGCTGCTGCGGAAGGTGGGGGATTAGGATGGGACGTATATTTCGATGGAAACTGCGCATCGGACGCAAGGTGAATCGTTCTCGTACCGGTGATGTGTTTCTGTTCTTATTCTTGAGCTGCATTGGCGTTTTTATGGCGATGCCGCTTGTATTCGTCATCAATAATGCGTTCAAGCCAATCAATGAAATTTTACAATTTCCACCTAACTTCTTTGTTCGCAACCCTACGTTCAATAACTTCGTGGATTTATTTCTTCTCATGTCGGGCACATGGGTGCCCTTTTCCAGATACATTTTCAATACGCTGTTCATCGCATTTGTCGGTACTGCTCTTCATGTCATTATTGCCTCACTGGCGGCATACCCGCTTGCGAAGAAGAAGTTCCCCGGAAAGGGGATTCTGTTCACGGTTGTCGTCTTGTCCTTGATGTTCTCTGCGACCGTAACGCAAATTACGAACTACATGACGATGTCATGGCTTGGTTTGGTTGATACGTATTGGGCCATTATTTTGCCGGCGGTTGGCTCCTCGCTCGGCTTGTACTTAATGAAGCAGTTCATGGAGCAGGTGCCGGATGCGCTGCTGGAAGCAGCTCAGCTGGACGGATGCTCGGAGTGGAGAATCTTCTGGAGCATTGTCATGCCAATCGTGAAGCCGGCATGGCTGACTTTGATTATTTTCTCCTTCCAAGGATTGTGGAATGTAGGGGGAGCCGGCGGGGCCGGTTCACTGTTTCTGTACAGTGAGACGCTCAAGACATTGGATTATGCATTCAGCCAAATCTTAGCGGGAGGCATTATCCGCACAGGGCCATCAATGGCAGCAACGCTCATTCTCATCTCTGTTCCAATCACGATCTTCATCATTACACAGAGCAATGTGCTGCAGACGATGTCGACGTCCGGCATGAAAGAGTAAGCCAAGGAGGGAGCGTATGTTATTACATCAACCCAACCAAACATTGCCGTCCCGCCTTGTGCAGGCGGGATATCGAATCGTGCTTGCCTTCGTCATCTGCGCCATGCTGGGAATTTCTCTGTTCGATGCCACAGCATCTGCGGCTCCCTATGAAGGCTACAACTATGGGTATGACGGCAAGCCGATCAAGGCGCCGCTTCCATATGAACCTTCGCGGAGCTGGACGGGTGAAGCTCTTGGCGTTGGCGCATTGAATTCGCCGGAGGATATGACTATTGGCCCTGATGGGACGATGTATGTTCTCGATACGGGCAATAACCGATTGATCGCATTGAACGACAAGCTGAAGCCCAAGTGGGTTGTAAGCAAGTTCACGAACCAAGGGATAACAGATACGTTCGAACGCCCGCAAGGCCTCTTCGTGACGGAAGACAATCGCATCTATGTGGCGGATACCGGCAAGGCGAGAATCGTGGAGCTGACACCGGAGGGGAAATTCGTACGTGCACTTGGAACGCCGAAGTCGGATATGATACGGGCAGATCTGCAGTATGTTCCGATTAAGCTGGTCGTTGACCGAACGAAACGATTTTATGTCGTGAGCAAGGGCGTATTTGACGGCATTATGGAGTTGTCGCCTGAAGGGGAATTCAATGGATTTATTGGCGTGAACCCTGTTCTGTATAACCCGATTGAGCTGTTCTGGAAGCAGTTTGCGACGAAGGAGCAGCGCAAGCAGATGGCACTGTTCATCCCAGTCGAGTTCAATAATATATCACTTGATGATGAAGGCTTCATGTACGTAACCACTGCCGATGAGATGTCTACCGAGCCCGTTCGCCGCCTGAATCCTTCTGGGGTAGATGTATTGAAGCGCAAGGGCTACGAAAAACCGATGGGTGATCTGTACTTCAGCAACAGTGCCACAATGGGCGGATTCTCCACCTTAATTGCGGTTACTGCTGATAAGTTCGGCATGTATAGTGTGCTCGACAATAAGCGCGGCCGTATTTTTACGTATGACAAGGAAGGCAAGCTGCTGTACATCTTCGGGCAGAATGGCGATAAGTTCGGCCAATTCAAGGCTCCAATTGACTTGGAGATGTCAGGGGATAAGGTACTTATTCTTGATAAAGGATCGAATCAGATTATTGTGTTCGAGCCAACTCGATATGGACGCGTCTTGCGCAAGGCGGTTGAATTGACGGAGGTTGGCAATGAGGCAGAAGCCGAGGCCGCGTGGGAAGAAGCATTGAAGCTGAACAATAACTTGGATATGGCGCATGTTGGCCTTGGCAAGGCGAAGCTGCGAGCTGGCGAATCTGAGAAAGCCATTCATGAATTTCGCCAGGGGATGCGCCCAGACTATTACTCGCGTGCATTCAAGAGTTATCGCAAGCAGTTGATCTGGGATCAATTCGGGCTCATCGCGACCTTGTGCATTGTGCTCGTTGTTGGCCTGATTATCGGGAATCGGATGTTGAAGGGCAGACTTGCTTCTGAACCAGGTAAGATTCGATTTGCTTGGAAGCTGATGTTCAGGCCATTCAAGTCCTTCTGGGAATTGAAATATGAACAGGCAGGTCATTGGGGTTTTTCTCTGCTTTTGCTTCTCATCTTCATTATTTTATCAGTTATTAAGCGGCAATTTACCGGGTTTATTATTTTTCAGAGCTTGGAGACACAGTTCAGTATATGGATGGAAGTCCAGGTTGCCGTTATTCCATTCTTCCTCTGGTGTATTGCGAATTGGTCATTGACTACGTTAATGGACGGAGAGGGCAAGTTCAAGGAGATTGTAACTGCAACGGGTTACGCGCTTATGCCGTTAATTGTCATGCAAATTCCACTATTGATTCTATCCAACATCATGACGCAAGAGGAAACCTCGTTCTACTACTTGCTGGAATCGATCAGCTATGTATGGTGCGCCCTGCTCTTGTTCGTCGGCATGCTGACAGTGCATCAATATACGGCATCGAAGACAGTTGTCACGATGGGCCTGACCTTCGTCGTTATCGGGATCATCCTGTTCCTCGGTCTGTTAGCATTCAGCTTGGGGCAGCAAATGATAATGTTCGTATCCACCGTATATCAAGAAATCTTATTCCGGATCGGAGAGGGGTGACGACTTGAAAATCTCATTACGCAAGTCTCGTGATTCTGGAACTGTCGCACCCACACGGCGACGGAAGTGGAAATGGAGAACCATAGGCATAGCTGGGGCGATTATGGCTGTGCTGCTGCTCCTGTTCGTTCTGTTCCAACCAAGAAGCCTGCCGCGCACGGGAGATGCAGCGATGCCGGACTTCGGTGTATCCACATCGCCAGGAGCGATCAAGGGAACGGTTGCGCTGGCATCGAATGCCCAGTTGTCTGCAGCCCGGCAACAGGTAGCTGGCCTGGAACGAGTGGCAGCAACAGATGTCCTGGAATTGTACGTAAACAAAAGCACGGCAGAAGCTGCCGTCGTCGATCTGCGAAGCGCTGCGGTGTGGTGGACGAATCCACAGGATCGAGACTCGGACGGTATGGCCAGCCCGTTAATCAAGGGCAAGCTTGGCGCCCAACTGTCGCTTACCTACTTAATGCCGAATGGACAGACGAAGGATTATGACAGCTTCAATGACAGTGTTGTCCATAAGACCTTCACCATCCAATCGGAGTCGGACGGCATGACCGTCGTCTATGAATTTGGTAATCCGGAACGCGGCGCAGAAGTGATTCCACTCAAGATTAGCAAGCAGCGGCTGGAAGAGAAAATATTGAATAAGCTCGACCAGAAGGAACGGAATCAGATGTTGACCCGCTTCCGTCTAAATGAGGATACGGGGATCTATGAACGTAGAGAGATTCCGAAGTCAGCGCTCAAGAAAGTGCTTGATCTGATTGAGAAGGCTGGATATACCGAAGAGGATCTGAAGTCCGACAATGAGCAGAACGGTGTAATTGAAGGAGAGGGCGGAGGCAGTGCATCCTTTACGGTGCCGCTTCGCTACAAGCTTGATGGGGAGCACCTGCTGGTGAGTGTGGATGCCTCGGCAATCAAGGCGCAGCCCCCATACCGGCTGCATACCCTCGATGTTCTATCCTCCTTCGGTGCGGCAGGTAAGAAGGAGAATGGCTATTTGTTCGTGCCGGATGGTTCGGGCTCACTTATTCATTTCAATAATGGCAAGAACTACGCGCAAGGATTAGTCCTTCCTGTATATGGCGAGGATCCAAGCTTCTTCAAGACAGAGCAGTTGAATACGTATGAGACGGTTCGTATGCCTATTTACGGCATGAAGCGGGACACGAGCTCTTTTCTAGCGGTCATCGAGGACGGAGATGCGATGTCGACCCTTTATGCAGATGTCAGTGGAAGGCAGCATGAATATAACTGGATTGGCCCCCAGTTCACCGTATTGCCGAAGGACAAAGTGATGCTGAATGCCAGGGAGGAGCTTATTAAGACGCCTGCAGAGCCATACGCAGGACAGCTGCAAATTCGCTACATGTTCCAGAATCGCGAAGAGGCAGGATATTCGGGGATGGCGAATGCATACCGGGATTATTTGATGCGCAAATACCAGCTGAAGCCGCTGCGCGAACAGGCTGATAAGGCTGTTAAGCCAGCGGATGCGCCATTTTACGTAGAGGCGATCGGTTCGATTTCTAAAGTAAAGACCTTCTTGGGCGTTTCTTATGATTCGCCAGTGCCGCTCACCACATTCGATGAAGCCGGTCAGATGGTGGAGGAGCTTGCAGCTAGGGGAGTCTCCAATATTCAGATGAATTATGCCGGATGGATGAACGGAGGCATTCAGCATAAGCTGCCGAACAACGTGAAGGCGGTTCGTGAGCTGGGTGGAAGAGATGGACTGAACCGGCTGCGTGAACAGCTGCAGGCCCGAGGGGGAACCTTGTATCCGGAGTTCTCGCTTGGACGCGTATACAATGATGATGGGTGGAACGCAACCAAGGACAGCGTACAATCGCTTGGCCGAATCTCGTTGAAGTTCTTCCGATTCAACGCAGCTAATTTCAAGAAAAATTACGAAGCATTCTCCCATTCATTATTGTCGCCAGCGTTGTACCCAACCGTCATGAGCCGTTACTTGGCGCATGCAGAGCTGCCAGCGGATGATGGTGTCTCTATTCAGGATTCAGGAAGCGAGATCTATTCCAACTTCAATCTGAATGAACCCATATTGCGTCAGAAGTCGATTGCCTTCGTCAGCAAGGCGCTGAAGCAAGCGGCGGATCGGGGCAAGGTCATGCTGCAAGGCGGCAATGCGTATGTGCTTCCTTATGCGAGCCAGATTGTCCGCGCACCGATGCAGAGCAACAGATTTCAGATAACGGACGAGATGATTCCTTTCTATTCGATGGTTATGCATGGCTTGATTCCTTATGCAGGTGAAGCATTTAACGGGGTGGAGAATCAGGATGTGAACAGGCGGATGCTGCAAGCGGTAGAGACAGGTTCTAATGTATTCTTCAGCTGGCTTGCGGCGAGTACAGAACAGCTCCGCGATACGATGTGGGATGACTTCTTCGCCGCAGAGTATTCGCAATGGCTCGACGAAGCAGCTTCTGCGTACCGGCAGTTGAATGAGCTGCACCATAAGGTTGGCGATGCATTCATGATCAAGCATGAGCGCCTGGCGGATGAGGTAGTGCAGACAACTTACAGCAATGGTGTGCGCGTCATCGTCAACTACGGCAATGCGCCTGTTGAGGTAGGCGGAGCGGCGGTGGAAGCGGCCAACTATCGCATTGAGGAGGGGAGCAAGTGAAGCTGTCGATTGGAAAACGAAGAAGACCCTCGCTTGAACGAAAGAAGGCGATGTTTGGCTGGCTTTTTATCGCACCATGGTTGATCGGATTTTTGCTCCTCATGGCTGTTCCGCTCGTACGATCGCTGCTCTTCAGCATAAGCCATTTGAGTCTGACAGAGACGGGCTACAAGCTGTCATCTGTTGGATTTGAAAATTATACAAAAGCATTCACCGTTGATCCCAACTTCAATCGGCTCTTGATTGAAGCGACAATGAACATGCTAGCGAATGTGCCGCTAATTATCTTTTTTAGCTTATTTTCAGCAGTGCTGCTCTCTCAGAAGTTCCGCGGGAGAATGCTTGCCCGTGCAATCTTCTTCCTGCCGGTCGTGCTTGCTTCCGGTGTTATTCAGGGCATAGACAGCTCGAACTATCTTGCCCAGATGCTAGGGGATGTTGCATCAAGCGTAGAGGGCAATTTCTCAGGACTTCGCAGTATGGGACTGCGTTCTTTGCTGATAGAGATGGGGATGAGCGGCGATATCGTATTTTATCTGACTAGCGCTGTTGATCGCATCTATTACATTGTAGCGGCGTCGGGTGTGCAAATATTGATATTTTTAGCTGGGCTGCAGTCCATATCGCCTTCCTTGTATGAGGCTTCCAAGATTGAAGGAGCAACGGGCTATGAAGCATTTTGGAAGATTACATTCCCGATGATGTCGCCGCTTATTTTGACAAATACGGTCTATACGGTCGTAGATTCGTTCACGAATAATGGAGTTACAGGTTATATTCATCGGATGGCGTTTAGGGAGAATAACTTTGGCTTAAGCTCAGCGATGTCTTGGGCATATTTTCTTATCGTATCTATTATGCTCGGAGCGTGTGTCTACTTTATTTCCAAACGGGTCTTCTATTATGACTGAGAAAGGGGAGAGAAGCATGTCATCTATCGCAAGACAAAAGGCAGACGCAATAGGTCGACGTATGGAACGATGGAATGCGGAAGTTCGTCCCCTTGACCAGATGAAGAAGTGGCTGTGGATTTGTGCGCGAACCTTGCTTATCGTTGGGATCTGCTACATCATCCTGTACCCGCTCATTACGAAGCTGTCCATGGCGATTCGGGATCGGATGGATTTGTTTGATACGACGATCGTATGGATTCCGCGTCATTTTACATGGGACAATTTCAAGACGGCATTTGATATGCTGGAATATCCCGCCGCGTTCTGGAATTCTACGATGCTGAGTCTAGGGACTTCCGTTCTGCAAATGGTCTCCTGCGCCTTAGCCGGATACGGCTTCGCGCGGCTGAAATTTAGGGGAAGGGGGATTCTGTTCACGTTAGTAGTGTTCACGATTGTCATCCCGCCGCAGACCATTATGATCCCGACGTATTTGAATTATCGATTCTTCGATATATTTGGTCTCTATGAGCTGTTCACAGGCAAGCAAGGGGTTAACTTGCTGGAAAGCTATTGGCCGTTCTTTATTTCCTCTACATTAGCAATGGGGATGAAAAACGGGTTGTTCATTTTTATTTTCCGTCAATTTTTCCGCGGCCTACCGAAGGAGTTAGAGGAAGCCGCTTATGTTGATGGAACAGGGGTTCTCGGTACGTTCTGGAGAGTCATTATTCCGAATACCGTGCCGGCCATCGTAACGGTGCTGCTGTTCTCAATCGTCTGGCAGTGGAATGACAACTACTATGTCTCTCTATATATGAATTATACGCAGGTGCTGTCCTCGACGCTTGCCAGCATGCCAGGGGCATTAGGGCGGATTACGACAGATCCTTCCTATATTTCGCAGCTTATGAATACAGGAGCACTGCTTGTCATGATACCAATGATCATTTTGTATGTATTTGCCCAGAAGTATTTTGTTGAGAGTGTTGAGCGTACGGGTCTTGTCGGATAGTATTACAAACCATACCTTTTCCGCAGCACGAGTAATGTGCATGCACGAGAATGATGGGGTGTTTACTATATAAGGGGATTACTGCCTTAGAAGAAGAGGAGATGGAGTTATGTGCAAAGGGAATATGCATATGCAGGCTGAGGAAATCCAGCACAATTGGGCGCATGGAAGCTGGAGCGAGTTGCTGCAGGCGGAATGGAAGCAGATGATCGAAGAAGGAAAGGAGACACAGGGCATTGCGGAAGCCTTAGAGGACTGGATCCATCATCATTCGCATGATGAGGAGGCTGCTGCAAAGCTGTATTGCGACATGTCCAATCGCCGCATTCGCAGCGATTTCCCCTTTACTGAGCCATCTGACTTGGAGAGCATCCGGGAGCTGAGACCTACGAACGCTCCATTTCGCTCAGAAGAGGAGCTCAAACGGGAATCGGCACTGCGGGATGACGAGTTCTGGCATGATCGTTTCCATGGGGCATGGGTTGGGCGCGCAATCGGCTGTGCGCTCGGCAAACCGTTAGAGGTGCCTCCATTTGTCGACGGAGCGGGTGGAATTCCGGGTTGGAAGTGGATTCGAACGTGGCTTCAAGATGCCGATGCTTGGCCATTTCGGAATTACGTGCCGGGACATTCGCGCGCATCATCTATTGAGTTTCGTCCAGGTGAGAAACTGAGGATTTTCTTTCCAGACAGCCAGCTCGAGCAGATTCGCTTCATGGAGACGGATGACGATATGCGTTACGCGGTTCTTAGTCAGCTCTTAATGGAACGCCATGGATTGAAACTGAAGACGGAGCATGTCGCAGCGGTATGGCTGGAACGGCTCAGTCTAAAGCAGGTATTCACTGCTGAATGCATGACCTTCGTGAATTTAGAGCAGGAGCTGGCCGCCGTGCAGGACTGCAAGATGTCAGCTTCCAGTAATAAGCGGGAAGTAGACTGGGAACGAGTGCGTATGCACCTGAATCCCTACCGGGAATGGATTGGCGCCCAGATTCGCGCGGATGTATACGGCTATTCTGCTCCTGGACGACCGGAATTAGCAGCAGAGCTAGCTTGGCGTGATGCCTCCCTATCCCATGTGAAGAATGGAATTTATGGTTCTATGTTCGTAGCAGCAATGATCGCTGCGGCTTTCTATGAACCGGATCCTGAACGCATTGTTCGGGCGGGGCTTGCTCAGATTCCAGACACGTCGCGTCTGGCTGCTGATATCGCCCAGGCGATTGAGATTGGCAAGACGTCGAAGAGTGAAGAGGAAGTAGCTGAGAGAATTTGGAACTCGTTCGGACATTATTCATGGGTGCACACCAATAACAATGCCGCGCTCGTTGCTGCTTCGTTGATTTTTTCTAAAGGAGATTTCGCGTGTGGTGTAACAACGTCCGTGCTGGGTGGATTCGATACAGATTGCAATGGAGCGACAGTAGGTTCCATTTTAGGGGCTTCTATGGGACATCAGCAACTTCCCGCACATTTCGTGCAGCCATTGAACGATACTTTATATGCGGATGTCGAAGGGTTCCATCCTATTGATTTCACTGCGTTAGCGCATCGTTCCGTTGTATTGTTCAGGGGGATTGAAAACGCTTTAGTAGGGAAGTGAAAAGGCGTATATTATTTTGTTTTATCAAATAAAAAGTTCGGATATAAACTGTCCACTGAGCGAAAACAGGAACAATCATGCAAAAATGATCAGTAATCCATAATGATTCACAAAACAAAAAAATAAAGAATGCCCTATTGACTCCTGATAGGTGTAGGAATATAATGTTTCTAAACATTTGAAACATGACACATAATACCAACGGCAATGAAGAGGACGAAGTAGTAAGGGCTCTTATGAACAGAGAGCGGTCGGAGGTTCTGCTGAAACCGACGCCTTAACCCCTTATATGCGAGCTCACCTCGGAGCTGTTCTCCTGAACAGATGATTAGGACGCTGGAATGTATCGTTCTATCATGCGAGTAGGGAGAATCGTAGGGCGCGCGTTAGACGCTATGAGTATTCGTTATTGTCTATGGCATACGAATACTTGCTGAGATTTCATATTGCGAGATATGAAATGAATGCGGGTGGTACCACGGAAGCACAACCTTTCGTCCCTAATGCAGCAGTTTGCTGCGTGGGATGGAAGGTTTTTTTGTATTTGCTGACTCTCTCATTTCTCATCTTCATGTGATGAGTTGGCATAGTATGTGCCTGGCCAGGCAAGACATATCTTCACAAATGTAACCTAGAGCCCGAGTATGGAAATGAGTAAATATGCGTAAGGAGGATGTCGAATGAGCTCACATCGTACGGCAATGAGGTCAAAAGAAGAATTAAGACAGAAATGGATGCAGCCTGAAGTCATTACAGGCTCGGATATTTTGCTTCGCAGCTTGTTGTTGGAAGGTGTGGAGTGTGTGTTCGGATATCCAGGCGGCGCGGTGCTCTATATTTATGACGCCATGCACGGCTGTGAGGATTTCCACCACGTTCTGACCCGGCACGAGCAAGGAGCGATTCATGCAGCGGACGGATATGCCCGTGCAAGCGGCAAGGTCGGTGTATGTATCGCAACATCGGGACCAGGCGCGACAAACCTGGTTACAGGAATTGCTACTGCCTATATGGATTCGGTTCCGCTCGTTGTTATTACAGGCAACGTAGCGACGACCTTGATTGGCACCGATGCATTCCAAGAAGCAGACATTACAGGCATCACCATGCCGATTACGAAGCATAGCTATCTGGTACGCGATGTTAAGGATCTGCCGCGTGTCATTCACGAGGCATTCCACATTGCGAACACAGGACGCAAGGGACCGGTTCTCATCGATATTCCGAAGGATGTATCGGCGGCGAAGACGCTGTTCGAACCGGTATCAACTGTAAATATTCGCGGCTATAACCCTAACGTTCAGCCGAACAAATATCAAGTCGATAAAATGCTGAAAGCGATCGAAGAGTCGAAGTCACCTGTGATTCTCGCGGGAGCTGGAGTTATCCATTCTGGAGCGCATGAAGAACTGTATGAATTCGTGAGCAAGACACAAATTCCAGTAACGACAACGCTGCTGGGACTTGGCGGATTCCCAAGCGGTCATGATCTGTGGATGGGCATGCCTGGCATGCATGGAACCTATACAGCGAACAATGCGATTCAGCAGGCGGATTTGCTCATTAACATCGGGGCTCGCTTCGATGACCGAGTGACGATGAAGCTTGAAGGTTTCGCGCCACATGCGAAAATCGTCCATATCGATATTGATCCGGCAGAAATCGGCAAAAATGTCCCAACGGACATTCCGATTGTAGGCGATATTCGTACTACATTGGAACTAGCCAATAAGACAGCAGCACGTGCAAACCATGCGGATGAATGGCGCGCTCGCATCATGCAGATGAAGTCGGATAAACCGCTGCAATTCATCGATTCGGATGAAGAACTGAAGCCGCAATGGGTCATCCAGCTGATCAATGATACGACCAAAGGGGAAGCCATCGTTACGACAGATGTCGGACAACACCAGATGTGGTCAGCGCAATATTATCGCTTCAATCATCCGCGCTCCTGGATTACTTCTGGCGGCCTTGGAACGATGGGATTCGGATTCCCATCCGCAATCGGAGCGCAAATGGCCTTCCCGGATCGTACCGTTGTATCGATCAATGGCGATGGCGGCATGCAAATGTGCGCGCAGGAACTTGCAATCTGTGCGATTAACAATATACCGGTCAAGGTAGCGATCATCAATAACCGCGTGCTGGGGATGGTTCGCCAGTGGCAAGAAATTATTTATGACAATCGCTACAGCCATATTGACCTTGCTGGAAGCCCAGACTTCGTGAAGCTCGCGGAAGCTTACGGGGTAAGAGGATTCCGCGCGACGAACAAAGAGGAAGCAGAACAGGCATGGCAGGAAGCACTGAATACACCGGGGCCAGCGGTTGTGGAATTCGTTGTTCGCAAGCACGAGAATGTGTACCCGATGGTAACGCAGGGCTGCACGATTGACCAAATGATAATGGGGGATTGTGAATGATGAACATAACCAAACATACCATTGCCGTCATCGTGAACGATCAGCCAGGTGTTCTGCAGCGTGTCTCCGGTCTATTTGGCCGCAGAGGATTCAACATTGAGAGTATTACTGTAGGTGCTTCTGAGGAGCAAGGTCTCTCCCGCATGGTCATTGTGACCACGGGAGATGACCATATGCTGGAGCAGATCGAGAAGCAGCTGTACAAGATCGTTGACGTGATCAAGGTACTCAACTTAAGCTCCCAGCCAATGGTTGCTCGTGAACTTGCACTCATTAAGGTGAAGGCTGAGCCACACGTACGTCCAGAGATTCTTGGCGTCGTGGAGACGTTCCGCGCTTCCATCGTCGACATTGGGCCAAGCACGCTTATGGTGCAGGTTGTCGGCGAATCGCAGAAGATCGAAGCGATGATTCAACTGCTGGAGCCATACGGAATTCGTGAGGTTAGCCGCACAGGAGTTACAGCCTTGATTCGCGGTCAAGTAACAGATAAGTAAGGAAGCGTCTGGACTTATTCCTACACGTATGGATTGAATCGAATAACGGCCTTCGAATGAGGGGGTATCTCAGGGGACAAGCGGAAGCTGTAAGAGGCCCGTGATTGTCACTTGAAATACCCGCCTCATTCGGGGGAGATTACTACACACTATTTATATAGGAAGAAAGAGGAGGACTCATACTTATGCCAGTTACAATGTACTATGAAAATGACGCTGAATTTAACGTACTGCAAGGAAAAACTATCGCCGTTATCGGTTATGGAAGCCAAGGACATGCTCAAGCGCAAAACCTGCGTGACAGCGGTCTTCAAGTGGTAATCGGTCTTCGTGAAGGCAAATCTGCAGACAAAGCTCGTCAAGACGGCTTCGAAGTGTTGTCCGTTGGCGAAGCTACTTCCCGTGCTGATGTGGTTCAAATCTTGATGCCGGACGAAACGCAAGCATCTGTATACAAAAATGAAATCGAGCCGAACTTGAAAAAAGGCGCAGCCTTGATGTTCTCTCACGGCTTCAACGTACATTTCGGTCAAATCGTAGCACCGAAAGACAACGATGTATTGCTCGTAGCTCCTAAATCCCCAGGACATCTTGTACGCCGTACGTATGTAGAAGGCTTCGGCGTTCCAGGTCTTATCGCAATCGAGCAAGATGCAACTGGCAATGCGAAGGCTATCGGTCTTGCATACGCGAAGGGCATCGGCTGTACACGTGCAGGCGTTATCGAGACTTCCTTCAAGGAAGAAACAGAAACAGACTTGTTCGGTGAGCAGGCAGTATTGTGCGGCGGTGTAAGCGCACTGATCAAAGCTGGCTTCGAAACATTGGTAGAAGCAGGCTACGCTCCTGAAATGGCATACTTCGAGTGCTTGCATGAGCTGAAGCTGATCGTTGACCTCATCTATGAAGGAGGTCTGGCTACAATGCGCGACTCCATCAGCAACACGGCTGAATACGGCGACTATGTAACAGGTCCACGCATCGTAACCGAAGAGACGAAGAAGGCGATGAAGGAAGTATTGTCCGACATCCAACAAGGCAAGTTCGCACGCGATTTCATCTTGGAGAACCAAGCGAACCGTGCGTTCCTGACAGCAACTCGCCGCAACGAAGCAAACCATCCGATCGAAGTGGTTGGCGGTCAATTGCGTGAATTGATGCACTGGATCAAGAAATAAGAAGTAAGAAGTAAGCTTTAATCTCATATATGTAGTTCAAAAAGTCCATACTGCAGCCTTTTCGGTGCTATTCATGGGCTTTTTGAACATAAACTGATACTTGTAAAGCTCCACAGACTACAGAAGGAGGTGCAGCCGGTGCGCAAAATTTATATTTTTGACACGACGCTTCGGGATGGAGAGCAGTCCCCTGGCGTGAACCTGAATACGAAGGAGAAGCTTGAAATCGCGCTTCAATTGGAGCGCCTAGGCGTCGACCGCATCGAAGCGGGATTCCCTGCGGCATCTCCTGGTGACTTGGCAGCCGTGAATGCAGTGGCAAAAGCGGTGAAGCAATCTACGATTGTCGGCCTGTCCCGTTCCCGTATTCCGGATATTGATGCAGCTTATGAAGCGCTGAAGGGTGCAGAGGATGCTTGCTTGCATCTCTTCCTTGCCTCTTCGCCAATTCATCGCAAGCATAAGCTCCGCATGGAGAAGGAGCAGGTTCTTGAGACAGCTGAAGCAGCTATTCGTTATGCGAAGAAGTACTTCAGCAAAGTTGAGTTCTCTCCAGAGGACGCGGGCCGTACGGAGATCGACTTCTTATGCCAAATGACAGAGATGGCGATTAAAGCAGGAGCTACCGTTGTGAACATTCCAGATACGGTTGGATACTTGTCTCCGTATGAGTACGGCAATATATTCAAGACGCTGAAGGAGAATGTACCGGGAATCGAGACGATTCAGCTTAGTGCACATTGCCATGACGATTTGGGAATGGCGACTGCCAATGCGCTCGCTGCAATCTTGAACGGTGCAGATCAGATCGAGGGGACGATCAACGGTATTGGGGAGCGTGCAGGCAATACTGCAATTGAAGAGGTTGCAATGGCGCTTGATACGAGATCGAGCTTCTATGAGGCGAAGACTTCGCTCGTCTTGTCTGAGATTGCGCGTACGAGCCGACTCGTCAGCAAGCTGACAGGCATGCCGATCCCAGGCAACAAGGCGATCGTGGGCGCCAATGCCTTCGCGCATGAATCCGGCATTCATCAAGACGGCATGCTGAAGGAACGGTCAACGTATGAGATTATTACGCCAGAGACGATCGGACTTAAGGAAAGCAAACTCGTGCTCGGCAAGCATTCTGGCCGTCATGCCTTCCGTGAGAAGTTGATTGATCTTGGCTATGACTTGGATGAAGAACAGCTGAACGGGGCTTTTGCCAAGTTCAAGGAATTGGCAGATAAGAAGAAGGAAGTATCGGATGAGGACATCCGGGCCATACTCGAGGAGAAACTGATCGATACGCCTGAGGTGTACTCGCTCGAGACGATATACGTCGCTTACGGGAACCAAGCAATTCCGGCTGCGAAAGTGCGTATCGTAACATGGGAAGGCAGTGTGCTTGAGGAAGAGTCGGAAGGCAATGGCTCTGTTGATGCGATTTACAAGGCAATCGACAAAGCTACGCAGGAAGATGTTGAGCTCGTTGACTATTCCATTAAGTCGGTCACGCACGGCAAGGACGCACTCGGTGAAGTGCATGTCGTTCTCGCACAAAATGAAATATCTGTGCTTGGCCGTGGTGTAAGTACAGATATTCTCGAAGCGAGTGCACGTGCTTATGTCGATGCGCTCAATCGACTGATTGAGAAGCGCAAGCAAGGTACAGCCAGTCGTCGCGACAAAATTGGACTTGTCTAAGTGAATATCAGCAGGTAATGGAAGCTGCCCCACAAGCCTTGAATTGGCTGTAGGGGCAGTTTTTTATTGTAAATGGAACGGATCGTGGAAGACACTCGAATTTTCATAGGAACGATCGCATTGTGCGGATATGTTACAATAAAAGAGTTATGTATGATACGCACGAATGGAAGAAATTCGCCTAATGCGATGGGAGGATAAAGTGATGGATCAACAACAATCAACGGTTCGATTGACAACCTTGTCAAGCAAAGGAGGATGCGGCTGCAAAATAGGGCCGTCCGATCTGTCTCAAGTATTGCGCATGTTACCGCAGACAGAGAAGCATCCAGATTTGCTCGTAGGTTTGGATACAAGCGATGATGCAGGCGTGTACAGGTTGAATGACGACATGGCATTAGTGCAAACGGTTGATTTCTTTACGCCGATTGTCGATGATGCTTATTCGTTCGGTCAAGTTGCCGCTGCGAATGCACTTAGCGATATTTACGCAATGGGAGGCAAGCCGCTCACGGTATTGAATATTGTGGCCTTCCCAATTTCGAAGCTGGACAAGTCCATCTTGGCAGACATTTTGCGCGGAGCGGGAGATAAAGTGAAGGAAGCGGGAGCAACACTCGTTGGCGGTCATTCCATTGATGACGCGGAACCGAAGTTCGGCATGGCCGTAACGGGCATCATTCATCCGGACAAGGTGCTGACGAATGCGGGGGCTAAACCTGGCGACAAGCTGGTGTTGACGAAGCCGATTGGTGTCGGCATCATGACAACTTCCTTGAAGCGTGAGCTGCTTCAGCCAGAAGAAATTGAGCTGGTAACACGGACGATGACGACACTCAATAAGACGGCAGCTGAAGTAATGGCCGGATACGAGATCCACGCATGTACCGATGTTACGGGATTCGGCTTGCTCGGCCATAGTACAGAAATGGCAGCAGGCAGCGAGGCAGGACTTGTTATTCACGCGGAGAACGTACCATTCTTGCCACGCGTTCGTGAACTGGCTGAGAACGGTGCTGTACCGGGCGGAACGAAGAATAACTATAATCATGTGAAGGATCAAGTTATATTCGACGAGCGACTTGATGAGATTGCACAGTGGATGCTGTGTGATGCAGTCACATCAGGTGGACTGCTCTTGTCTGTTGCAGCTAGCGATGCGGAAGCGATGATTCATGAGATGCAAGCTCGTGGTGTAGAAGCGGTGTGCATCGGTGAAGTGGTGGCCGAGCATCCAGGTAAGATTCATGTAGTGGGCAGCTTCGTCGGTAGATAACAACAATCAGAGTTAAATAGAGAATACGTGTACCAAATACCGCCAGGAGAAGAGGAGAGGTTATCCTCCATTCCTGGCGGTATTTTGATGTAAGCAAGTGAATTCGGCAAGGCGCCAACGGAAATGGCAACTTACTTTAGAGCGAAGGATTCTGCTGTAGAAAGTGCTGTGCAAGCTGTGACAGCTGTACAGAGTTAATCTGCTGATGAGACGAATTCCATACGACTTTCTGCTTGTAAACAAGCAGAATTTGCGGGGATTTATGGGGAGTCTGCAATAGTTCCGCTACTTTGCCAGACAGCGCCTTCTCTTCGAGGACACGAACGACAGCGTAGGAGAAGCGGGAAGATACATGCGGATAACGAGTCAAAAATTGATTCAGCGCGAGGTGAGCTACTCTGCTCGAACCGCAGTTTGTATTGTGCTTATAGAGCCACAACGGACGTTCATCTGTCTGTTGAATCAAGCTGATAAGCTGCTCCTCGGTAGCGATGATAGGGAGTGCCTGCATATATCTTCTTCCTCCTTCTGATTGTTGTTCCCGCTGCAAGGGAGGGTGGAGCTATGTAATGTCCAAGGCAGTGATAGGGAACAGTTCTATCCTTGTCAAGAAGTCCATACAATGAAACTGATCGAATGAGTGATACGCGCGGCTAAGGGGGACTGCTATGCATAACATATCCTGGTTGTCATTGACATTACTTATTTTGGCGAGCTATCGCCTAACTAGACTCATCGTATTCGATGAAATTACTTCTTTCATTCGCAAACCCTTTGTAGAGGAGCGATATCATACGGATGAGAATGGAGCTATATTTGCGGTGATTGAAGAAAAAGGCGGCCGTTTTCATGCCTTTATGCGCAAACTGCTTACTTGTTATTGGTGTACGGGTGTATGGTCTGCCGCATTTATCACGGCATGTTACCTTCTCATCCCCACTTATGCATTTCCGGTTATTCTCCTGCTTGCTATTGCGGGTGCGGCCGGGATTATGGAGTCTTTTGTCAAAGGCTAAAAGCACCCTCTTCTATATGCTAGGTTTCTATCCACGGGCTTGTTGCACATTTCCTCGTCTATCAGGCTGTTGTCTCTCAAGATTTCGAAAGCCGCATCATAAGATATAGCAGAGTTGATAGAAAATGCGGAACTTGCTAATCGAAGTGGTGAACGAGTTATTCCAGTTCCCGCACTCTACTCAACAAATGCTCCAGACGCTTCGCAAATGTATGCTCTGCCCGAGTTCGTTCATAGCCTTGAGAGGCGATGGAGCTCCGCTTGGCATCTTCGTAGAGGTACGTATGAATAAGCTCGGCACATTCCTTCGGCGATTCGAAGCATAGCAATTCCTCGCCTGGTTCATAGAACATATGAATATCTGGGCGATAATCAATGATCTGTGCACGCCGGCATGCCGCAATATCGAAGGTGCGATTGTTAATGGTGTAACCAGGAGCACCTGTCTTATTTTTATCAATTAACGTATCATCTTCGCTGCGGTGAATATTCAGCACAAGCTTGGCACCATTGTAATAACGGGGCGTCTCAGAGAAGTTGACCCACTTGGTTCGCAGGTGAGGGATACAACCACCCGACCAATTTACGGTGTCCCAGAAATGTCCGACAAGCTTCACATGCAAGCCAGGATCAAGCTCCTTCAGCATTTGCTGCATCATACGGAGTCGGTTATCGTACCCTGTACCGATGAAGCAGATGTCGCTCTCATAAGAAGGATGAGCGTTGAAGGGACGGAAGATATCGGTGTCTGTTCCGAGCGGCAAATGGTGAACTCGCTTGCAGCCGTGGCGCTCATAGTAAGGGACACAACCAGAATCAATAGTGAAGATGATATCGTATTCGGCCGCTACTTGCAGCGCATTGTCGATGGCGTAGGGATCATCAACGAACCACACGCCAATTGGAATACCCATCCTCCGTATGCTGCGAACCTGATCAACAGGCAGAAAAGAGCGCGGGCCGCAAATGGTCAAGATGAACTCAGGCCTGAATTCGCGGATATCGGGAAGAAGCTGCTGAAGTGGTGCACGATTCAATAGAAAGATTTTGCTCTCATGACACTGGCCGTACAGAGCCTTCATGAGCGCATTATCGAGGATATCAATTGGCCTCCGATAACCGGAAGCAATGTAATATAGCCGCATTAGCCCCTCCTCGTTCCTGTCATCGACAGAATAAAAAAGGGGATGGTTTTAGCCACCACCCCAAGCCGATCAGCATTTTGATTATGATGGGAACGGATAAGGTGCACCAGGGAAGATAGTAGGACATTGTTGCGGGAATGTGACAACACAAGGGCTCTCAGGGACTGGAATCACTGCCCGAGGTTGGCACAGCTCAGCTTCAACGACTAACTTGACAGGCGCTGTTACTTGAATGCTTTGGCAAATCACGATATCCACGTTGACACAAGAGTTGTCGACAATATCGAGAACTTCAATTGTTGTTGTGTTCGGAACGATGTCGCAAGACACAGTAGTTCCCGGAGGCGCGCACAACAGGACTTTCTCGAAGCGTACAAATGTTTTCGTAAATGTGCAATGTACTACGTTAGGGACGACAGTAGTATCAATGATCGTGACTTCGTACGTTCCTGTTTTCCTAATGACAACACGTTGTAGAGTAACTGGTGTGCCACCAATAGTGACCACTACATTTTCTCTAATCGAACCGACTTTCTCGCCGCAGTCTACTGTCAGTACCGTTGCTTGAACGCTGAATGAAGCCGGCAATGGCAAGCAGATAGCTGGATCGATGCAGGCTTCATCAACAATTTGCGTCGTTAACAACACCCAATCGAATACTTTAGGAACCTCTATACATTCCAAAGAGGGTAGTGGCAAATATTCGGGGGGCGTTGTTTGCCCTTGAACTAACTTGCTCTCCATGAATGTTTCCTGCCTCCTTTATAGAATCTGAATTCAAATTCAATACAGTCTATGGGGGCGATCTAGAAAAGGTGACACCCCCATAAAATAATTTGGAGGGGATCGCAGTGAGGCAAGAAGTTTGCTTATATTCCTCAGAAGGCGTGCATTGGGTAGAACTTCAATCCGATGGGTCGCTGCTTCATTCCTTATACCGCGGAGTTGAACTGGTCAAGCAGCACCTATGGAGGTTCAGCAGTACCGTGAAGCAGTTCAGCGCCATTCTGCTTCATGGACATATACATATGTTGATGGCTTATGAATCGGGTATCTATTATGCACGTTGCAGCGTGAACGCGCGTGCAGATGAAAAGCAAGAATTGCGAATAAGCAGGCATCCCAGCTCATCGAATCCGTATCTCTTTAACCTTGGCAGAACCCTCTATTTCGGCTTCACTACAATACTGAACAAGAAGTTTACGTATGTGCTTCGACAGGTTGAGCAGGGGAGGTGGCGAGAGAGGGCTTTTTCCTATGTTCACGAAGATTATGGCGTCAATGTACATATTGAACAAGCAAGCTGCGATATAAGTGAATCAGGGACTTTATATGGGCTGTTCCTGATCCGACATGGAGATACGAATCGACAGCAGCTAATGCTGCTCGAGCTCGATATGGAATCAGAGGAGGCAAAATGGCAACACGTCTTCTCTTCTGCGCAAGCAGGGCAGAGTTGGAGCATTACAATATCCGCGGCGAGGGAAGGAGATCCGTATCTCGCGTGGGTCGTACACAACGGAGTCACAGCTACGGTATATTGTGCACGAGGCAGACAAGTTACGAATTCCTGTATCCCATTGAAGGTATTTTTTCAGAATCAATTTTTCGTTCCTCGACTTATTATCGCAGGAGAACATGGTCTGTTTCTCTCGATTACAGGTTCCTCCTGGTTAGCTTGTGCTTATTCAAGCAACGGAGGGAAAGATTGGGGGACCTTTATGGAAGTGCCGTTCGCACGGGAATCGAGACTTCGCATCATCCAAGGGGTTCGTAGCTCTGAACATGATCATGTGCCTGTGTCGCTTGTTGGCATCGGGTACCCGTGCTTCCGTCCGGTCGAACTCATTGATTTGTTCCATCCATTCTTGACCATGAATACAATGGGCCCTTCTATACAGGATGATGTATTGCTTCATTATGCCAAACTGCAGTTAGGCGTACTGCATGATTTTGCATCTGGACGAATTGTTTCATGGCAAGAAGAGATGATGCTGCTTGAAGAACGTCTGCTGCAAGAGGAGCATGCGCTGCAACGATTGGAATCATTTATCGAAGAGATGGAGCGGGAGCAGGTTCGCGTATTGGAGCAGTTGCATGCCGTTGGTTCCAATTTGGCACCATTCGGAATTCGCCTCATACAATGACGTTAGTGAGTACATACAAGAGGGAGGGGCATGGAATGCACATTCAGTTGAATGGCAAGCCATTATGCAAGATTGCGGAGACGCGGTTAGTTGATGTATACCAGCTGCTGGGCAAGTACTCGTTCACATTTCATCTGGACAAACGACAAGGCGTGCTCGATATTATGAACCCGCTTGAAGGGTGCAGAGTTGTACTGGAGAGTAAGATGACGGAGATTGTGGATCGGTTGTTGTATCCGATACAGTCCACGCTGTCCCAAGCTGGATTGAGGGTCACGATTGTGGATTCAGAGGATACGCGCAAGCAGCTGTTAAGCGAATCCAATCATCAGCGGCAGGGGATATGGATATCAGCAGTGCCGGATGATGCAATGGAGGTAAGTGTGCATTATTATTTCCATCATCGTAAGCAGAGCAAGCAGTTGGCCCAATTACTTATTATGAATATGTTGAAGCACGGTGAGCTGCCTATCCGTGGAGCCACCTTGAATTGGAAGGATCGATCGAATTATCAGATATCGCTGACAGGGCAATCATGGACTTCGGTGGCACTCACATACGGCGGGTTCCTGCGATTGTCTTCGGAACAGCTTGTGCAGCTCGGCAATGGAATCACTCGCGCAGCTGCCTCCTACTTCTCGTATCTTCCGATCCTAGATGTCATTGAGAAGCTTCGAGCAATGGATAATGGTGAGGGATTTGAATCCGATAGGAAGAATGAAGCAAGTCCCGTTACTACTGAGGTGCGGCACGCTGAAGACATTGCATCGCTGCGGGAGGAAGAGGCTACGGCTCCACATGTGCAGACCTCATTCATGGATGTATCTAATATGCATCAATCTGTAGACAATTCAAGCAGGGATGAACTGGAACCGCACGAACACTCGAAGCAGCGGGGGCATAGAGAGGCACGGCTTGCTCAAGAAGCGCGTTCCGCTTATGAGGGTTCAGGGACAGCTGCCGTTGAGCACAGTGAAGAACGAGTAAGTGTGCATGAGCTTGAGCATGGGAATGAGTTGAATGAGCAAGTGTATTGGGAAAAGTATAAAGATAATGAGGAACCTTCGGGAGACGATTGGCAGGAAGCGGATGTTGAAGAAGCAGTAGATATCGAGAAGAGCCTTAATGACACCGGTTATGATGACGATATGTTCGTGAACAGAAGCGTGTTGGTAGCGGAATATGAATGGGAAGATAAAGAGAATATGTATGACTCTCCTACGGTGGTTGAAGCCGATGAACTGTATAAGGGAGAGCAATCAGATAGCAGGTCGATCGGGGTTAAGGAGCAAGCCCACCATGAACGGCTAGCTGAATTGGTTGAATTGGAGAGACGAGAGCAGGAACAAGTAGAAGACAAGAAGCGGCAGGCTTCAGCATATTCGACGTTTACATGGCTTCATGCCAATACGGTAAAACGTGCAGACGGAGCAAGCAAGCAATCTGGCTCACTGCTCAGTTATATGAATCAACAATCATTAACGAGCCAGCCTCGTAGACCGAAAGATCCAGCTCAAGATCTATTGCTCATGCAAAGGGAGCGGGCGAAACGTGAACAATCGTCTACCGACAAATCATAATGCTGTGGGACTACAGCTAACGGAGAACACATATCGAGAGATGGTAGGGCATTGTCTGCAAGAGAAGCCACTGGAAGCTTGTGGACTGCTGTCAGGAAAAGACGGGCTTGCTAACCGCTGCTGGATTATCGATAATATTGACCGCAGTCCGGTATCATTTACGATGGATATGGAGCAGTTGGATCATGCACTGAAGCACATGGAGGGGAGTGGAGAACAGCTGCTCGCTGTATTTCACTCTCATCCAGCCTCTGTTCCATACCCGTCCGTCTTCGACATTGAGCATGCTGTGTATCCGTGCTCGTACATCATTATATCTTTGTCACGGCTTCGTCCTCGCGTACGCAGTTATCGGATTGAGGGGCGTCAAGCACAACCGGAGTCAATAAGAATTGTAACACATGGCACGAAGCATGATGCGCTCTAAGGAATCGCATCATGCTTCGTGTTGTTTCATTCGATTCAGCTAATCAGCTGGTTTGTGGGAGATAAGCAGCGGCAATTACACCAAGGACTGATAAATGTCAGCGATGAAAGACAATCCAGCGGTGTTGACAGCGCCGGTTGTGAAGTAGTTTGTCACTTGGAATTGGAATACAAATTGTACGCTAAGCGCAATTGAGATGAGTCCAAGTGATGCTGGAATCGTATAGAAGCGCACATTTTGCCAGTTGTATGGATTCGCAACATCTGTAGTTAAGCCAGTAGTTGGATCCAAGGAGCCTGCAGTCAATGGTACATTCAGTCCGGGAACTGGGAACAAGCTGATTTGCAATGGGCTGAAAGCTTGAATCGTTGCAGTCACAGCATTGTCGGCAAATACAGCCATCGCAATGACAAAGTCAGCAGCAATTCCAATAGTAAGCGGAATTGCTGCAGAAACAGTAGCAAAACCGTGTGTTTCACCTGGAACGAATGTGGCTTGGGACCAGATGAATTGCGGATTTGGAACTGCTGCAAATGGCCCGTTATCATTGTCGAATTTTGCTATCTGAGGCCATATTTTCGGAGCATTTCCTACATTCACTACATTCGGTGCTGCACCTGCGATTGCTAGTGTAGCAGCAGTTGCACTAGTGGCGGCCGTTACAACGTTAGATGTGCTGCTTACGATCCGTTGAATGGGAATAAGAACCATATTAGTAAACCTCCCCTTCATCATATGAGCGAAAGAATCCGCTAGAATTCTTTCTACACTGTTAATGTATGAAGGAGACTCGTCATAAGATTGGATGAATTACTAGATTCATTCGTACAAACTTATGTAATAATACACGTCATTCATGTAGTTTAGAATAGATCCTTTATGGATGAACAGCAGCTCGGAAGCTGATACTGCTCGGATTCGCGGCAGGGAACTCCTTGCCCCCTGCAAATACATAAGCGTGTATGTGCAGGGGGGTAATGAGGCGGTCGATATCGCATTCAATATGAATATCTCTGATGTCTGACCAGATGCGTGGAGGGAGTAGAAGTGGCTGGACAGGCTCAATCCGGTACTCCCCGTTTTTGCGTCCGTACGAGAACCAATCATCCCGATCGAATTTCCATCCCGTTTGCTGATTGCCTTTCTTATGGAGACCAAACACCAGAGCATGCTGCGGGGCTACAATTTTCCCGCTCACGACTGCGAATTGGCTTGGGGATAGCGTTAGTAAAATATGAGACAACGACACAGGCTGAGCTGAGGTATTGCGGAATTTAATATGGGTAATCAAGCAGATTCTGCGCGTCTCCAGATCAACATCGGCCGCAGTTTGCAGGATCACATCAATTGAAGCTGCTGGATCATTTGTCATCACAAGCTCCTCCTTAGCGGGGGTTTGATATTTTTAATACAATCCGTGATAATTGTTCCTTCATGCCGCTTCGAGAGTCTATCTTATCTTCTTTCTTCATTAATAATGTATTCTTCTCACTAAGTTCCTGAATGGCAAGGCGCACTTGAACTTCCTCCTGCAAGGCAGCGATTCGTTCAGTCAGTCGGTCTGCTGTGGCTTGCCGATCCTTCTGGATTTGTTTCAATTGGACGAGTTCCTTCTTTCTTGTTCTGCAACATTCCCTCATGTAGGCGATAGAAGCGATGAGTGCATCGGCTGAATCGATACTATGTGTGAGGTCGCGTGTTGCTCGGTAGCCCTGCATGACTGCGGGTGCTGCAGATCCGGTGAAGTCGGGCGTTGTTTCCTGGTCAGAAACAATCCATACGGTAGGGCCATCGCGACCTGACTGCTTGTCATAAATGCAAGTCCAGATTACTGGACACTGAATTGCTGTTGTGTATAAGTCGCTCCATTCTTCTTGATGGATGCTGTAATGAATGCGGAACAGCAAGTCTTCTGTTACCCAGCTTAAGCGATACCGCCCCTGATCGTATGCACATATGACTTGTGCTGTGAGAGTGGGGGGAATGATTGTTTGGTTATGAGCCGTCATTGTCCATTCCTTTTGTTTATTCCATTCATATGCTGCAAATAAGAGCTTGTTCCCAATGCGCTGAAATCGAAACATTCCAAGTCGCCTTTGTACAGAGTAGAGTTCATAGGCTAGAAGGTCTTCCCTCGATTCCAGCGGGACAACAGGCAATGAAGTCGAAGGCAGCCATCGGCTAGATGCTGTATGGAACGATTGCAGGAGCAGTCGTAGTTGCTGATGGGGAGGCGCAGTCGTAATTAATGCAGTGCACAGCCAGATATGATCTTGATGTGAGAATAGACGGAGGGAATGGATCTCTTCGCCATCATATAGGACGTCTGCGGTTGACCAATGAATGCCAGATAACGATACATGCTCAATACGGGAACGGTATTGAATCACAGCATGAAGCTGATTGTGGCAATTCGTCAGTTGAATATGCCTGACATGCTTGAACACTCCTGCTATTTCGCGCTTGTGCGACTGCAGGGAACAGGGATTGATTGAGACATGAATGAGCTGGTCATCCCTATTCACATACACGAGATGAACATAATGTGCGTCATCCTGACACACGCCGAACGGACCGGCCGCATCGTGGTATATCACCGGCTTAGGGCATTCAATTAGACAATGCTCCTGTGGTTCGAATAATAAGCTGCCGTCTCTCATCTGCAACGAGGAGAAATGATATCGGTTCGATAACAACATACGCGTCATCGGATTACACCCCCTAGGTTCGCACAAGCTCTTCATTTCAATGTATTCAATCATCTTCACATCTAGGATTGAAATTCTCGCTCGAACATAGCGAGTCCCATTTTGATCGTGTAGGGAAGAATGTTTATACCAAGTTCGTTGAATCGCATATAGTGATATACGGAGGTGAGTAAGGTGCTTGCATTTTGGGAAAAAATTATACTTCCACTTTTGCAATCATTTGGTGTGAAGAGAATCGTAGAGATTGGTGCGGAGCATGGTTTGAATACGAGCAACTTATTGCAGTATTGTCGTGCGGTGAATGGTGAATTATTTGTTATAGATCCAGCACCGAGATTTGATATTCAGCAGTTTAAGATGCATTTCCACAAGGAATTTCATATGCTGCTGGACTATAGTTTAGAGATTCTTCCGCACCTGAAGCAATTTGATTGTATCCTGATTGATGGGGATCATAATTGGTATACCGTATATCATGAACTGAAGTTAGTTGAGATAATGGCTCAGCAGCAGGAACGGTTCCCGCTAGTATTTCTGCATGACACACAATGGCCGTATGGTAGAAGAGATATGTATTATTTCCCAGAATCGATTCCCGCGGGTTTTGTGCACCCTTATGCGAAGATGGGGATGGTATCAGGCCAATCGCAGCTCGTTCATGGCGGAGGGGCAAACAATTTGCTGAATAATGCACTCTATGAAGGAGGAGCCCGCAATGGCGTGTTGACTGCTGTTGAGGACTTCCTGCAGCAGACGCCTTGGTACGTTAGCTATCATCAAGCCTTGTCCAATAGCGGGCTAGGTATTATTGCACCGAAGCACCCATCGATCGATATACATGTCCAAACGATTCTGGCAGCTTCGGGATTATAATAGCGAGACGAGAGGTGAAGGTTGATTCACTAAGCCCAATTATAGGTGTGACAACGACATATGTGTCAAGACACGACTTCCATATTCTTATCATTACGAATAGCTATCATGAATCGCGCAGCAATTAAGCTATGACACATAGGGTGTATTCTAGCCGCAGATAAAAGGAGAATCTGTGGCTAGAGATACATAGAACGGTTGCATTATAGACCGGATTGTTCAATTATTCGGCGTATTTCGCGATTGAAGTAATGATGTGTTTCTGTAATGTCTGGCATAATGATGCCTAGTCCGAACTGGCTGCGTACGCGATGCAGCTGGAGCGGAATTTGGGTTTCCTTCATAAAGTCTTCTACCGCAGTCAATACTCCGTTACGATCTCCATTTTCATACTCCGCATTGTGGACAGAATCGTTATGTCCATTGTCTACGAGTTCGTTAATACCTGGCAATATCCCCTTCTTAGCGCTCGGCTTGCGGAACTCCGCCGGAATCGATTCAGGGAAATAATACATATCCCGCCTGCCATAAGGCCATTCCAGGTCATGAAGGAAGATGATCGGGAACTTCTTGATGCGCTCGAATTGCTTCAGTTCGTTGTACACGGTATACCAATTATGATCCCCGTCAATAAACGCGGCATCGCATGTGCGAATATGCGGCAGAACTTCCAGGCTGTAATCTTGCACCAGCAGAAACTTATGGCCATACAGCTGCTTCATTCGTTCAATATCGAACAGGGGAGAGGGATCGATAGCCACAAGTTGACCGTTCTCCATCGACTTCACATGTTCGAGCAAATTAACGGTGTTATATCCTTGGGCACATCCTACTTCTACGATCACTTTCGGCCTTGTCAGCTGAAGAATAGGATGTACGACCTGGTTCCAGAAATAAATCACTTCAGTTGCCTCCCATGATCACCACGTTTTGTACGTGCGAATGAAATCCTCAATTCTATTGGAGAGAAGGAGGGGCCAAGCGGCAGTGATTTTCTCTATTGGCCAATCCCACCACGCGATGCGCTGCAGGTCGTCAATGAGGGAAGGGGAGAATCGATAACGTATCACACGAGCTGGGTTGCCGCCAGCGATGGCATATGCCGGGATATCCTTGGTCACTATGCTCCTAGCCGCAATAACAGCACCGTTGCCAATGGATACGCCAGAGAGGATTAGTGAGTCGTACCCTATCCATACATCGTGGCCAATTGTAACATCTCCCTTTGTCTTGGGATGTCCAAGGAAGGCTGCTGCATTGGGGAATATCGGATTGAAAGGGTAAGTGGTAACCCAATCCACGTTATGTTCTCCGCCCAGCATAATGTCTACATTATGAGCAAAAGAGCAAAATTTACCGATCGTTAATGTGGCTTTCTCTCCCCATGAGAATACGTTAGGGAGGCCGTAGGTCCAATCACCGATTTGATATTGTTGATAAGCTGGATTGTGTTTCAAAAAGTAGCTCATCGAACTTCCCCCTCCCCAGAGCTGTTAATGCTGGTGATAGCTTGCTGCTCTCCACATATCCAAGTAAAGCTGGAGTGAGTTAATCGTCTCGGCAGGTACGGCATTGCCCTTAATGCCGATACCGATGACGGTGTGAGGGAATAACTCTTCCCCAGCATAGTCGGTTATTACCGTATCGAATGGCTTCAAGATGCTGGCGAATGCTTGCGGTGTGAAGCGCCAATAATCGGCTGGGTAATCATGGATTGGAAAATTCATGACCGAGGTAATAATAGCAATGCCATTCGGTTTTAAGATGCGATGAACCTCTTGCATGGCGAGACGGGGATCTTCCACATGCTCAAGCGTATCCAAGGAGATTACAAGCCCTGCTGTCTCCGCAGGGAGGTCGATATGATGAAGATCCAAAATCGCATCTACACCCACACCTGGCCGCATATCACAGCCGACATAGGGTTGGTTAGGGAAGAAGGGGCGCAGGTCAGCGAATCCTTCCTGGCCTTGCACCTGATAGGATCCAAATTCATATACTGGCACTTCATAGGGGAGAATGTCCGAACATATTTTCACCAAATTTTTGACAATGTGTCTCATTTCTTCACTCCTTATTCATGTACCATCACCTAAATCTAGTACTCACTGTATTCAGCGATGATGGAGATGTTGAATAGGCTCCTATCCAATTGTTATTTAGCGCCCGTGACGGTCAAATGCACAGGCAAATTGGAACCTGTGCTAATACACTAATGTAAATGACCGTATCATCCGTAATGTGTATGGAGGGATCGAGTTTGAATATCATCCAGACGTTACACCAGATGTTCCGCTTGGAAGAGGAAGCATTTGTGTCGGAACTATATAGGCAGGTGTTGAATAGGGAACCGGATCACGCAGGGTTGAGCCATTTTACCGCACTACTTCGCGCAGGGCACACGAAGATGACCATCGTTACCCATTTTCTTAAAAGTAAAGAGTTGAAGCAGGCATTCGCTGGTGAAGTTGCCATCGATATGGTCGGCATTCCATTTCGTATCTTTCATCGGATTTATACCTTATTGAAAATCGATCCAAACGAATTTCCGCATGAGCTGTACCGAGAGATGTTGTGCAGAGAAGTGGAGGACGGCGCATTTCGGCACTATTACTTCATGCTGAGACAGGGGAAGCCGCGAATGTCAATCTTAATGGGAATTCTGGTATCGCCGGAATGTCAGATGCTGCTCCATGCCCCACAAGCCCCAAGACATAATGGTCCGGTTGACTTTGGACGGTTCGAAATTATGGAATACCCTCCTGCCAAGACGATTGGCAAGCGTGCGCCGGCTCCGCCGCTGCAGCGCAAAGTATCGATTGTCATCCTGACATGGAATGGACTAGAACATACGAAGCAGTGCATCGCTTCACTTGCCCCGTTGGCTGCGCATGAATTGGTGGATGTCGTGGTGCTGGACAATGGAAGCACGGATGGAAGTGTGGACTATCTTCGAGGTCTGAAGTGGGTTACGTTAATTGAGAGTCCGCAAAATATTGGATTTACGGCTGGCAACAATCTGGCCATTGCTCATTGCGATCTAGGCAGTGATATTCTGATGCTGAATAATGACATTTTAATTACGCAGGCAGATTGGCTGGAGCGCCTGCAGGAGACGGCCTTTCAAGCTCCAAATATCGGCGTTGTAGGCTGCAGATTGCGTGGTGAAGACGGGAAGCTTCAGCATGCAGGGACATATATTTTCGAGGATACATGTTGGGGACAGCAGATTGGTGGATTACAGACCGATATTCGTCAATATGAAGGTGTTCGCGATGTACAAGGGGTTGTATTTGCGTGTGCCTATATAAAGCGTGAGCTGATTAATCTAATCGGTCCATTGGATACTGATTATTTTGCGTATTTTGAGGACACCGATTATTGCTTGCGGGCATTAGCCGCTGGTTTCCGGGTTGTCTATGATGGAAGAGTAACGCTCATTCATGCGCAGAATACCTCTACGAAGGTAAATAAAGTCGATTTCAACCAATTATTTTTGCTCTCACAGGGTGTTTTTCATGCAAAATGGGGCCACAAGCTTGCCGGGGAATATCATACGCAGCTGAATTGGCATTCTATTGTGAATCTGCCAAGCGGTTATGCGAATTCCTCCCGCAACCTCATGATTGCTCTCGACGAACAGCGTGTGAAGATGCATTATCGCTATGTATACGGACCTGGAACACCGTTCCATACGAAGGAACCGAATATGAGCGATGATTATCGGGTGAATCTATTTAGCGCGCGCAAACGGAATGAATCAGCACCTGAAGTGGTGTACGGACAAGGCGATGTGTTCTTCAAAAATGAAGGCAGGTACAAGATTGGCTACACGATGCTGGAAGTGGACGGTCTGCCTGAAGAGTGGGTGCGTCAGTGCAACCGCATGAATGAAGTGTGGGTGCCATCCAGCTTCAATGTAGAAACCTTCCGCAACAGCGGCGTTCATGTTCCGATTCATGTTATCCCATTAGGGGTTGATCCTAACTATTTCAACCCGGATATTCGTGCTTTCCGGTTCTCTGAGAAGTTTACATTCTTAAGTGTATTCGAGTGGGGGGAACGCAAAGCACCGGAGGAAATGCTGCGAACGTTCGCCAATGAATTCGCCTTCGATGATGTGGTGCTCGTCTGCAAAATTACGAACAAAGACCCGGAAGTGAACGTGCGCGCCGAGATTCGCAAGCTGAATCTGAAGCATGCCGAGTCCAAAATCATTATTATCGAAAATCAGACTATTCCTTCCTATTTGCTCGGCAGCTTGTATCGTTCAGCGGATTGCTTTGTGCTGCCTACAAGGGGAGAAGGCTGGGGAATGCCAATTCTGGAATCGATGGCTTGCGGCATTCCTGTTATCGCGACGGATTGGAGTGCGCAGCGGGATTTCTTGAACATCCAAACGGGCTTCCCTATTCAAGTGAAGCGACTGATTCCGGCCGTGGCGAAATGTCCGTATTATACAGGGTTTCAATGGGCGGAGCCGGATTTTGAGCATCTAGCTCATGTCATGCGTTTTGTGTACGAGAATCAAGAAGTGGTGAAAGAGCGAAGTCTGGCGGTATCCAAGCTTGTGTTGTCGCACTGGACGTGGGAGAACTCGGCGAAGAAAATAGCGGAGCGGATTCGCTATCTATAAAGGTATAAGGAAAGCTTAATGAATTTGTATATGAGGAGTGATCAGCATTGCGTTACGTTGTGGGAATTCCGTACGTGAACCGTAAGGATCTGCTGTTTCAGGCTTTGGACAGTATCGAACTGTATTGGAAGCATACTTACGTATTGGATAACTCTCCAGCTCGCGAGTTGAGATACGATTCCGAATTGTCTCGGCGCGTAACCGTATATGAGCCTCCTGTACCGCTGACATTTACCCAATCTATGAATTGGTTCCAGAGAGTGGCTCTCGATCAGGGGGCCGATTCTGTGTTCTATATGCATAACGATGCCGAAGCTCATCCGGGTACGCCTGAAGCGTTCCTGGGAGTGCTTGAGGAGCTGAAGAACAGTGGGCGGAAGTGGGGGCTAGCCTTAACGAACTTCGATGCGCTTGCCGCTTACAATATGGAGGCGTGTAGAGCAGCGGGATCATGGGATACGGTATTCAGCAGTTATTTTGCCGATATAGACTATCATCGCAGGCTTAGGTTGGCAGGCTATGACGAAGTGTTCACGGGTTTGCCCGTTGATCATCATGGAAGCTCAACGAGGAAGTCGGATGCTCATTACAATTTTATCATTGATACGACTTGGCCCTTGTACGAGCGGTATTATGAGCTGAAGTGGGGCGGAAAAATGGCCGAGGAAACCTATAGGATACCGTTCAACCTTACGTAGCGGAGGAGATTGCCTTGCGATTGTCTGATGTAAAAGGCGTATACGATGCCATGTTCAGCCTGGGGTCGAACTGTTATCCGGCTCAACGGCTGGAACGCTATGGCTTGCGGCCGTACAGTGGTGTCGTGGATTGGATGTACACCAATTGGACACCTGGCGTAAGCTTATTGCTTCGCAATCGATTTGCCAAGTTCATGCATCCAGATCATTTAGTGGTGGAGAGCATCGTATTTAATGGTCATAATTACTGCGTGTTAGATCGGGTTTATCGTGCTCAATCTGTCCATGATTTTTTGTACGCGGAACGTCGGAGAGGGATTGCGTTGAAATATCCGAAATTCATTGAGACCATACATCGGAGAATTCATCGGTTTCTAGATAAGGCAGAATATAGCAAGCGTATCTTCTACTTCCGGTTGAACGCATCTTATGACGAGGCGGCGGAACTGGAAGCTACCTTGGCATCTCTTGTGAAGCATCAATTCAGCTTGCTGGTTGTAAATCCTGGAGCCGAGCATCGGATCATCGACAAGGAGTGGCCGCTAGCGAATACATGCGGATTAGAGCTGCCCATTGGATGGGATGCTGCGTGCGATCAAGTATGGAATGAAGTATTTGCCGGCATTCACTATCAAGTGGGAATAAGGAATTAGGATATGCTGCACATAAAGTAAGCCCCGCTCCGAGGTTCGGAGGGGGCTTATTTCATATGCATTCACTGCTGCAATTGAGGCGACACGGCGTGAAATACCGTAAGCAGATTATGCATCACACGCGGCCAATTATAGTGCTGCACTGTTGTCATGGCATTCGTCGTGAGATACGCGGCGAATTGCGGATCGGTTAATATACGCAGGATCCCTTGTGCAACTCCAGCAACATCTCCTTTGTCTACAAGAATGCAATTCCATTCATTATGGCAGAATTCTTCATTTCCTTCCGCCTTCGTGGTCACGACAGGGGCGCCACAAGCCATAGCTTCCAATATCGGAAGCCCAAAGCCTTCGTGATAGGAGGTTTGGACAAATACTCCGCAGTTGGCATATAAGTAGGCAACATGGTGGTCATCAGGGTGAGAGAAATGACCATGAGGAATGCCATGCAGATGGGGAGGCTCCACGCCAAAGGTGACCATAGATGCTTGTGGCAGTCTGGAGCACACATCATTCGCGGCTTGAACCGTGATGTCGAATCCCTTCAAGTGCTGGCTGCGGCGACTGCAGGCAAGGATACGGAATGGGTCATAGTCATGAGTGCGATTCGGCTTATATAGGTCGAAATCAACAGCAATGGAAATGTTGCTTGCATGCTTCTGGAACCGCTCCAGCAATTGTCTGGTCGTCCAATCCGCTATCGTCAGCATATGCACGGGCACACGGTACGTATTACGTACTCGTTCCTGCATATCATTCCAGTTCGGGTAATAGCTCTCCTCAATATCCTGCACCAGATATACCGGAACGCCGTTGCCGCCGCGCTTGCGGTCGCAGCTATGCCATACGGCAGCAAGCGTCTTCCACCAAGTGGCGACCTTAATACAGTTCATTGGCGTCAGGGCACGCATCAAGGCTGGATAATTGCCGAAGCGCCGTACGGGCACCTTGAGCGGGAACCAATTAGGCTGCTTATCGAGTGCGAATAGTTGTACGTTGACCCCCATATCATGCAGGCGGTTGACCTGTTCGAATACGTTGCGGATGCCGCCAGACAATCCGGTCAGTTCAAGCACATATACGACTTCCAGAGGAGCTGTCATCGGATGATTTTCCCTCCCCATTTCATCCAGAATTTTTTTCGAGCTTCCATTTCTTTTTGTCTCCAATATGGATTCTTGTTCGCTTTTGTCGTACCGCGGGTATACCCTTCCGCATGGATGGCACTAGCCGTTCCGCAATACACGACACGGGAGCCGTGCACCTTGGCGCGATAACAGAGGTCAACATCCTCGAAGGCAATGAAGAATTCCTCGGACAATGGCCCAATCTGGTCGAGGAGCTGCTTGCGTATTAGCATTAATGCACCGGTTACGGCATTCATATCTTCTACGGCTAATGCAGGCTCATAATCAGCTGACTGTCGGCGGTAGCGGTGGTCAAAATGCCCCTTCGCTGTCGGGATAACACCGCCATGCTGTATGGTCATATCAGGATAGAGGAGTCTCGCTCCTACGATGCCGATTGCTGCATCACTGTTCATGGTTGCAACCATATGATGGAGCCACCCGGGCTCGTGGAAGAACACGTCATTGTTGACGAGCAGAATATATTGTCCCTTGGCATGCTGGATGCCAGCGTTGACAGTATGGCTGAATCCATGATTATGAGGCTTTGCAATGAATTGCACCTGGAGCGGAGCAGCCCATCGTGCCAGTTCTTCTTGAACCGCGGCAGGACTGCCATCATCGACAACGATGATCTCGTAGGGCAGCTCATGTACGGTATGGATGAAGCTGTGCACACAATGTTTAACCAGATCAGTGTGATGGATCGTAGGAACAATGACGCTGATCATAGCGTTGCCATCTCCCTTTTTAACGCGCGGCTATTTCCGTCAAGCGATGAAGCATGCGGGCTGCGCTTGCTTGCCATGTGAATTGCTCCTTTACTGTGTTTCGACCGAGGGCAGCCTTAGCGGCTGCTTCATCCCGGTTCATATATACATGCCTCATCAGCTGTCTTAGATGCATAGTGTCTGGAATTGCCCACAGCATTCTGGAATTCGTGGGGTGGGCGGGAGCGAACTTTTGGACGGAGATGAGGTATCCGTTCGCATCGTTGACGAAATCAAGATGAGCTGACCAACGCGTTGTAATGACAGGGAGACCGGAGGCCATTGCCTCCATTACGGTTAAGCTCCATCCTTCTCCACGTGTAGGAAGCACATAGCTGTCTGCACTGTTATAGAGCATAGCTAACTGCTGCTCGCTCCAACTGTGAATCGCTGAGATGAGAATGACAGATGAGCGAGACTTTCCGGCTGTCTTGAAGGCGATAGCGTCAATATAGGCTTGCTGTCTGCCGATTTCCTCTTCAGTGGTTGCACGCGTTTTGATAATGAGGCATACATCCTCGGACTCCGCGAACTCTTCAAGGAAGGCGGTAAGTAAGATATCAATGCCTTTGCGGTCATCGAAGGAACAGACGGATAAGAAGGTATAGCTTCGTTGGCCCGGAATAGGGAATGGGGGGTGACCGGGAGCAAACAAGTTCGAATCAATTCCGTAAGGCATGACGTGAATTTTGTGCAGCGGGACTCCAGACCGGTGGAAGGTATCTCGATTGAAGGTGGACGGTACCCATACTTCATCCATATTGCTGCATCTTCGAGACCACATGAACGGCAGTCGGCTGCATTCGTACATCGTCATTCCGATTGAGTAATGGCGAATGTCCTTCACAAATTGGATCGCAGGGTAATGCGTAAATACGATATGGGGCTCTGGCAATGGAGTGTGCGATATCGCCTGCAAGGCCGCCTCGATATCGGGGGTCATGGGAACCCTGACTGTTTCGGAATGAACTGGTGTATAGTGAAACTGCACCCCCAGCTTCATCAATTCAAGCACGACATGACGATTGGCCTTTGCATATCCTGTTGGTTCGTAGATGGTACCGATATTATGAAGAAACATCGAGTCGTATCCACCTTTCTATAAGAACGTGTCGTATCCGCGCTGCTTCAAGTGCTGCACCATCTTTTTTATATCCTGTGTTCGTTCTTTCGGACAGACGAGAACCACATCATCCGTGGCGACGATCACGATGTCTTCAATGCCTACCGTCGCGATTAATTGCTTTGTTGCACCGTAGATAATGCTTCTCTCCGTATCGATCCCCTCATGACGCCCATGAACAATATTCAGGAGCTCATCGGTCTGGTGTATGCGCTCAAGTGCATTCCAGTTGCCGAGATCGTCCCAGCCGTAATGGACAGGAATCATGTAGATGGATTCACATTTTTCGATAACGCCATAATCAATGGATTGCTTCTTGAGACTACTGTATGCGGCTGCGAGCTGTTGTTGACCGTTATGTGAATCGTTTAAGAGTGTCTTCATTTCAAACAAGGAACGATACAGGTCAGGCAGGTGCAGATGGATCAGATGCATGATGGTTGAAGCTTTCCAAATGAACGTCCCTGTATTCCAATAGTGGCAGCCATCAGCAAAAATATTGGTTGCAACAGACAGTTCTGGCTTCTCGATGAATTTCTCAACTGGGGTAAGAGGAGTGTATATATCGGTTGCTTCATTTCCGTTAGTAGGGGTAGGGCTGTTCTGTTGGATACGGATATATCCGTATCCCGTCTCAGGCCGTGTTGGCTTCACCCCCAAAGTAACGACACATCGTTCCTGATCTGCACGATAGACGGCGGTGCGCAGTGCCTCGTGAAAAGCATCAGGATCCGAAATATAATGATCGGAAGGTAAGGTAATCAGAATGGGATCTTCATCGTCTGCACTTAATTGAAGCGCGGAAAGACCGATGCATGCGGCGGTATCTCTCGCCATCGGCTCCACAATAATGTTCTGCAGCGGGAAGGCAGGAAGCTGCTTTCGGATAATAGGGATGTATTCTTCAAGGGATACGATATATATATGATCCAGCGGTAAATATTGAAGCATTCGCTGCACCGTGTCAGCAAGCATCGATTGTTGATGAAGAATCGGCAAAAATTGCTTCGGGTAATCTGCGCGGCTGAAAGGCCAGAAACGAGTTCCAGTTCCGCCAGCTAATATAACTGCCTTAACGGTCGTGATGTGAAACACCTCCTGGGAAACAGACAATGATGACAATCATGGGTTATTACTACATATGTACCTAACGTAAAAAAGGGCACGGCGATTGTCAGAGTGGATTTCTTGGACGGAATGCTATAGTCTTAACAATAGTTCGATATCACGAGAAATTTGTTGCGTGTGATCATGAGATTGTAAGAGACAACAAGAGGTGAGAGGTATGCACGATATTTCATTAGAGCAGTGTATGGCATTGCGGGACAAGGAGGCAACGCTTGTTGATGTGCGTTCGCCAGGAGAATTCGAGGAATTCCGAATACCGGGAAGCATCAATATTCCTTTGTTCACGAATGAAGAACGGGCGGAGATCGGAACGATATACAAGCAAGTAAGTGTAGAAGCGGCCAAGGAACGTGGGTTAGAGATCGCGTCAGCCAAGCTTCCATCATTATATAAGCAGTTCAAGGAGCTCCGAGGGACGACCATCATCTACTGCTGGCGGGGCGGCATGCGAAGCCGTACGATGGCAACTGTGATGTCTTTAATGGGATTGAAGCCATACCGATTGTCAGGGGGAATACGCACCTATCGACAATGGATACAAGAGTCGCTTGTGAACTATGACTGGCGAATACCGTGCATTGTCCTGTCCGGACATACGGGGACAGGGAAGACAGATATGCTTCGGCAGCTTCAAGCGGAAGGGTATCCCGTCCTTGATCTTGAGGAGATGGCGGGACATCGAGGCTCTGTATTTGGGCATATTGGACAAGTCCCGAACAATCAGAAGATGTTCGATGCGATGCTATTCGAGAAGCTGGAGGAGTTAAAGTCTGCGAGAGTTCCATGCCTCCTGTTGGAAGCGGAGAGTCGGCGAATTGGCAAGGTCGTACTGCCAGAATTCTTGATGAATGCGAAGAAGGCGGGAACAGTGCTTGATATCCAGCTGCCGATACAGGTACGGGTTAGAAATATTGTGAAGGAATATGAGCCCTCCAAGCACCCGACTGCGATCCGTGAAGCATTCGCCCGCATTCAGCGGCGCATGCATACCCCGCATGCGAACGCAATTGCAGAAGCACTTCGCCTGGAGAACTATGGAGAAGCGGTGTCGCTCATGCTGGAGCATTACTATGATTCCAGGTATGATCATGCTTCGATGGGCTATGAAGGCCAGATCTATTCCATTAAAGCTGAACATCTGGAAGACGCATTGAAGCAGATTAGGGCACATCTCGGAAGACCGGAGTAATAAAGGTAATAAAATGTGCGGGCATCACCTTCTAGGTAAAGGTGAAGCCCGTTGTACGTGATAGGGCAGTAATGAGATCCTGAGCTGCCTTATCAGGTGAAAAATGAGTGAGCGTATGGTGCATTGCAATTTGACCCTTGTTAGACGCTTCCGCATAATTGGTGACGACATGCCGCATCTGGCTGCGCAGGGCGTCTACAGATGCCTCAGCCCACAGCTGATCACGCTGGTACCCTTGATAATAAGGCTGAGGCCTTACGGGTACGAGGTGGTAGGGGATTAAGTAACTGTTATAATCATTCAAGAAATCAAGATGTCCACCCCAGCCGGTTACAATGATAGGCACTCCTCTCATAGCGGCTTCCAATACGGGATAGCCAACACCTTCTCCACGGCTCGGCAGCACAAATGCATGACTGCTTCGATATAAGGCATCCATCTCCATCTCGCTGCGCAGTTCTAAATCAATATAGACCTGAGCGGGATGATGTGTCAGCTGCAGTTCTCTCTTCCAATGCTCCATCATGTGATATACCTCTGCGGTACCTGCTGTTTTAATAATGAGACATACCGGATCAGCCGCCGTAAATTCACTCCAGAAGGCTTTGAGCAAGATGTCGATTCCTTTGCGATCAATCCAAGAACATACGGACAAAAATCGGAATGGCGGTAAATGATTCACGTACTGCGGTGTATGCTCAGGAGAAGGAGGATGATAGGGTTCGGAGAGACAGGGCCGAACGTAATGCAGCGGTACATTAACGCCGGATTGGCGAAAAACATTGATATTATGAATGCTGGGCAGCAGGATGCCGCTCATTTGATTTGCTTGTTTAATCCAATTATCTGGTATCTTTGACGTTTCCCAGTAGGTAAATCCGAATGAAGCCCGAAGCTTTCTCCGCCAGAGATCCGGAATATAGTGGTATACACTAACGCGCCGGCCGGCGTTGCGACGCTTTCTCAGCAAGTGCTCCAGTACAGAACGTTGATCTGGGGGAAGTCCTACTTGCGGCAGTCCTTGGTAGGTTTCAAGGCTTACATCTACGCCGGCAGCATGCAATGCGAGTACATATTCTCTGGTTGCCTTAGCATATCCAGTGGAATCGAATACTGTGCCATGCCATATAACTTGCGCCATTCTAAATTTCCCCTCCAATCTAGCTATCGTTATTGTACTCGGAAGTATGCTTCATGCGTCACGGCTATTCCCACGAATCTTACTGCGGAATACAGCATAATGATTAACTGATTGCTGCATGCAACGAGATGCTGCTTCCAAGGGAGTGTGGAATATGAGAATAATGATATGGTGCGCAAATTTAATATCGGCGGGCGGTGGAGCGAGATTATTATCCAATATGCTGCCTGCGATGGCTCGGCAGGTGGATATTGATCTCGTCCGATTAGTCATTGCACCTGACACGAAGTTCAAAGAGAGAATCGATACGGTCAGCTACCCGAATATCGACATTGTGTATTTTAACGGAAGCATTCAATCGCCAGAAGCGAGGGTGCTGTTAGCAGATTGCCATGTTGTGTATTTCTTCTGGCCGCATGGGCCTGCTTATGTGAAGGTAGATCTTCCGACGATATGCACCTTTCATGATGCAACTGTCTTTGACTTTGTACCGCCTTATGTGTCAGGCGCCGTTATTGAGCAGGCTTGGCGGGAAGCGAAGGAATGGCTCAGCAACATGACCTCAATTGTCGTATCCTCACGCCATGTACAGACTAGGCTGCTCCATCATTTCGGAGAGGTAGGCAACAGCGCCACCATTATTCCTCACGCCATACTGCCGGCAGATCCGACAAGTCATCTCGTCAGTGATAACGTGAGCCCTGATGTGGCCGTCCGTCTCCCGCCGCAATATGTGGTCTACCCAAGTAATATATCTCCGCACAAAAATCACTATAATCTGCTGTTGGGATATTCCAGGTGCACCGCAGATGGCAAAGTCCCCCTCGTACTGTTTGGACATCATACAGAATTGCTGCGAGTTGTCCCTCCACAATGGCCGGAACAAATGTATGTGCCTACGCTGATTTCTTTATTATCAAGGACAGGGCTTCGCTTGGATGCAGACATCTATCCAATGGGGTTCATTCATGACTCTAATGTGATTCCTCTAGTTCGCAACGCGCAAGCACTTATTATGCCGAGCATGTCGGAGGGGGGAGGAAGCTACCCCGTAGAAGAAGCGCTGCGTCTTGGCGTACCGGTGCTGTGCTCGGATATTCCTGTGATGAGAGAGCATATGGCAAGACATAGCGCGGAGATCATCTGGTTCGATCCAGAATCCCCTGATTCCATCGCACAAGCACTGGATTTATTTTTTGAACATTCTAGTCATTACAAATCGTCTGCCATGCAAGGCATGAATGATCCAACAGATACGTGGGATCATATTGCAAGCCAATATATCCATGTCTTCCGCGTTGCTTATATGAAATATTACGGCATGATTTAGAAGATGAAATGTAAGTTGAAATGCTTGTGCAATCAGGGGATTTAGACTGGGTTCGATATGACATGTTGGAGAAGGGCGTAGTATTCGTTCGCAACATCCGACCAGCTCCGCTGCATTGCTTCTTGAATCACTGCCTGTTGTCCTGGCACTAAGGTATGGCGATATACCCATAGAGCGCGAAGACTGGCTTCGATCTCGTCCACGGAGTAGGGATTGAAGGCCAGGAAGGCGCTCATATTGGGAATAATTTCGTTCGTCACCTCTAAATTGGCTGCAGCGACAGGCGTTCCTACCGTTAAAGATTCAAGAATAGGGAAAGGACAGCTGCCTTCAAACAAGGTAGGCACGATTGTGCCGATTGCATATTTGTAGAGAGAAGGCATGTCGGAGGTCGGAATTCTGCCGATGAACATGAGACTATTTAAAATTTCAGGATCTTGAACATGATGCAGCATGCGCATGACATCGGCTTCTTTTGGACTGCTGGACAATTGATCAGTGAAGACGAGTCGCAGACGCGAATGGTATCCGTCTATCGTTAATCGGAATTGAATAAATGCAGCAAGAAGCCGCTCGAAATTTTTGTGAAGGCGAAGTACGGTTGGAAATACGATATATTCATGATGAAGCTGATATTTCGCTCTAAAATGCTGCTGATCCATAAATGAAAAGGTTTGATACTCGTCACTAGGTGGAGCAAGTCGGATGACATGCGTTTTGTGTGCAGGCAGCCCAGCAATGCCGATTGCATGGTGAGTTCGTACATAATTCGAGTTCGATACAACCGCCGCGGCTTTATGCAAAATATAATAGCCATTTCGATCCACACGGTGACAAAATTCTGGGTAGGTAGAGAAATAAAGCTCTTTAAACTGATGATGAACGAGATCATGCAGACATAAAATATACGGCTTTTTTAAAAACATGGCCAAATCGAGCGAGATAATGGGGACGATCCATATCTCAGCGGGTACATTCGTATTGAAATGCTCTACATTATTGGAATGGTGGATATGAACTCTGCCTGGAAACATGAGTCTTAACGTTGAGAAAGACTGTTCTGCATCGGCGTAATTATAGCCAGTAGCAGCAATATGAATGTGCACATGTCGAAAGTTGGACAACATTCCTCGCGTAAGCCGGTAGAGGAAGCGGCCAATTCCTTCACCATCCATGGCAAGCGGGTGCGGATAAGCTAAGAAAATCCCGATATGCTGAACAGTTCGCGGGGATGCTGTCAGACTGGGAGAAGCGTTGGGATCCGATTTCAACGGTGGATGCGGATGTGCAAGCAATTGTTGAAATTCTGTGGTATTCAAAAATTGCCGAAGCATTAGTTTCTTGCTATGTTTGGCCATTAATCCCTTTAGATGACCTTGCAAGCCCAGTGAGTCTGGATTGCGGCATAACAGTTCATCATATAAGGAATGGATGAAGAAAAAAGGCTCCGCGGCGTAAAAACGCCGAATGAGACCAGCAGCGGAAGTAGCTTCAGTAGGAATAAAACTTGTAGGGGGCCTAAGGTAGTTCTGCTCTGCCTCCTCACTGCACATGACTTGCTCAATAATACTTAGTTTGGTCTGCCGAGAAGTCAACAGTCTCATATAGTGCTGACTCTCTACCGCTCCTGGTTCGCGGTTAAGGAACTGTCGAAACAGCTCGGTGATGAAATGTTGACCATCCTGCCTCCAGATTGCTTGTATGAAATGGATGAGTCGAAATTGCAGATCCAATAATGTCTCCTCCTAACAGCTCATTTGTTCGTCACAGTATATCTTGCAAGGATTGGCAGATATACTGAATATCCTGTTTGGTTAATTCGCCGTGGCTGGGAAGATTCATACCTTGCGATGCAATTCGGTTGGCGATCGGATATTCTTCATATAGCTGACCATCGCGATAGGGAGGAAGGATGTGCATCGGATAGAAGAATGGCCGGGTTTCAATTCCTTTGTCCTTCAGTTGCTGCATGACATGATCTCGCTGCTGCTCGGAACGGCCGTTCAACACAATACTGAACATCCAGAATACATTTTTGGCCCATATTCGTTGTACAGGCAGTGTCAGTCTGCTGTCATGCTGCAAGTAATCATAATAATGCATTGCTACCCGAATTCGCTCTCGAATATGCCACTCAACCTTCTCCAGTTGGGCGCATCCGATAGCGGCTTGAATATTCGTCATCCGATAGTTGTAACCGATGACCGGATGCCAATACTTTTTGTTCTTATCTATCCCTTGGCCTCGCAGCAATCTTATTTTCTCCGCAATGGCTTCGTTATCTGTGGTGACAACACCGCCTTCCCCAGTTGTAATGACTTTATTGCCGAATAGGCTGAATGTCGCTGTATGTCCCAGCGCTCCCGCCATTCTCCCTTTGTACTGCGCCCCAATCGCTTCAGCAGCATCTTCAATGACAAACAGATCATATTTGTGAGCAATCTCCATGATTGGATCCATGTCGGCGGGATGCCCATATAGATGTACCGCGATAATGCCCTTCGTACGGGAAGTGATTTTTTGCTCGATTGCTCGAATGTCCATGTTCCACGTATCGGCTTCAACGTCAACGAATACAGGTAGTGCGCCGCAATACGTCACCGCATTTGCTGTCGCAACGAACGTAAGTGTAGGTACGATGACTTCGTCGCCTGGCCCGACATCATGAGCAAGCAGGGCAAGATGCAGTGCAGTTGTTCCATTGCTGCAGGCGATTGCATGCTTCGATTGGCAGAAGACAGCGAATTGCTGCTCGAATTGATCCAGATATGGGCCGTTGGAAGAGATCCACGTCGTATTCAAACAATCCAGAACATATTTCGTTTCATTTCCATTCAAGACAGGGGTTGCTATAGGGTAGTATTTATTCATGTTATTTCCCTCCAACATTCATGTCTGCAATTAGCTCGATTTAAATGTGAATCTGCTTAATGACGCGAGCTGGAACCCCAACAGCAACACAGGATTCTGGAATATTGCGAATGGCAACAGAACCAGCCCCCAAAATAGACCATGCCCCAATGGTAACCCCGTCGATTACTTTGGAGCCTGTGCCGAGAAAGCTTCCTTCTTTTACATGTACATTCCCAGAGAGTGTGGTGCCAGGAGCAATATGACACGCTCGCTCTATTACGGATTCATGATCGATTGTGGCACCTGTGTTAATGACTGCGTAGTGATGGACTTGAGCTTCTGCATTTATGACTGCGTTGTGCATGATCGCAATTCCTGATCCTAACTGTGAAGAGGGGGCTACATAAGCGAACGGGCTGATGGCATTGATCAGGGTAAAGCCCAGCTTCTCTACTTGAACTGCTATTTTGTAACGCAGCTTGTTGTCTCCGATTGCTACAAAGGCATGGCGTATGTCATCCGCGAATAAAGTAGGCAAGATAGAGTCATCGCCTAATAGGGGAATCCCCATAATCTGCGGCTTCTCCGATTTGTCCGCACATCCAATGATCTCTATCGATGAATCATGCTGCAAAATATCGATAATCACTTTTGCATGTCCGCCTGCACCAATAATTACAGTCTTGTGCTTACTTGACACGAAGCATTTCCTCCTGACCACAGTATCTGTACTGATACATTATGATGATTGTGAGGGGGACGACTTAGGCATAACAAATGATTGCGTCTAAAATGGGTGAAATGCAGACGTTCGCGCCAAAAGAGAGGTCGAGGAGTCTGGCTGCTTTCGACAGAAGGCTGTCCCTGCAAAATAAAGAAAGCCAGGGTTTTATATCCCGGCTAATTCAAGAGTTGTTTAAGCTGGCTATATTAACATCTCCTATTCGATTCCAGCCAGATGAAGCACGTGTCGCAGCTTATTCGCATCCACATACATGTTATCGGCACCTCCAACTGGCTTTGCAGGGTACTCAATGTCGCAGATGATTTCATAATAGTCAAGCCCTGCATGATTGCTTATCTTCCAAAAGTAATCGTCCTTAACGGTATGCGGCGTCAGTTCAATAACCTTCGTTCCGGGATTGCAGAAGGCAAAGTTAATGTTCCCGCTCCCGAAGGGGGCGACGACTGCTTGAGCAGAAGAGTATATCGCGATCTTCTCAGCAGTTGTTAGCGGAGTAAGCACAATTTTGGTAAATCCTTTGGAATGCAACAGTTCCAGCACCTCGTCTTCATTGATCACATAGCGAGCGAAAGCATCCTGTCTAGTGACGTAAATTCGTTCATACCCGCTGATAGGCTGAACCGGATGGTTGTCTTTCAGTTGTCTCCGTATATATTCATATGCCCAGCGAGGACTTTTGCCTGTCATCCATGGTACTGCCGGGACAAGAAGTCTCTCAGCCATGATATGGAATTCATTTCGATCGACCTGAATAAGCCGTTCAAGCGGGATACCCAGCATGTCCAGCGATTCATATTGGAAGGGATGGGTCAGCTTGCCGATCACATATTTGTCAATAGGTATTCCGCTCTGCTGGAGTAAGTGAAATCGCGGCAAAATATCGAAAAACCAATGTCCGAATATGGCTTGTGTGAATACGAGATCCGGAATATTCCATCCCCATACAACGGTAGCAATCGTCCCGGGGTAATATTCTGGCGGAGGCAGAGCTTGAGAAGCGTACGGATAATAATATTCCACGTCAAGCAGCCGTTTCTGATCTGGTGTGACGACATAGCAGCTTCCAGTTATGAGGCGTCCACCCGGAATTGCGGCGACAAAAGCCTCATCATAGCTGCATATAGTAGACCAGCGGATAGGATCGATGCCTTTTGGAGGACGCAGTGCGAGTGATTCTTTCGGATAAATGACTTGGTAAAAGAGTTCAAATGGTAGATGCTGTTGTGCCGCATAGGTGGCAGCCCAGTCACTTGTTTTCTCGTAAAATTGTTCTGGGATGGTTAACATATTCTCTTCCCTCCCTATTATAGATAGAGTTGTGTTCAATCAAGCATTTCCCTTCAGATTCCATTGCTAGCTTACGATATTCTATTCTATGTAGAGAGAGTGGCTTTGAGATACGGCGTATAGGACGGGAAAATTTTTTTCAACGAGTAACATAGAGAGAGCAGCGGTTCTGATACTTTGATAGTTATAGTTTTTACCTATAAAAACAATAGCTTTTATATCTTAGCCAACCTCGTTCATTTGTGATACAACAGGAATAACATTACTTGAACGAGGAGTGGCAGACATGGCAGAAGTGAAGAAGATAGCGATTGTTGCTGGCGATGGTATCGGACCGGAAGTCGTAAGAGAAGCGGAGAAGGTATTGAAGCGTACGGAGGAACTTTTCGGATATTCGTTCGAGACGAGTCATGGACTGTTCGGGGGAGTCGCGATAGACGAGAAGGGAACGCCGCTGCCTGAGGAGACGCTGGCTCTATGCAAGGATGCAGATGCGGTTCTTTTAGGAGCGGTTGGAGGACCGAAGTGGGACAACAATCCGAAGGAGCTTCGTCCTGAGACAGGATTGCTTGGCATTCGCAAGGCGCTTGGTTTATTCTCTAATATTCGCCCTGCAGTCGTATTTGACTGTTTGAAGGATGCATCCACATTGAAGCCTGAAGTGCTTGAAGGTACGGATCTAATTGTCGTACGTGAACTGACAGGCGGGATTTACTTCGGAGAGAAGTTCCGCCGCGAGGGCGAACATGGACAGGAAGCCGTTGATACTTGTGTCTACAATGTACAGGAAGTCGAGCGCATTGTACGCCAAGCATTCGAGGTTGCTCAGAAGCGCCGCAAGAAGCTGTCTTCGGTAGATAAGGCGAACGTGCTTGAGACTTCGCGCTTGTGGAGAGAGACGGTGAACCGCGTTGCACCTGAATATCCAGATGTGGAGCTGGAGCATGTATTGGTGGATAACTGCGCGATGCAGCTGTTGCGTCGTCCGGCTAGCTTCGACGTTATCGTCACCGAGAATATGTTCGGTGATATCTTAAGTGATGAAGCAGCCATGCTCACCGGTTCTATCGGCATGCTATCCTCTGCTTCCTTAGGGGAAGGCAGCTTCGGTCTGTATGAGCCCGTACATGGTTCGGCGCCGGATATTGCAGGGCAAGGAATTGCGAATCCAATTGCGACCATTCTATCGGTTGCTCTCATGTTCCGATTGACATTCGGTTATGAAGATGCGGCACAATCCATTGAAGATGCAGTGAAGGAAGTGCTGGATAGCGGACATCGGACAGGCGATATCGCTACAGATAAGTCTAAGGCGATCGGAACGGAAGCAATGGGCGATCTGATTGTGGCAGCTATGACAAAATAATGGGATGATGATAAGGCCAACTCTTAGAAGGATGAGTTGGCCTTTGCTTTGTTGCCAGTCATTTTGGACAGACATTCCTGGGAATGATCAGCTCTATATGATGACAATAGCTCCAGTAAGCCGTTGATTGCATGCAGGTTGGTTTGGGGCGTGTCATTTTTGAATCGAACGGGTAGAATGATATAATAAATGACAATTCAGTTAGTACTTAGGAGGAATTTAGCTTGGCAGAACGTTTGGTAGGCAGACCTGCTCCAGAATTCAATATGGAAACTGCAAAAGGTGACGGACAAGGATTTGGAGCAGCATCTTTGTCGGATTACCGGGAGAAATGGCTCGTATTTTTCTTTTACCCGCTCGATTTCACATTTGTATGCCCGACCGAGATAACGGCATTGAGCGAAGCTGCGGAAGAGTTCAAAGCATTGAACACGGAAATCTTAGGGGTATCCGTTGATTCCATCCACAGCCACAAAGCATGGATCAATACACCAAGAGAGCTGAATGGTCTTGGCAAAATCAACTTCCCGCTCGCCTCCGATATTACGAAGAATGTTGCACGCGACTATGGTGTCTTAATAGAAGAGGATGGCATTGCACTGCGTGGCTTGTTCATTATTGACCCAGAGGGCGAACTGAAATATCAAGTCGTGAACCATAACAATGTAGGGCGCAGCGTAGAGGAGACGCTTCGTGTGTTGCAGGCGCTGCAGTCCGGCGGATTGTGCCCAATCAATTGGAAGCCGGGAGATAAGAACTTGAACGCCTAGACGGTCTGCCAATTGGTATATAGCAAGGCAAATGAAAGGAAAGCCCCGCAGAAATCTGCGGGGCTTATTCGTGTATGAAAGAGAGATATCGAATTCATCAGCTAGAGGGAATCGAAATTAGAGGTTATTCAAGCTCTAAGTTCAAGATAAACAGGCTGCCTCCAATTGCTTGTATTTCTCAATATACTTCAGAACGGTATGAATGTATGTTGCATGTGACCAAGTTAAGGGTGCAACGGACAATGGTGAGCCATCGAATGGATCCAACTGCTCAGGAAGCAATCCGCTTGCCAGACTGTGTGCTTCCACCCAGCGCAAGGTATCATGTGCGGCTTGCAGTTCCTTCAGGCTGGAGGCGGTATCGATGTCATGGGCTGCGAACCAGAGGGTACAGATGATCCACGGATTTCCGGGAGCAAGGCCCGGATCATTGCTGCGCTGGAAGTAGTAATCCCGCCAGTAGCGCGCAATCCCCCCAGTTTGGCTGCGAATGGACAGCTTACTCTTCAATACGCGAACGGTTGACAGTACCCGCTCATCGTCAGCAGGAAGTACACCGAACATATAAATGGCTAGAATGCTGCTCTCGGGCGTACAATCCTGAGCCCATTTCCCTTCTTTCCGGTACAGTCCGCGTACGAAGCATCCGGCTTCTTCATTCCATAGATGGGCAAGCATCGCTGTCTTGATTTCCTCTGCGGCGCTGCGGAAGCGGTCAGCTCGTTCCTCATCCCCGAACAGAGATGCAAAGTTGGAAGCAGCTACTAAGCCGCTGTAAACAGCTGAAGCGGTGAAGGTGAATATTCCATACCGCTCCTCCCATAGATCATAGCTGGGCAGGGGGAGCTTCAATTCGGGATCGCGGTAGTGAATCATGAACTTGGCAGCCTTGCGGATTAAGGATTGATAGAGTGATTGAGGGAGCTCGATGTCTCGGTGATGTTCGTAATATCTCCACAGTGCCCACAGCACAAGTCCGGTCTCGTCCTCTTGGATCGGCAGTTGCGATTTGCCGTCGCGCAGATAGGGATGCCAGCTGGAACCGACGGTGCCGTCAGGATTATACTTGTGCAGCAAGTATCCTTCCGCAGTCAGCGCATCCGCACAGAAGCGGAAGAAGGGGGCTGTCATCCCATGGTATCCCGCAGCGGACATCGCTTCCGCGACAAGTGCGCCATCCCGAGGCCACATATAGCTGTAATGATCCCGATTGAATTGCATAATGTCCGTATCATTCGCTGCAATGATTGCCCCGTTCACGTCTGTCTGCGTGCGAATGATAAGCAGGCTGAGCTTAAATAGGCGTATCAGCTCGGGCTCCAGATCGGCGAAATCAAGCTGGTGCTGATTCGACCAACGCTTCCAGTAGGTGCTGACACGCTGGATCAGTTGTGCAGGGCCGCTGTCTCTTACATATCGATCAAGTTGTTTCACCTCATCAAGCCGATTACCAACACTGAGCCAATAATAGCTCTCCCGGCTGTCTGAGCCGGGGACGATCGTGCGCAAGCAGATCGTGCTGTCAACAGAGCCTTGGGCGATAGGATTTCCCATAAGATGCCCATCCTCTGCGTCCTTCCACGTTCCCTCTGCCTGATGAAATCGCTTGATGCCTGTCGTGTATTGGTGTATGCCTGCTATTTCACCATGATGCTGGGTGATGCAGCCATTGAACATGAAGTAGCGATCTTTTTTGTAATGAAATAACGTGCCATTGTCAGGGTAATATCCTGCTGTATCGCCAACTTCCGTTTCATTGATGGACAGATCCTGATGGAAAAATAAGCGTACTTCACGTGGGTTTGGATTACCATTCGAGATGACAATCCGCTTCAAGTAGATCGAATCCCGCTGGTGAACGGCATCATTCATATGAAGCACAATACCAAGCCCTTCGTGTGTGGCGGTTACATCGGTAACAAGCGAATCTTCTTGATAAGCCAGGCGAATGTTCCACTCTGGATCGCCTAGCCAGCTGAATTGACCTTCCACCCATACCCCGAGACGGCTGGGATAGCCGGCTGTATGATTCAGTTGACCAACATACGGATAATAGACATCCCTTACATAGGCGTGCTCGTCAAGGTTCACGAGAAATTTGCCATTTCCAACGACTAGATGGCGCGGCACGTCATCACTTCCTTAACGGGGACTGCGTCTGGATTAACCGTCCTGCATATTCATGAGCTAGAATTCGCGCTTTGGTCATACTGTCTGCTTGTGAAATAACGCGGAACAAAGGCTCTTCTTGATCCGGCTGAATAAGAATGGAGCCCTCAGGCGTCTCAATCTTAATTCCATCCAGAAATTCCGCGCGATAGGAGGACTGGCGAACCCACTCGGTCATCTCGCGCATGACACTGCCTTTGTCAGAACGGGGGCAGGTCACTTCTTCAATGGCGGTATGCAGGGTTGGAATATCCGCAACAAGTTCGTGCAGCGGCTGTCCGGTGTCTGCCATAAGCTGCAAAATCAGACTAATCGCATATAAGCGATGTGCCGCAGGCAACAAGGCGATGCCGCTCGTGGCTTCCATCTGGGAGCGAAGCGGCTCCTGCGTCCGTACGATCCTTACCCCGCTGCGACTGACAATTTGCTCTGCTGTAACAGGAGCGCTGATCGGCACCCCAATGCTCGCGTTGACGCCCGTTTGGACAAGCGCCTGCAGCAGCAGCGGAAGCAGATGATTATGATGCATGCTTGTGCCGTCACTCATATAAATGCGGAACCCTTCATCTTCGGTCAGCATGATGCCCATGTCAGCCTGAACATTTCGAATATGCTCAATAACGGCAGCTGGGGACGGCACATCAGATTGGGTATGCAGCAGGATGCCTCCGGTCAGGGAAGACCATTGTTGAACGAGTGCTGCTTCTGCACCTGAGCTCTGAACGATGAGCTTGAAGCTTGCAGATTGAATTAGATTGAAGTCAATGGCCTTGGATAGTGTTGTAAAATAGGAGGTTATCGCGTGTTCTTCGCTTCTTCTGCGCCCCATATATTCGATTGGTGTTCGCGCAAAGTCTTCTTGGAAGTAGGCATTTTCGATCTTACGCTCCAAACTTTTCGCGAATGGCATTCCTCTTGCATCCATCCAGCTCATCACCATTTGTTCGAACTTGGCATCCTCGCTAGCGGACAGTACCTTGAAATGAATGCCGCCATCGGCCTTCAGTGTGGTAACAGCATGCCGCAAGCATTCCAGCGGAGCGTCTCCGATATCAATGATATGAATGCCCTGTGATTGAAGTCCTGCTGCACAGGCATTCTTCATTATGGTGTCAAAAGGATGCGAAGATGCAGCCAGAACAATAGATGATTCCCGATTGAGGATCGATCCATAAGCACAGGCCAGCTTGCCGATAAATTCTGGGGTCAGCTCGCTATTCGGACTTCCGCATATTTTGCTGCCCTTGAACAGTGAGGCAGCTGCATTGCCCCAGATGAGCGTAGCATTCACGATGCTATGTGCTTCAACCTCTTTGTTCGGCCACAGTTTAACTTGAGAACGGATATGGGATTTATCGCCGATCGTACAGCCGCTTCCAATAACGGCGCCTTCTTGAATGTGTACATCACTGCCGATGTTCGTGCGGTGGAGCAGGATCGCATCTTCAATGTCGCAGTGCTTGGCAACGCGGTTTCCGTTCCACAAGATGGAGCGTGTAAGTGAGCTGTGCGGGAACACAATATTGCCGGAGCCGAGAATGGTATATGGTCCGATCGAGCAGGAAGGGTGGAGAATCGAATCTGATCCGATATAGGCAGGTCCGCTCAGTCTAATACGGGAAGGGAGCCTCACGCCTGACTCTACGAATAGACCTGGCATCGGTTCTGCTGCTTGAATGTGCACATCTACGCGGCGATCGAGCATATCGAATTGAGTCTGCCGATATTGCTGTAAGTTTCCAATATCTGACCAGTATCCGGAAGCAGTATATCCGTATAGTCGCTGCTGTTCTTGAAGCAGTCTTGGGAAGAGATGCAGACTGAAGTCATAGCTTTCCCGCTCCGGAATCCAATCTAATATTTCTGGCTCCAATATATAGATGCCAGTATTGACGGTGTCGCTGAATATTTCTCCGTAACTAGGCTTCTCAAGGAAGCGGGAGACCCGGCCCTCTTCATCGGTCATGACCACCCCATATTCGAGAGGCAAACTTACTTGCGTCAGTACCATCGTAGCGATTGCCTGCTTCTCCTTATGATAGTGGATGGCCTGGCGCAGATTGAAGTCGGTCAAGGCATCGCCGCTGATGACGATGAACGATTCATTAAGGAAGGACTCAGCATTCTTAATGCTGCCTGCCGTACCGAGAGGAGCGTCCTCCTCGAAATAATGCAGCTGCACGCCATATTTGGAGCCGTCACCGAAATGGTTGCGAATCACATCGGGCAAATATTGTACGGTAACGGCGATTTGATGAATGTCGTACCTCTTCAACAATTCAATAATGTATTCCATGCACGGACGATTCAATAGGGGAACCATTGGCTTGGGTGTGCCTAGTGTCAACGGGCGAAGCCGTGTACCTTTGCCGCCTGCCATAATCACTGCCTTCATCGAGCGATCACTCCTTCATATACTTGTCTCGTTGACACAGCTATCGTATTCCAGTCGTAGTGCGCTCGAACCTTCTGTTGTGCTTTTGCAGCCATTTGAGCAGCTCGCTCAGGATGGAGGAGGAGATCCGTTACATGCCATGCTAATGATTCAATATGTCCTGGGAGTGCTTTGTATCCATCTACAGCATGATCAATGATTTCAGCGAGTCCACCCGTGTCTGATACGACAACAGGTGTTCCGAACCGCATTGCTTCAAGCGCAACGATTCCGAAGGGTTCATATAGACTGGGGAATACACATACCGATGAGGCTGCAATCCACGCATCCCGTGCCTCATCCTGTACAAATCCAGCGAAGAGGATATGTTCTTGCAGTCCTAGCTGTGTGGCCTGAGCCTCTAATTGCTGTCTCATGGGTCCAGTACCGGCGATAATCAGCTTCGCTTGTGGAACAGACTGTATAATAAGTGGCATTGCCTCAATGAGAATATGGATGCCCTTCTCATAGACAAGGCGGCCAACATAGAAGAGAAGTTGGGAATCTACTAGATCAGTGCGATGTTCTAGGTTGTTGATCGAACCAGCTGGTATAGCTATGTCAATCGCGTCAACCCCATTTGGTATCATGGTAACGCGCTGCCGTGTAAGATCGAATAGAGATGCGACCTCCTGAACCATGGCATGGCTGCACACAATGGTATGGTCGGCCTCTGCTGTCAAGCTTGCTTCCATGTCATGGATTCGCTGCTGAAGCTCGCCGTGCAGCCGGCCATGATTGCGTCCATGCTCGGTGGCATGAATGGTAGCTACCAGCGGCCAATGGTAAGTCTGCTTCAAGTCTGCTGCGGCAGGGTAGACGAGCCAATCATGGGCGTGCATGAGGTCGAAGGTCAGACCGGCATCTATGAGATCATCAACGAGTGATGAAATGGCAGCGTTCATATGGAACACCCAATCCATGAACTCTAGTGGTGAAGCTGTCTGTATAAGTGGGACACGATAGACGTGAACCCCATCCATTAGCTCATAGTCAGGTGCGCCTGGCACTTCGCGAGTGACTACATGAATTTCGCATTGCTTCTTGCTTAAATGGCGGGAGAGATCATATACGGCTCGTGACAGCCCGCCTACAACGAGAGGCGGGAATTCCCAAGCTATCATTAAGATGCGTTTGTTGGAACGATATTGTGGATGATGTGCCAAAATAGGTTGGGGACAGTTGAATGGTATAGTTCGTTTGGTAGGGGGATAGGCTGCATTGAAATGGTACATTCGCTCGATTGAATGCCTAGCTCTGCTGGATAGAAGCCGATAATCAACTGTAGGGAAGCAAGGGTATTCTCCCTCCATCCGCTCGACAAGTACTTGGTCGTACACGCCCCGCTCAATCATGTCCAGCAGGTTGTGGCATCGCTCCAGATGCTGGGTCGTTCGCATCCCAGCATACTCGATCACCGTCCCTGCATCTACGATGAAAGCCCAATCGCTGCTCGCTGCGAGCATCCATTCGGTGATAGCTTGATTGATAATGCGCTCTTGCATGTCATGGAAGCTTGAAGGTGCCTCCTTATCGATATGGGATACAGTGTGCAGGATTCGATCTTCCGTCTCATGAAGACGTGGATACATCCAGTCATTTCCCTGTTGCAGCCAGACATCCGCATATCCGCCGCGTCCCCAACTGCAGAACGATAATTGGGCCTTTTCCTGCTTGGGGTATCGCGATAGGTAATCACTTGGTGTTACGAACTCAATGCGTTGTGTATGATGGCGGGTTCGTTCCGACTGCTCTCGGAATAATGCTTCTATCCATAGCGGGCCTTCGAACCACCAATGTCCGAATAGTTCTGCATCATAGGGGCTGATGGCAATCGGAAGGCGATCCCCATCTACTTGAGCCGCTTCAAGTTGAAGCTCTCTGTTGTTCAAGAAGTGACGTGCGTGTTCCCTAGCTTTGTGCAGGGCCCATTCTGGTCGGTATGGTTCTTTAGGAACGTCATGTACTCCGGTAATTCGATAATATTTGAGTCCTGTATTGATTCGTGCTTCATTATCCAGCAGGTGAGGACGAATATAATCCCATTCATCTGTACTGTTCCAGCCAAGATCGTAGCCGATGTCCCGATAATATTCTCGATAATCATGGTCACCCGGATACCCTTCGTGTGTGCTCCATACTTGTCTTGAGGAATCTGGATCGCGTGCGAAGGCGAATACCCCTCCTCCTGTGTCAATAGGAGCATAATGCATGGCTGTTGGCTGCGGCATTGCATTGACGAATCCATGGTGATCAACAATAAAATATTGAATCCCGCATTCCTGAAGAAGCGGGCTAAGTTCTGGTGCATAGGCGCACTCTGGCAGCCAGATTCCGTTAGGCCGTCTGCCGAGCAGCCGCTCGTGTTCCCGCATCCCCACCTCAATTTGCAGGTAAGCTAGGGATGGCTGCTTAATTAGAGGGAGGAAGGCATGAGTTGCAGCACATGTCATGCATTCCAAGTTCCCTTTTTGGACATAATGCCGATATCCATTAATGACATTGCCTTCGAGCCGAGCGTAGATGGACTTCAATTGATGCCACCGCTCCACATACATTGCAGCGACGTCCTGCAGGTCATTGCGGCCTGCCAATCTCTTTACTTCGGATTCAGCCAAGCCAATTGAACGCTGCAAGTGGGATTCAAACCGCACTTTCATCTCCGCATCGTCCATCATGGACAGCAAAGTCGGGGTTAACGTCATCGTAAGGCGAAACGGGATGTTGTCTCGCTCAAGCTGGCCGAAGGTATGAAGCAGTGGGAGGTACGTCTCCAACATGGCTTCGAAAAACCAGCGTTCTTCCAATGTGCGCTGTACATGCGGGTGGCGCACATAAGGCAAATGTGCATGCAGAACGAGGGATACTAATCCTTGCGTGTGCATGCTGGGATGAGAGCTTACTGGGACAAATGCGTTCATTCACAAACTCCTTCTCGATTTTCATATAACGTATAAGATGAGAATGATGGAAATGGCGATCCAGCTTCTGCTTGCTCCAAATGTATGGCTTGTAAGGCACCCATCTGCTCAGGGAATTCGCCATATGATTGCAAGTAGGGGGTATGAACGAATGTTGAACGTGCAAGTGGTACAAAGGATTGCGATGCCGGAATGATGCCATAATCAGCTATGTATGAACGATTCGGCTTAACAGGCTGCAGATATACGGAGCTCTCATGCGATTCCACGGGATGCAGTAATACTTGGTTAGATGCGCCTAGCTTGCAGTGAGGAAAATCGGCACGCGGTACTTCATACAGCTGTATCGCTTTGGTCATTTCGTTCCAGCCCATTCGATAGTGTCGCTCTACGGCTGCTTGTGTGCGTGCTGTGATGAACCAATAGGCGAATAGGGTAAAGGGGTCTTTAAGTAACAATTGCAAGGCAGAATGTTGACGATAGGATGATGGCGTCCGTGCATCGGCAGCAGGAATAAGCGCTCCTCCTTTCCTGGAAATCACTTCATGCTTCAACCTATACTATCCATGCAATCGGTGTTTCATGTCTGTTCCTTTTATGAATATTTGAAAAAAGGATTGGAACCTTTGAAAATGAAAATGCTTTTACATTTGATTTCAAACTTGGAAATATTGACGCTCACACATGTTCATGACGCTTCTTCAAGCTTCCATTTAACAGACCTTCCGAAAGTTTCATGACATCATCGTATTGATTGTCAGAATGCATTAACTGCTCGAACCAGCTTGACGATATGGATGAAAATGCGTCTTGCTTCCCATCTGCATAGTGCACAACCAATTTGAGGTTTGATTCGTCATAATGTACGTATTGAATTTGCTTCGAGGCGATGAACAGTACATTTGATTTCATAAGTATGCCTCCCGCTTCTTTGTATTATTTACATCTATATGCCCATGGGCACACAGTTATACGCGGGGAGCTTAAGGTAGGACGTTTGAAGGAAGTTTTATCAGAATTAAAGGAATTATTAGAGGGGCTATCGAATACACTACAATAATCTTAGCTTACCGCAGAGCGAGGAGGGAGAACATGAGCTTTTGTTGTGGAGCAAGCATGATCGGGACAACGGGTACCCTGCAGCATTATCGAACACGCATTCATAATGTTCCCCTGCTGCTGTGTCCGGTCTGTCATCGCATTGAAGTCCATTACTTAGTTGAAAGCGAATACGAAATACTGGCGGAATATTCATCAGATGACGGTGCGGAAGAAATTGACTTCCGTGACTATGTACACACGGATGATGAAGGTATGTTCGAGAACTGCATTAATCAAGAGCATGATGATCCGCTAGAACTAGTGAAGACACAAATCGATAATGCGCTTGATTTGCTTGCATTGGCCAAGCAGTGGAAAGATACACAATGGGAAGCGGAGCTGAAGCGTCGATTGGCCTTAATGAGTCGTCGCAGAGCGAAGCTGCTGAAGCAGAAATAGAAGCTGTCTGTCATATAGGATTAGAGGAAGAGGCGGCGGCCGATCGTCAAACAGCGTGCTCCGAGGTACGCTCCATCGTAGGGCGATAGGCGCATGGCGCCTCTTTGTCATGCAATGAGACAGGCATTTTAGCTTACTTTTAAGGGAAATGAGCTTATTTGTCCATTTTCGACATTATCTAGTGTTGACGATTTTGCCAAAAGTTTACTATGATGAAGCTGTTGGGACGAACCTGGATACGGTTACCGTACAAATGAGGTGAGCCACATTGACCACGGACTGCAAGCTGCAAGTGCGAAGTGAGAATGAGTGGATTCAAAGATATTGTAGAGGGCTGTGGAATTATATCATGAACGGGGACGAGAAGGATTTGCATGTAGCGAGGGAATTAGCCATGGAGCTACATTCACTGGAGCTGCAGCAGGATCTTCTTAGCTTGCACGAGGATGCAATGTTCACTGTTCTGGCCCATGTTGACTGGAATGATGGGGTCAAGGCACTTCATCGTTCGTTCCTATATTTCTTAGAGTGGATGATAGCTATAAAGACAGAAGAGAGAGGCAAGGAGGGGATTGCAGTGGCGCTGAACCCGATACGTGAGCCTTGGATTCAGTCCGCACAAGCTTTATTTTCCACCAAGAGCGTTCGTGACAAATACGAGAACGTGCTTCAGCATATGGATAGCGGAATCGTATTATTTGACTGTAGTGGCGTACTGTCTTTCATTAATGTGGAGACGGCCAAACTGCTGGATGTACCACGCAAAGCACTTGTAGGTTGTTCCTTGCGTGAAATGCTTTTTCATCCTTTACTCAAAAGGGACAAGCGTAAAATGCTCCTCCGTCTATATAAAGACACTATCCTCCAAAGAAAGCGCTATCACGAATTCTCCGATCGTCTGGATCGACATTATCTTGTCACCGTCACCTACGGGGATCAGATGGATGGCGATTATTTATTTAGCATTAAAGATGTATCTGACTTCAAGCGCATCGAACAAACGGCATATCAAAATGACAAGCTAGCTATTCTTGGTAAAATCGCCGCAGCTATTGCGCATGAAATACGCAACCCATTAACCTCGATTCGCGGCTTCATTCAATTGCTCAGGCCGCATCTGATGCAGCTTGGCAAGGAAGAGTATGCGAAGATTATTCTCGCAGAAATTGATCGTGCCAATGATATCATCTTTGAATTTCTGAATTCCTCCAAACCATCAGCTCCTATGACCTCAGAAGTTCCTGTCTCATCCCTTCTACGAGAGGTTGTCCTCCTAACCGAAAGCGATGCTGTTATGAAAGGCTGCGAGATCGAATTGGTCGACAACTCCGCTTCGGGCTCATTATTTGTATCCATTGATGTGAAGCAGATTAAGCAGGTTATATTGAATATGATACGCAATGCGATTGACGCGATTGATGATGTGGCCGCTGTACGGAAAGGGCATATCCGCATCGTGACGGAGCGGGACGGTCGGTTCGCGAAGATACATATTCGGGACAACGGAAGAGGGATGTCCCTGAAGACGATGGAGCGCTTATTCGATCCATTCTTCACAACGAAGGCCGATGGTACTGGACTCGGGTTGTCTGTCAGTTATCGAATTATTAAAAATCACGGCGGGTTAATTGAGGTGGATAGCCAAGAGGGAGAATGGACGCTGTTTACGATTCGATTGCCGCTCGCATAAATACTTGTAAGGGCAAGAAGCCTCACCAACGCAGCCGATGTCTGCCGTTATGAAGCCACAACGATCAGGGTTGTGGTACAATAAGGGAGACATTGGCATTCATCATTTTTTAATACAAAGGAATGATCACATTATGAAACTAGCAAATGCAACATGGATGAATGATGTACAAATTCAAGCTCAAGCACTTGCATCTGCTCAGATTGAGGCAGACGCTGTTGTAGTAATTGGTACAAAAGCTGAATTCGAGAATGCATCTGGATTCCCAGGGGCCGAAGCCTGTGCGGCAGCGGTTCGTAGCGGATTGTTCGAGGCAGATTGCTGCAAGGCTTATGTAGTAGCTACAGGAGAAGAGAAGACTCCTGTTCTGATTGCAGTAGGACGCAAGGAAGAAGCGTTGACAGAGAAGCAAGTACGTCTTAGTCTTGCTGAGGCTGCTCGTGTAGCGGTTAAGCATCGCCTGAGCCGTGTAGCGGTTATCGTACCGGAACAGCTTGTACAGGCTGATGCGGCAGCAGCGCAATCGTTCGCACATATGATGGTGGAAGGCTTCCTCTTGGGGGCTTATCAGCGCGTTACCTATAAGAAAGATGCGAAGCCAGCTCATACCTTTGCATCCCTGAATCTGTACGCAGCGGAACTGGCGACAGAAGCATGGAACGAAGGCATTAAGACGGGTCAAGCTTATGCGCTCGGTACAACGTATGCGCGTGACCTGACGAACTTGCCAGGGAACGTGCTAGTTCCCAGCACACTCGCAGAACAAGCGTTGGAACTGGCTGAACAGTTCGGCTTCGAAGCACATGTGCTCGATGAGAAGCAGATCGAAGAGAAGGGCATGGGGGGTCTGCTCGGCGTTGGCAAGGGCAGCGTGAATCCTCCACGCATGATTGTTCTGAAATACCAAGGCACGGACGAGTGGACAGATGTTTATGGCATCGTCGGCAAGGGGATTACGTTCGATACAGGCGGTATTTCCTTGAAGCCTTCTGCGAAAATGGATGAAATGATCTGTGATATGGGCGGCGCAGCTGCAATGCTCGGCACGATGTCCGTAATCGGACGTCTTCGTCCACAGAAGAACGTGATCTGCGTGATTGCTTCGGCGGAAAATATGCCTGCTGGCAATGCGTTGAAGCCAGGTGATGTGATTACATCCTACAGCGGACGTACCATTGAAGTGCTCAACACAGATGCGGAAGGACGCCTTGTACTGGCTGACGGCATGACGTATGCGAAGGAGCTTGGCGCAAGCAAGCTGATCGATGCAGCAACGTTGACTGGTGCTGTCGGGGTCGCGCTCGGTTCGATTACAACAGGTGTTGTAACGAATGATGATGCCTTCTACGATACGCTCAAAGCGGCTGCATCTCGTACGAATGAACTCGTATGGCAGCTTCCTTCCAATCAAGAGTATTGGGATATGCTGAAAAGCGACGTTGCAGATCTGCGCAATGCTATACCAGGTGGAGCAGGAACGATTACAGCTGGCTTGTTCGTCGGAACATTCGCTGACGAATTGCCTTGGATTCATTTGGATATTGCAGGAACTGCATTCCTAGCATCCAGCCGTGGCGTTGATCCGAAGGGCGGAACTGGAGTTATGGTTCGGACAATTGCTGAGACAATTCTGTCGTAATTTACAATTATTGTTATTTAAAGGTGTGCCGCTTGCGCGGTACACCTTTTTATTCGTTCGGGGCCTACGTTGGTTCGTGCAAAGGAATGGATTAACCTGTTGATGCATGGGAACGCTTCTTCGGAAGACGGCTTCGCAAATCGGCAGTTGATTTGGCTGTCTCAGTGTCCGCATCTTGCGATGCACGGCGGCTCAACAGATTGTTCACGATTAGAGCGCTGACGATAAGCAGTGTGCCGAACCACTCTGCTGACGATACCTCATAACCCTGTATGACGGAGATAATGAACGTCGTTGCAGGCACGAAGTTAATGAACAGCATGCCATTAATCGGCTTCAACAATTGAACCCCCTGAATCCAGCTCAGCAAGGCGAGCAGACCAGCTACGAGAATCATGAAGCTCATCTCCGGCGCAATCGATACAACCGTGCTCACAGATGGAGCATCGACGATGCCTAGAGCAGTCATGACGAGAACGATAGCCAGTGTTGTAAATCCGCCGTACAGCGAGCTCAAGGTAGAGAAACGAAGTGCAGACCATCCAGCGAACTGTCCGCTGCTAACGGTGTAAATGACCCACCCCGTAATCCCTGCAAATACAGACAAGAGTGGAAGCAGCTTCAGTCCTCCATTTGCAAGGGAGTGAAGATCGCCTTTCGTCACGACGAAGATAACTCCAATAAATGCGGTGATCACACAAGCAAGTGTTGACATCTTTGGCATTTTGCGCGTTACGAGCCATACGAACAGTACAGCCAGCATCGGCATGAACGATTCCATGATAGAGGCAAGCAGAACTCCTGATTTGCCGAGCTGCTGTTGTCCCCAGAATACGCCGAAGTTATAAATAGTGAACCCGAACAGACCAAGCAGCCATATTTTGAAGGTTTGTCCCTTTGTATTGAATGCTGCCTTGCCTTCCTTGAACAATAACAGTGCAGCTAGTAATAGGCCGACGATACTGTATCGAATTCCGGAGAACCAGAACGGATCGATATGATGCAGCGCACTCTCGGCAATCGGGAACATTGCCCCCCATGCTACTGCTGCAAAGAGGCAAAACATAGCTCCCTGCCAAAAATGTTTCTTACTCATGATGCCACTCACTCCCACTCCACACGATGCCAAGCGTTATCTGTATCTGTAATAGAGATTGCTTAACAATTCCGTTTATAGTAACGTTCGATAACAACTGAAATTCATATTATGACTTTTCTGATATCTTGTAAAATAATTGAAAGTGATTTAAGATATCACTAATAATGATATCTAACATAGAGTGTGAAGGAGTTATTAGGATGGACTTGAGTGACATTCATATTTTCATGTCCGTCGTAGAGCATGGAAGTGTCAGCCGTGCGGCTGAAGAGATGGGGTATGTGCAGTCGAACGTAACGGCTCGCATCCGTGCATTGGAGCAGGAGGTTGGGCATCCGCTGTTTCATCGCCATCGCAGGGGCATGACCTTGAATGCGGAAGGCCGCAAGCTGCTCTATTATGCAGAGCGGATGTCAATGCTCATGAGTGAAATGAGGAAGGCGTTCCAAGACAGTGAGGATCCTGTTGGCAACCTGCTGATCGGTTCAGTAGAGACGGTCGTGGGATTGCCTGATATATTAAGTCTGTTCTATCAGAAATATTCGAAGGTCGACCTGTCGCTAATGGCGGGGGTAACGGACAAGCTGACGGAAGAAGTGCTGGAATACAAGCTGGATGGGGCATTCGTATCCGGTCCGGTAACGGTATCGAACGTAGAACAGTACCCAGTGTTCGATGAGGAATTGGTGCTCGTATGCGGCAAATGTGCCGTAGACGGGAAGCAGCCGTTATTCCATGTGCGGGAATTGCTGCACCGCCCGCTGCTTGTCTTCCGCAAAGGCTGCGGATATCGAGCGAAACTGGAGCAGTGGATGCAGCTTGAGGGGATTTCGCCAACGAAGGTGATGGAATTCGGGACACTAGAGACGATTATCGGAACGGTTGTAGCTGGGCTCGGCATAACGGTTGTCCCTCGGGCCGCAGTAAGACGTCTAGAGAAAGAAGGCGAACTGCAAGTATTCGCCATACCGAAACCGTTCAATATGGTATCCGTTGTCTATATTCGCCGCAGTGATACGTATATGGGGGAAGCGGAGCGCCGCTTTATGGAAACAATGGAGGAAGTGCGCGAGAAGCGCCGGGTGTAGGAGCATTTGCCTGTATAAGAGTAGCTGGAAACTTGAAATTAGTAGTTTATTTCAATTGATTAGTGGCGGCAATCAGGTATAATATGTAATAAGAGCGATACAATAAATAAGGAACGGACTGCCATCCGTTCCCAGTACAAACATCTTGAGTGGATTTTCCCCTCCATAAATTTCATACGCTATAGAGAAGTAACCCACGGCGGCTAACCATGAGTGGTTACTTCTTTTTTCTATCCATGTACGTCAGTAGCGCGACGAGAAACGTAGCGAACATGATAACATCGGAGAAGGAGAAGTTCATAGACTCACCTCCTTTCCGGAGGGAGCCAACCACTCAAGGTGTGTTGTACATATCTATTATACAAGCTAGAGGAATAAATTGTAATCTATGATTGCGATGAAAATAAGAAAAGGGATGGTGCTATGGCACAATCCCTTTTCTTGATATACAAGGACATTTTGAAGCTGCTGCTCCAATCGGCACTCTGAATCAGCCTCGCAGATTTTTATCCGTACTGCTGCTTGTATGCAGTCGTCCTGCAATAAAGAATGGAAGATACAAGACAATGAACATTCCCAGTGCAACACCCTCGAGTGATAGAAGATACCACGGGTAAGGCCCCAGCACATCCAATAAGGAAGCAGTCTCCGGCTTGTGAGCCAAGAACATGTAGTTGCCGCCTGTTATATAGTTGACACCCCCAACTACAACGAGCAGAACGTTAAGGAACAGCATCGCATAACCGATTGATTTCCACGTAGGCCTCACATTTTCTATCCAGACCATATACAGCACCGCGAGGATGATTGCGATATGGGCAATGAAGAACTGGACGAATCGGAAATGGGGGAACGGATAGTCTAGAGCTGGCGTTAGCAGTGCCTGGAGCGCTCCCCCGATACCAGTAAAATAAACAATATGGAATATCTTCTTGCTTCGGAACAGGAGCATGAGCACACACATGTATAAGGAGATGCTGCATAGCTCGAACGGGAGTGTATCCGCCGCACGGAATATCCCTGTTGCCACATACCATATATTCAAGGTTACTTCAGATAGGACGAGCAAACTTATTAGGACGCATCTGCCGTATCGGTTATGTTTCTCCTGTCGAAACCAATGACGCCATCGATATAAGAGGAGCACTGTCACGATAAATAGAAACAGTGCCCCCATATGTGCAGATGAGAATGCCTTGAACGTGTCTGTTACCTGTGGAGAGAACCAAGACATGGAGATGCCATCCTCCTTTTCACATGGAATTCTTGCTAGATTTCTTTATGCTGATAAAGCATGAGTTGTGGTAGAGCCAGTTGTAAGTTGTGAGCAGTGAGAAGTGAGTAGAGCAATCCACTAGGAACTGATCAGTTCCTCCTTCGGTACTTCCCCCTTTGGTACTTCCTCCGTAGAGGACTGCTCGCCTTGCCAGAGCAGCTGCATTTCTGCACATGTTGCGAGCAGCTCATGCAGTGTCCCTTCTGCCTCGATTCGGCCATCCTTCATTACGATAATATGATCAGCCCTGCTTAAGGCAGCGCGGCGGTGCGACACGGCAATGCAGGTGACATCACGCTCGGTGAATAATCGCTCCCAGAGCAGCTGCTCGGTCTCCACATCAAGGGCGCTGGACAGATCGTCGAACAAATACAGATCAGATTGTGTCATCATCATCCTTGCAGTTGCCGCCCGTTGAATTTGTCCGCCGGAGAGCATTACCCCGCGAGGCCCTACATACGTATCAAGACCATTTTCAAGCTGTTCCATATCCCGCTCCATGACTGCTAGACGAATGGCGTGCTCCAATGCATCTTTCTCTCGATCATGACTGCCCATAATGATATTTTCCCGAAGCGGGTCGCTGAATAAGCGAGGCACCTGCGGCGTATAGGCCGCTTTGGGCGGGGTGAGAAATGATGCAGGATCAATCTCCTTCCCGTTCCAGCGTATCGTTCCTTCTGATTTTTTCAGCAGACCAAGCAATGTACGCATCAGCGTGGATTTCCCCGAACCGATCCTACCGGTAATGACGAGGAACTCGCCTCGATTCACGCGAAATTGAATATCGTGAATGCCATGTTCAGAATCCGGATAGGTGAATGATACCTGATCAACCTCCAAGGATTGCAGCCGTTCTGAATCATTAAGGGTGCGAACGGGTGGTGCCGGAGGATCTTCATCCAGATAAATCTGGCTGTGCTCCACGACACGATCCTCTTCTCCCGGCTGGAACAAGATGCGCATTCGATCGAGAGATACTTGTAGGCGCTTATGTTGAAAAACCATATAGCCGAACAAGGATATGCTAAAGGCAAAGTTCGTCAGGTAGGAGGTAAATAGGGCGAAGTCTCCTACAGAGAACCGTCCTGCCTGCATTTCTGTTGCGCACATCAACAGAATTCCGCCTGTGCTGATAGTAAGTACATGCTGATTCAACGACTTCATCCATTGCGTGAATAGCGTATCCTTAAGGGCAGCTTGACGACGATCCTCGTTCAACTTGACGAAGCGCTGGTGCACATGACGTTCAGCCTGCCCAAGCTTCAGTGCTTGCACTGCCCCGAATATCTCCGCGATGAAGCCCGTAATCTTCGATGTTGCTTCTCGATTCTGCTGACTATAGCGCCGTGCACGATTGCCCGACAGGTTGTTCAGCACGGTAACAGCAAGCAGTGGCAGGATTGCAACTACGGTAATTTGCCAATTGATGTTGGCCATAATGATGATGGATACGATGGTGAAGGCCAATCGCCCCCAGAAGTCGACCCATGATTCCACGTAATTCACGACTTCATTCACATCGTCGCGGAAGCGGCTGGCAGCATCTCCGGGGGAAGCCGGAAGATGGCGTCCCGGCCAGCGCATAATTCCTGCCAGCATGTTGGTGCGCAGTACTGCTTGGATATGGTAGATATAAGTGACCCACTGGTAGAATGCTGCAAAAAACACGCCAACCCGCAGTATGCGTACAAGTGCGATAACAATTAACGGAACCGCAAGCCACATATAATCATGAGATTGGGTAGTAGCGCGATCAAAAAACCACTGCATGCCGAGCCCGACGAGCAGGGGGATTGCGTGAAACATGCCCCACATGATTCCGTTTACAAGAAAGAGTATCGGTCGGAACTGGAACAAGCGAGTGATAAAGCGCGTTACGGTCATGCCAATTCCTCCTCCATTCCTGTTCGAAGCAGTCTCGCATAATGCGAGGAGGGGGTGTTTGCAAGCTCTTCGCGCAAGCCTAGCTCGACAATTCGTCCATGCTGTAACACCATGATCGTATCGACCTGTTCGAGCGTTGCCAAGCGATGGGCGATGACAATGCCCGTACACTGTTCCATCAGTTGATCGACTGCAACTTGCAGCATTGCTTCTGTTGCGGCATCCAGCCGTGATGAAGGCTCATCAAGCACAATAATGCTTGGATTGGTCAGAAATACACGTGTCAAGGCGAACAGTTGAGCTTCACCTGCAGACAACGAAGTTCCACCCGAGGACAAATGGGTATCGAGTCCATTAGACAGTCCATCGATCCATTGCCGCAGCCCGAGCCTCGCGGTTGTCTCCAAGATGCTCTCGTCCGAAACATTCGGATCGAATAAGGTTAGATTGTCGCGCAGCGTTCCGTCAAAGAGCTGCACGTCTTGCGTCACCATTCCTACGCGGCGGTACAGCGTCTCCAGCTTCAAGCTGCGAATATCCTCGCCGCCAATTTGGATTGTTCCGCTGTTGATGTTGTATAGACGAAGCAGCAGACGGCTGATGCTGGACTTGCCGCTTCCCGTACGGCCAATGATGCCCAGTCGCTGGCCTGGCTGAACGTCGAAAGTGATGTCGTGAAGCACGACTTTATCTTCGTTATAACCGAAGGTAACCTGTTTGAACTCCAGACCGAGTGCCCCATCCGGAAGTTGCGTCTTCGTTCCATCTTCAATCTCACTGCGAAGGGAGAGAAGTTCGCGAGCGCGAAGCATGCCGGATTTGGCCTTTTGGAATTCCTGAATTTGATCCCCCAGCTGCTCAATAGGTGTATTCAACATTTGCGTATATTGGAAAATGAGAAACAGCGTTCCGAGCGATATTTGACCGATTAAATAGTAATGGACGCCCAATAACAGTACAACCGTCACTGCGATCGAAAAGAGTACGACTGTGCTATTCCATGGAATAACCCGCAGCATCCAAGCTTTGCGGCCGGATAAGAATACCTTCCGCATCGCACCATGGAATCGATTCATGACATAGGGCACAGCCCCATTCGCTTGCACATCCTCGATACCCGCGATTCGTTCCTCAATCAAGCCGAATAAGGCGGCGCTTGCAGAACGTTCGTCCTTGGAGCTATTCACGCCCATGTTGCGAATAAATACCATAGAGCCGATGGAGAGAAGCGTAAATACAGTCATGACAGCTGCAATCGGCCAATTAACGGTGAACATGTAGCCAAGAATACCGATGAGCAGGATGAAGCTGCCGATGACTTGCGCAATGAACATGGCGAAGAAGTTGGACATGCCGGTTACATCGCCGTCTATTCGCTCAATCATCTCGCCAGGCGTCTTGCGGTTATGGAAATGCATATCCAATCCGAGGCAATGCCGCAAGAGATCTCCGCGCAATGTATTGGTTGCGCGCCATGAGATATCATTGCCAACATAGCTTATCGCAACCGTAATAAACTGGGTGAAAACAGCAATGAGCAGATAAATGCCTGCAAGTGTGAGAAGGGTGGATATTGCACCTTGAGCTGCGGCTGTATCGATGAATTGCTGCACAAGCTGAGGATTAATGAGCTGACATGCAGTGGATACGAGCAGCATAATCAGCAGCAGCAGCAGCCGGCCCCTTACCGGATATAGATACCGAAGCAGCCAAGTCATTGATATGGATGTGTTCTGGGACATAAGATGACCTCCGATCTGTGAACGACATGAGGCTTCTACGTCATGCGAAGGAAGAAGCGTCGAATGAAATAATTTCTATCATACACTAAATAATGGCAGCTGCAAGATAAAAAATGAATTAAGAAGTTTATTCTCTGACTATTCCGTAGGGGCGTCCGGGATTCGCATCGAGTAGAAGGTTTCAAATATAAGAAGACTACAAAAATGAACATGATTTTACCAGAAAAGGTAATGCGAAACCGCTTATGATGTAAGCGTTTTACCACTACAATGTGGAGGCAATCATTACTGTAACGAGAAGGTCAAAGGGGGGTGAACATACACACGTGAGTGCTATGCGTGTATCAGCGCATAGATCCTAAATTGTTCTCCTGAAAGGTGGTAATCGTAATGAGATACATCTTGCTGAGACCGTTGTCCATCTGGCTTGTTGCCGTTCTCCTTTTCTCCACGCTGCTGCAGGCCGTGCCTAATTATGCGCAGGCTGAGGCGGATCTGCCCCCAATCGAACAACTGCTTCTTCCATCGGCTGAGGCAGACCCTGTCACCATCGTCTCGCAGGATGCAACGCAGTCGCTTGTAATTAGCGATATTAATTCCCCCGGGGATTCATTAGCGAACAAAACCGATTACTTGGCCTTATATACGAGTGGAGCCGGTGTGACGAATACGGTGTACGGCAATGAAGTGTTCGTCAAAAAATATGATGTGGCCCTCGTGGTTAATCGTCACAGTGTTATAGAAGCTGTATATGGCCCTGATGCTGATCCTCCGGTGTCATGGGATGACGACATAAGTATTGCAATTCCAGAGGAGGGCTATATCGTGCTCTCTGGTGGAACCACTTGGGACTCTTCGATTTATCAAAAACCACTATTCCATCATTACAGCGTTGGAGATCACATTCGATTAATGAGAGGCGGCAAGGAAGTGACGGCAGCTGATTTCCGCAATCAGAAGCCTGAGCCTGAACTGAAGCCTGAACTGCATCTCATTACCCCTTCGGATTCAATGGTAACGGTACCCATGATTGCGGTCAAAGGCTATGTTGCGAATTATCGAGAGAACCAGAATATCCAGGTTGTCATCGGTGGGAAGCAGGCGAGTATTACCGCGAACGGCAGCTTTCTGCAGCAAGTGTATCTGACCTTAGGTGCTAACCTTATCACGGTGCGCTTGTTGCAAGGCGATACAGAGCTGGCAGTGTCCAACATCACCGCGACCTATGAACGCTCCGGGCAGGGCTCAGACTATATCGAGGTTGAGGCTGCTCCAATCGATGTCACAATCGAAATTCAAGGGCCTCGGCATAAAATTGATGCTGTTGACGAAGACATCGCCGCACACGGAAATGTAGTTGCCTTATTTACACGTGATTATGGCTCCTCGCTTGTCGTTCCTCAATACAATGTTGCTGTTCAAGTAGACGAACATAATCGTGTTCTTCGTGTCGTCAATCCTTCTATTAATGGCAAGCCTCCTGTCTGGACGGGGCCAACTACTCTGGAAATCCCAGATGGCGGTTATGTATTAATGGCACAGGACGACAGCTATGCGACGAACTTCATCAAACGGTATCTAGCGGTTCATTTCAAGGCGGGGGATCAAATCAAGCTTCGCAAAAACGGAGAGGTAGTCTCTGTTAAGGATGTGAGAAGCGGCAATGGAGCGATTGCAAGACTGATGCTTGATAATGAGTTGATGTATACCGTAACAGACAACCAGACGGTGGTTACTGGGCGGATTATGAATATCGATCATCCGGAATCGACGGCATTATTGATCCATGGGAAGCAGGAGACTTTCGCTGCGGATGGTACCTTCTCAGTTCCCGTTACGCTGAGCAGGGGTACGAACTATGTAGATATTGTGGTTATGAAAAACGGGAAGGAACAGGATAAGCGAAATATGGTCGTGTTCAGCAGACCGGGATTTGCACCTGAGAAGGACATCATTCTATGGGTCGATCAGGCAGCGAATGCTCGGAAGTTCCAATCCAGCGAGCAAGTGCTGGCCTTCCTGAAGAAGGCAAAGGACTTAGGCGTGACGACAGTCGTCTTCGATGTGAAAGGGGTAGAGGGGTTCGTATCCTATAAGAAGAACGATCTGACCGGAAGACCGTACGTGAGTGAGATAAAAGCGCCGGAGAAGGCAGGCTCGAATCCGAATCTCGACCTGCTGCAGGAATTTATTACGCATGGCCATGCGCTTGGCTTAAAGGTGCACGCATCCCTGAATGTATTCGCGGAAGGTTCGATCGCCCATAACGAATACGCAGTGCTCGATCAGCACTTGAATTGGGAGGAGCGTATCTACGTTCCAGAAAACAACGGGGAGATCAAACGTCTTCGGGAAAGCGCGAAAAAGGGGCTCGTTGCATTCGTCAATCCTTCAGACGATGAGGTGAGAGCATATCAATTAAAAACGTTCGAAGAAGTGATCAAAAACTACGATGTCGATGGAGTCGTCCATGATCGGGGGAGATATGATAACGAAACGGCTGATTTCAGTGACGTCACTCGGATCAAATTCGAGCAGTTCCTGCAAGCAAGGGGCAAGCAGTTGCAGAACTGGCCGGCCGATATTTACCGATATGAGCAGAACGTCCGGGTATACGGGCCATTGATTCAAGACTGGTGGGAATTCCGTTCCGGGACGATCAAGAGCTTCTTCGCTGAAGTGAAGTCGCTTGTCGATTCCTATGAAGCCTCGTCAGGTCGGACGATCCAAGTATCCTCCTATGTAGGCTCTTGGTATGAAACGTATTATTTAAACGGTGTCAATTGGGGGAGCCGTAATTTCCGCTATGACGCACGCTTAGGGCTGCCTGATCAATCTGTCTATACGCCGGAATATTATGATACAGGCTACATTGAATACTTAGACTTCTTAATGATCGGCGCCTATCAGACGACCAGCAAGGAAGTGAAGAAATACATTACGCTTGGCAATATTGTGACAAATGGTGAGATTCCGCTGTATGCGGGGATATCCCTTGTCAATGTGCAGACTCCGTCTGTACAGCGAGAGGTATTTCAGGCAGGATTGGCTACCACGAATGGCCTGATGTTGTTCGATGCCTCCCAGATCAACTGGCCTATTGCTTCGGCGGCCCTCCGGGATGAGGAATATGTGAAGGATTATCAGCTTGGCATCAGCTTGCCAGGCAGCCCGGATTCATTCATGGAAGGGAACTATTATAATGTGAACCGAGTCGAGGGCAATGTGAATGTGCTGACCGACGCGTTCGGTTATTCAACGGGCACAAATCAATTCGGGGTCGAGGTTGTTGTAGATGCCGGCGGTAAAGTGACGAATGTGGTCAATCGTAAACAAGCGATCCAATGGAACTGGGCTGTACCGGAGCAGAACAACAGTGTCATTCCGCAGGGGGGATTCGTCATTACAACCGTCGATCCTTCTGGGACGCGAACGCTGCGCCAGCTTGTGGCGAACGCGTATGACGTGGGTAACTCGATACGGGCAGCTGTGCTTAGCGGATGGCAAGACGATGAAGGGCGGCAGACATCGAACCGCGAGATAGTGGTGGAGGGTCAGGTTGAGGTGCTGGGCACAGGGACGGCTGAGGTGTTTTTGAATGGTAAGCCAGCGATCATTGATGCAAGCGGCGGCTTCAAATCCAACATCCCGCTATCGATTGGCCGCAACAGCGTAACGATTACTGTGTTTGTAGATAAATATAAGACGAACAGTCGGACGATTGACATCATCCGCACCGATTCAGGCGGCACGGGTTCGAATCCAGGAGGTTCGAATCCATCTAGCGGTTCGGGAGCTGTCTCGCAGCAGCCTGCGACACCGAACAAACTAGAGCGGCTGTCCATTGCTTATCGACAAGATCAGGATGGTCGTCAAGTGACCGCAGCGAAGGTAAATCTTGCTCCGATGCAGGAAGAGATCGAACAGTTCAAGAAACAAGCCTCATCATTGTCTAACCCTATTCTGAAATATTCGATTGCGAGTGTGCAGGATGTGCTTGAAATTAGCATTCCCGTGCTAGGCGTGGTGCAAGCTGCGGAGGAGCTTCCACAATCCAGCATTGCCATCGAATCGCCGCAAGGTGTCCTGAAGCTGCCGCTTCACGCGATGAAGTCCGCCCTGACAGGCATCAGTAATCAGAAGTCTGGGGAGCTTCAGATTCGTATCGGGACGTTGTTGCAAGAACAGGATAGAGCACTCCAGCAACGATTATTGCAGGATGGATCCAAGAAGATAGGGGCAGCGCTCGAAATTGGATTGGTCGTGAAGGAGGGGGAAGAAGAGAAGGCGATTGCATTCAAGGGGGAACGGGCGGAATATCGATTCAAGCTTCCAGCGATTGCAGCTGATCGAAATCGAATGACGGCAATCGATTATGATGGGAAGTCAGGAGGGTACGCGTTCATCCCTGCCTTATTTGAATCTCGTGAAGGGGATTTGGAAGTGCTGCTCAAGCTATCGGAGACGGGGATATACGGCACTGTAGAAGTGCAGCCCCCAATGTTCACGGACATACGGGGACACTGGGCAGAGCAAGATATCTTATTGCTTGCATCCAAGCTAATAGTGAAGGGAACGAGTGACACCCGCTTCTCTCCGGGAGCGACGTTGACGCGTGCCCAATTTACAGCGATGCTTGTGCGAGCGCTCGGCATGAAGGAGAAGGCAGGTGTGATGCCATTCGTCGATGTCCAGTCGCAAGATTGGTATGCGGGTGCAATAGGAGCAGCGGTAGAGCAGGGACTGATTCAAGGTACGGACAGCAGCCACTTCAGCCCGAATGCGCTGCTCACGCGTGAGCAGATGAGTGTACTCATTCTACGAGCTGCTGAGATTGCTGGGGTAAAGGATACCGATGTGAATACGGAGGCAGTTCTCCAATTCTTTAGGGATCAGAATGAGATTGCCGCATGGTCTAAGGATGCTGTAGCTGCGGTCGTGAGCAAAGGACTTATGGAAGGGCGCAATACAAACTCTTTTGTCCCGAATGGAACTGCTACGCGCGCTGAAGGCGTCGTTGTGCTGAAGAGACTGCTGCAGCAATCTGCATATATCAATCGTTTGTAATAGGGAATGAGTTAGGATCGATTCCTTCCCGAACCGTTTCATGATGTGGAATTGAAAAGGAGCCCTTCACCCTAGGTTGCAAATTAGCTGGTGTGGAGGGCTTTCATGGAGGGAATTCGAACCTCCAACAGGCGGCCTTTATAATCAATCTCGATTCGCAAGGAGGGAGGAATCGTAGTAGAATAACAGTATGCACAACTACCACTTTTGGGAAAAGGAGCGATGGACGAATGGCGAGGCAAGCAACGCGTATGAAACGATCAGAAGTCCCTCTGGAAGCGACATGGAGATTGGAGGATTTATTCGAATCCGAAGCAAAATGGCTTGAGGAATTGCAAGCGATTACAGCTGATTTGAGTTCAGTCACCCGCTTCACAGGCAAATTGCATGAGGGTGCTGGTACATTGCTGGCTTGTCTGGAAGCAATGGATGTCATTTGGAGCCGTGCGCAGTTATGCGGCAGTTATGCACATTTGCGGTTGACGGAAGACAGCACCAATCCAGTGAATCAGGGAAATAATAGCCGTGCGCAGGATATGATGGCTGAAGTGTCCGTTGCCCTATCCTTCTTCGAGTCTGAACTTAGTGACATGAGCGACGATGCATTGCCCGCATATTATGAAGAAGAACCTAAGCTTCTGGAGTTCAAGCCCTATTTGGATCAGATTGCAAGCAAGAAGCCATATCGGCTGAGCAGCGAGACGGAATTGACGCTCGCAGCACTTGACAACGTCTTAGGAGCTCCGTACAAAATTTATAATCAGATCAAGCTTTCGGACATGGCGTTTGAACCCGTTACCGATCAGGAGGGTAAGTCCTATCCCCTGTCTTTTGCTCTATTTGAGAATCGATATGTGGAGTCTCCGAATACATACTTGCGAAGAGAAGCGTTCCGATCATTTTCCGAAACGCTGCATGCATATCGCAACGGGGTTGCGGCTTCATATGCAACAGAAGTGAAGAAGCAGGTCGTGCTTGCGAAGCTTCGCGGATATGATCATGTAACCGATATGCTGCTGCATAAACAGCAAGTGACACAGCAGATGTATCACGCAATCCTAGATACAATTCAAGCCGAGCTGGCTCCACACATGCGGAAATGGGCAAAGCTCAAAAAGCGTGTTCTCGGTCTGGAGGAACTCCGCTTTAGTGATCTGAAGGCGCCATTCGACCCTGAATACGATCCGGAAGTTTCGTTCGAGACAGCAGCGCAGCAGGTAGTAGAGGCGCTGCAGGTCATGGGGCCGGAGTACACGGCAATTATGCAGGATGCCATCCAAAATCGTTGGATTGACTATGCGGATAATGTAGGCAAGTCAACAGGGGCATTCTGCTCATCAATTTATGATTCCCATTCCTACATATTGATGACATGGACGGGAAGCATGCGAGGGGCATTCACTCTAGCTCATGAGTTAGGCCATGCAGGGCACTTCATGCTGGCACATAAGCATCAGCGGATATCCAACACACGTCCATCGCTTTATTTTATCGAGGCTCCGTCCACAATGAATGAGATGCTGCTGGCAGACCACTTGTTCCGTCAATCGTCGAATGACCCTCGGATGAGACGCTGGATTATTACGCAGCTGCTGAATACGTATTATCATAATTTTGTAACGCATTTGCTCGAAGGTGAGATGCAGCGCAGGGTATATGAGCTTGCTTCACAGGGAGAGCCGCTTACCGCTGATCTGCTGTCACAGCTGAAGGGGCAAGTCCAGAGCGATTTCTGGGGCGATGCCGTTGTGATGGATCCAGGTTCGGAACTGACTTGGATGCGTCAGCCGCATTATTACATGTCCTTATATCCATACACGTACTCAGCAGGTTTAACAGCATCGACGGCAGCAGCCAAGCGCATCCGCGAGGAGGGACAGCCGGCAGTAGAACGTTGGCTGACGGCGCTGAAGGCAGGCGGCTCCCTGCCTCCATTGGAGCTGATGAAGCTGGCTGGTGTGGATATGTCTGATACGAATACGATCCGCGAAGCTGTAGGATATGTAGGCGAGCTCGTTGATGAATTGATAAGCTTGTACGAGTAATCGAGTTTTTATTGTGGTAGAGAGTAAGAATGGTAACAGCTATCTTCGCACGAGGTGTATGCTGCCGAATTGGGGGCTGGGCATGGAGCGAGGAGCATGCAGCAATTATAGATGTAAACAACAAAGAACAGTAGCACGAGGTTCATCTCGACTACTGTTCTTTTCATTTCAGCTATTAGTCAGCGTCAGCTTCATTTGGATGTGGTTGTGTGGAGCATCCGGATGAGCAGGAGCGGTTCAATGCGCATGAAGCACAAGCTCCTTGCTTCGACTTACGCACGTGGCGTACAACCATCCACAGTGCATACGCAAATATGATCATTACAATTCCAATTTCCGGCCACGACATGCGATTCACCACCTGTTCTATGAAAATCCGAGAAGTCTACCGACTCCCGTAATGATGAGAGCGACAACATAGGCGATAAGTAGGGCATAGCCGATGGAGAACCATGTCCAGCGCCACGATGCGGTTTCTTTCTTAATAATGCCCACCGTTGCAAGACAAGGGACATACAGCAGCACGAAGGCACAAAAGGCATACGCAGACAACGGGGTGAATGCCCCTGCGATCTGGGATTCAAGCATAGCTGTGTCTGGTGCGTGATAAATAATATTCATCGTGGACACAACGACTTCCTTGGCTAGAAACCCGGTAATTAGAGAAGCACCCGCTTGCCATGTGGCGAAGCCGAGCGGGGCGAACAATGGTGCAAGCACGCCGCCAATCATCGCCAGGAAGGAGTCGTCCATCTCAACTCCGAATCCGCCTGGCCCAGCATACGTCATGAGCCAGATGAGCACGGAGCCTCCAAGAATGAAGGTACCTGCTTTGCGTACGAATCCTTTCCCTTTCTCCCATGTACTGCGGAACAAAGTCTGCCATTGTGGCAGACGGTAAGGTGGCAGCTCAATAACGAAAATGCTCTGCTCCTCCTTCATCATCCGCTTGGTGAACAGCTTGGCTAGCAGCAGGGAGAGTACAATTCCCATCACATAGAGGGACAGCACGACAAGTGCTTGATGACTCTTGAAAAAGACACCGGCAAACAAGGCATAAACGGACAAGCGGGCAGAGCATGACATCAGTGGAACGAGCAAAGTAGTGACAAGCCGTTCGCGCGGCTGCTCAATCGTACGAGCGGCCATAATCCCAGGCACGTTGCACCCGAAGCCGATGACAAATGGAATGAATGCCTTGCCGTTCAGACCAACGGCTTCCATAAGCCGATCCATGACGATGGTCACACGAGCCATATATCCCGAATCCTCAATAAAGGAAATGAATAAGAACAGGATGAAGATTTGCGGGACGAATACGAGTACGCCGCCAACACCCGCAATAATCCCTTCTTCGATCAGCGCATGGGTAAATGGTGACACGCCAATCGCATTCAATATGGATGCTGCGCTGTCCGTTACGGGGCCGGAGAAGAAGGCATCCAATGCATCCGACGTTGGAGTTCCAATCCATTCGAATGTCGCCTTGAACATGAGGAACATAATGCCGAGAAAGATCGGAATGCCTAGCCAGCGATTTGTAACAATGGCATCGATGCGCTCCGTCAAGGTTACGGATTTCTCCTTCGTACTATTAACTGCTTCTGCACAGACCTCACGAATAAAGGCAGTGCGCACCGCACGAATGTGCTGTGCCATGTGCAGCGCGATGCCCTGCTGTTGTAGCTGCTGTTCTGCTGCACTGCATATATGCAGGAGCTTATCGTTCATCTCCTGATTCAATCCGCTGTGAACCCATTCACGAACGGTATTATTCTGTTCCAGATACTGCAGCGCAATCCATCTTGAAGGTACCCCATCTTTAGGTGGTAAGTACTCCGACATACGCTGAATAGCGAGTTCAGTAATTTCCCCATAGTCGAGTTGGAACGGATCTCCGTCTTCCCTCGCTGCTTCTTGGGCGGGGTGATTGATATGCTGCAAAATATCGTGAATTCCTTGCTTGCGTCTAGCATTGACGGGAAGTAAGGGGGCATGAAGTGCCTTGGACAGCTTCTGCGTATGAATGTGAATGCCGCGGCCCTGTGCCACGTCGTTCATATTCAGCGCAATGTGCACGGGAAGCCCATATTCCAGTAATTGTATGGTTAAATATAAGTTGCGTTCGAGCTGTGAAGCATCGACAACATTCAAGATCGTATCTGGCCGTTCGTGGAGCAGGTAGCTTACAGCGACGCTCTCGTCACGCGACATCGGCTGCAGCGAGTAGATGCCGGGAAGGTCGATGAGCGTGCCTGAATTGCGATGCAGGTGGCCGACCTTCTTCTCTACCGTTACGCCAGTCCAGTTGCCTACATATTCGTAAGAGCGGGTGAGAGCATTGAATAAGGAAGTCTTACCAGTATTCGGATTGCCTACGAGTGCGGTGGTACAAGTACTCATGCGCCATTCACCCCGATAGAGCGAGCCTCGTTTTGGCGAATGCCGAACAATTGGCCGTTAGCTTCTAGGGTAAGCGGACCGCCGAACAAGCTGGTACGCTTCAGCTCTACATGGGTTCCTTCTGTAATGCCCAGATCACGCAGGCGATGGCAGACCGATGCATGGACTTTGGACAAATCACAAATACATGCACGCTGCCCAGGCTTCAATTCGCATAAGGAGGTATTCTGTCCGAGCATCTCACAATTAGTTGGGCGCATGTTAATCCTTCTTTCTTCAACATATCAATTTCAGCTATGATTAACTATTAACTCGTTATGTTCTTATTTATAATGATAATCGGTATCAATTGGATTTACATTGAATGTAGCACAATGGAAGAAAAATTACATGTGATTTTTTTCATAGAAAAAGGATTAAATTGTAGATAATTTATCGAAATCTATGAAAACGACACGAAAATGAAGCTTTTTTGCTTTGCTTTATGAGTTTGTTTCCATTAGAATGGAGAGAAAACATTTGGCAAAGGAGATAGCGGAATGAAAACGAATCACTGCAAAATTGTCGACTGTACAATTCGCGATGGTGGTCTAGTAAACAATTGGGACTTCAGCGTCGAGTTCGTGCAAAGCTTATACGCATCATTGAATGATGCTGGCGTCGACTATATGGAAATCGGCTACAAAAATTCGCCTAAACTGCTCAAAGGCGCTGACGAAGCAGGCCCTTGGCGATTTTTGAATGACGATTTTTTACGTACTGTCATTCCGCAGAAGGGTACTACGAAGCTATCCGCACTTGTAGATATCGGCCGTGTGGATGAGAACGACATTCTACCGCGCAACGAGAGTATGTTGGACTTAATCCGGGTTGCTTGCTACATCAAGGATGTGGACAAGGCGCTGGATTTGGTACGCACGTTCCATGATCGCGGATATGAAACAACGATCAATATTATGGCGCTGTCAAATGTGATGGAGAATGACCTTATCGAAGCATTTGCGATGATCAAAGAGAGTGTCGTTGATGTGGTATACGTCGTAGATTCCTACGGCAGCCTTGATCATAATGATATTCATTTTCTCGTGAATAAATTTAAAGAGCATTTGCCGAACAAGCGAATCGGTGTTCATACGCATAATAATATGCAGCTTGCTTTCTCGAATACGCTTGTTGCTGCAGAGCTTGGGGTTGAAATGCTGGATGCTTCCATATACGGGATGGGGCGTGGAGCGGGCAACTGTCCGACAGAAGCTCTATTGACTCATTTGAAGAACAGCAAATACCAGCTTCGATCCGTACTTGGGTTCCTTGAGAAATACATGATTCCGATGCGTGAAAAGTGGGAATGGGGCTACCTGATTCCATACTTGATTACAGGTACGCTTGATGAACATCCTCGTTCTGCCATGGCGCTGCTTGCTTCTGATGATCGGGACAAATACCTGGACTTCTATGATCAAATGACGACACCTGAGGTATCGATTCATAAGAAAAATTCGTAAAGGAATGTGAGAGCTCCTTCACGATAAGAACATACAAAGACCGCTCCAGCTATGGCTGAGCGGTCTTTCTTATGTTGAAATGAATGAGGAACAGGCTACGATTGCATGCGAACGTACTTGCGTTCGCCTGTCTTCGGGTTGTAATACACTTGATATTTTAAACCATCTCTCGGATCGATAAAGATCTCTTTCGTTGGCATAAAGTCGCCTGAGACACCGATGGCATCCAACGGATTATCGTATTGCTTATAGCGCTTGTCGAAATATTTCTTGCCGATCACGATCAGGATGACAAGGCCGATCAGGGGCAGGCCGTACACCACAAGAGCGATTTTGAAGAAATGTACAACCTCATCCATTAGGAATGCACCGCTCTCAACTTAACAACCGTTCCGTAAGCTACAATTTCACTCATGTTCTGGCCGACATCGCCGCTATCGAAGCGCATCATGATGATTCCGTCTCCACCCATTGCGTGCGCATTCTCGATCATGCGATCCATTGCTTGTCGGCGAGCATCCTCGATCATTTGTGTGTACTGCTTGACTTCACCGCCCACGAGACCTTTCAAAGATGCCATAATGTCCCCGCCGATACCCCGTGCTCGAACAACAACGCCAAAGGCTGTTCCCAGTACTTCGGATACTTCATAATTTGCAATGCGTTCGGTCGTTACTACGATCATGAATGCCAGCTCCTTTTGAACACTTTTCTAGAGTTGAAGGGGATTATCAATCCCTTTTAGTATTATTCATACGGGAATTTTCTTTATTCGTTTCATAAAGAAGTTCAATCCGTAACAAGAAGGGCCGTCCATAGCTAAAGATTTACTAAAAAAGGCGTTAAATGGCGGATATCACAGTAGTTTTAATGGAATAACGCTTTAAAGTTAGTTATGATGGTTACATAGAGATTTGTGCCTTTCCATATCTAATGATCGATCATGAGGGGAGAAGGATATGAAGGTCAGTATATTTGATGTGGCTAAGAAGTCAGGTTTATCTGTAGTGACGGTATCCCGTGTCCTAAATAACGCGAAGACGGTTCGAGAAAAGAATCGGGTCAAGGTTCTTCAGGCGATGAAGGATCTGGATTACCACCCGAACGCAGCAGCTCGAAGCCTTGCGAAGGGGAAAACAGGTGTCATAGGGATGATTGTCACTACCTTGCAGGATTCATTTCTGGATAGTATCGTGCAATCGGTGTACTCACTGCTAAAGGATCATGGTTATTACTTAGCACTATCGGTTGCATCAGAGCCGATGGAACAAGGGGTGGGTACGGACTTAATTCAAGAGGATCGCGTGGATGGAATGCTGATTCTATCTGCGGTACATGAGGAACCTTACGTGGTAGAACTAAAAAAACGTAAAATCCCGTTCGTACTCATCGACAATCAGACAATCCAGCCTTCTGTGACCAACGTGAATGTGGATAATTATAAAGGTGGATATGATGCAACGAAGCATCTCATTGATTTGGGGCATCGCTCGATCGCTCATATTCGCGGGCCGAAGTTCTTCTTAAGTGCACTGGAGCGTGAAAGGGGTTTCAGGGATGCAATGAGGGACGCAGGCCTCGAACCTTTTGCAATTGAGGATGGTAAGTTCTGCATTCAATCCGGCTATGATGCTGTACAGCGATGGCTGCATGCAGGTTGTATGCCGACGGCGCTGTTCGCGGCTGATGATTTCACGGCGATTGGCGCCATCAATGCACTCTGGCAGGCTGGTTACAAGGTGCCAGATGATATGTCTGTAATTGGCTATGATGATCAAGTCATCGCCTCCCAACTGCGTCCGAAGTTGACAACGATGCGACAGCCAGCTCACCAAATCGGCAAAGTTGCTGTTGATTTGCTTATGAAGCAGATTAATGGAACGAATAAGCGTAGTATCAGTGCTCGTCTAGAGTCGGATATCGTGATTCGAGAATCAACGAGCGCACCGAAATTATTGCAATCGTAATATGATGAATAGGTAAGACAGATAGGCGTGCGGTTATGAACTGGTGACCGCATGCTTTTTTCATTACAATAGGAATAGATGCGAATGGAAGATACCGAACATAGAATGGAGCGAAAACTATCTTGAAGGATCGTACGATTAAACATCTGATTCTATGGATCCCTACGATTACAATTGGATTGTGGGAATATATGCGCCACTCGTTCCTGCTCCCTTACGTTTCCATGGAGGTTGGGAACTGGCTTGCCCCTGCCATTGTTTTTATCGTGTCGGCCACGCTATTGACTCGCCTATTCAAGCTGCTGGATGATACGAATAAGAAGCTGCAGCATGAGCAGCAGACGAAGGCGGCCTTGGAGGAGAGGAGGAAATTGGCGCAAGAGTTGCATGATGGAATTTCACAATCATTGTTCATGCTATCGGTGAAGATTGATCGGCTGGAGACAGCTTCGACCGAACAGCAGCCAGAGCAGCTGGACAAGCTCCGGCAGACGGTTCGTCATGTATATGATGATGTGCGCCTGTCCATTGCTAATTTGCAAACTGTCCCTGAGGAGATGAATGTATGCTGGTCGGATCAACTCGTTACAATGATCGAGGATATTCGAAAGGATACGGATTGGACACTGGACGTGAAGTGGGAGCTGCCCGAAGATCAATTGTCATTGAAAGAGAAAATCGCGCTGTTGTCGGCTGTCCGCGAGGCGCTGCTGAATGTGCGCAAGCATGCAGAGGCGAAACGAGTATGGATCATAGCGCAGCCTGTGGCTGAAGGATTCGTCTGCGACATTCGGGACGATGGAATCGGATTTGCAGGAGAGCCTTTTGCACAGAAAGGGAAGTATGGATTGAAGATGGTACGCGACCGCACGACCAATATGGGGTGGAGCTTGTCTTTGGAACGAGATGGCGACGTGACGGTAGTGCGTATTGCAAGTTAATGAAATTGGCGGAAGGAGAGGAAACTAGCGTGAATGCGGAACATGGGGTGGAGAAGCAGCATTGTTTTCGGGTGTTAATCGCCGACGATAATGCCCATGCGCGTGAGGGGATGCGGGATATTTTAGCGATTGATCCTGCATTCGTCGTTGTAGGTGAGGCTGTGAACGGAGAAGATGCACTTCGTATGACGGATCAAGTCATGCCGGATTTGATACTGATGGATATTTCCATGCCTGTTATGGATGGATTGGAAGCTACCAAGCGGATCAAAGAGCAGTTCCCCTATGTAAAAATCGTGATGGTGACGGTATCGGATGATATTACTCATTTATTCGAGGCATTGAAAAAAGGGGCACAGGGCTATTTGCTCAAAAATTTACAGCCTTCTGCATGGCATGAGTATTTGCGTGCGATTGCCATTGATGAGGCACCGATGTCGAAGGAACTAGCGTTTCGCTTATTGCAGGAGTTTTCCGTGAAGAGTGAGAGCAAGATTCCGTCATCGACTCCGTTGACGACTCGTGAGCGTGAAATCTTGGAGCGTGTAGCGAAGGGAGAATCGAACCGGATCATTGCGGGACAGTTGTCCCTATCTGAGCATACCGTGAAGAATCATCTAAAAAACATTATGCAGAAGCTGCATTTGGAGAATCGTGTGCAGCTTACGCGATATGCACTGAAGCATGGCATTGTAGATAACTAGAACCCTATGATGATGAATTATTGATCGAAAATAATTATGATTTCGAAGGTGAAAAACGTATTGCGCAACAGAATGGGCTGTGCTATATTAATTCTTGTCACTTGATGTGACGTGCAATATATGTCGGGACGTAGCTCAGCTTGGTAGAGCACCTGGTTTGGGACCAGGGGGTCGCATGTTCAAATCGTGTCGTCCCGACCATCTTATTACACTCCTATCAGGTACTCTGGAACGAGTGTTTTTTCGTATATGCGGGTGTAGTTCAATGGTAGAACAGCGGCTTCCCAAGCCGCCGGCGTGGGTTCGATTCCCATCACCCGCTCCAATTAAGAAAAGTGCGCCGCAGGGCGCTTTTTTTGTTATGGAGCGTAGAAAGGATGGGAAGCGAACCCCAAGGGTTCGACCGTCCGTAAAGACATCGAGGAGATACATGAGTAGGACGAGCGTCAACATGAACAATAAACCACTGGAGCCGGAAGGCTCCATTTTTAAATCAGACATGTTGAGTACCGCGCTGCAATGCTACTGTGAAATACGAATCAGCGCGAGCGTCCGGCATAAACGAGAGCCACCTCGAAAGTGTGGCGGAGGTAGCCGGAGTATTCCCATCACCCGCTCCAAATAAAAAAAGTGCGCCGCAAGGCGCTTTTTTATTTGGGACGGAAAATGAGATGGGTAGCGAACCCCAGGGTTCGACCGTCCGTAAAGACATCGAGGAGATACATGAGTAGGACGCGCGTCCGGCATAAACGAGAGCCAGCACGGAAGTGTGGCGTAAGTGGCCGGAGTATTCCCATCACCCGCTCCATAACAAATGAAATGCGCCGAAGGGCGCTTTTTTTTGTTATGGAGCGTAGAAAGGATGGGAAGAGAACCCTAGGGTTCGACCGTCTGTAAAGACATCGAGGAAATACATGAGTAGGACGCGCGTCAGCATGAACAATAAACCATTGGAGCCGGAAGGCTCCACTTTTCAATCAGACATGTTGAGTACCGCGCTGCAATGCTACTGTGAAATACGAATCAGCGCGAGCGTCCGGCATAAACGAGAGCCGCCACGGAAGTGTGGCAGAAGTGGCCGGAGTATTCCCATCACCCGCTACATTTGACGATATTATCTCGTTATATCAACGTTTGTCAGGCGTTGAATGCATCGGTAGGCATAACGATAGGCTAACGGCCTCCGTATAATTCGAAAGGTGAACGTTGGGTTCTTTCGATAGGGAACCGTCGGTCATCACGCGAGTACATAACGAACCTCTTACGAACTAACGTAGGAGGTTTTTCTAATATGAGCGATCCAAGGTGTGGGAAACGAACCGTAACGGGAAAGAGGTAAACTACCGCTCGCCAACGAGTAGACTATGACCTGGACAATGCGTTTGAACTATTCTACAACGTTTAAGTAATCTGAAAGGATGCGCGAGCGAATGTTGTCCAACTATAAGACTCATTTGGGGTACCCCTTTTCAATGTCACTGAATTCTAATATGATTGGAAATTTAAGAAACTTATAGTGTCTATTCATTTTTAATTTATTTTATCCGAATAAACACTATGGAAGGAGGGGATAAAAGTTGAGAATTGCTTTAGCGATATTCTCGGTGCTAGTTAGTATTGGTCTTGGATCGATTAGTTTTGCTTTAGTCATAAATATTTTAATTAGTTTCGAGAAACCCGCCGGATTTAAAGTCTATGATCCAGGACCCAGAGGAGTACAGTGTTTTTTATTATTGATTATTATTATTGCATATAGTGTTTATTTGTTTCTTTTAAACAGGAACAAGAAGAACTATTATCTAGTTATGGCTGCTCTCTGTAGTTTCTTATTCTCATTTATTGTAACACCATTTATTATTACTTACTCTGCGGACATACATGATTTCTTTGTAAAACCCACTCACAGAACGCAGATGTCTATACAGAAAGAGATTCAAAAAATTATTCTAGAAAATGATGTACCATATACATTAGATTCGAAAGAAAGTGAAAAACAAACAACAGATGATGTTATTGTAATTATTTTGAGAAAAAATAATAGCGATAAAATTCAACAAAAAGAAGTTGAATTAATTATTAAAAATAGTCTACCTAGAAAGCTTATTTTCATTTTTTATGACCGTGATCAAAAAGAATCTGTTTCGGTTATCCTTAACAAAGATAAAAGTGATGTTAGATGTGATCCAATTGAGTTTTGTAAGTGAAACGAACAAAAGGGTGCGAGTGTTCGACAGACAACCGAGAGTTACCTCGGAAGTGTGGCAGAAGCGACCGGAGTATTCCCATCGCCCGCTACAAATCAAAAGAATTGTGACAAAAGGCACTTTATTTGCTCTGGAGTGAAAGGAGCATCATAAGAGCGCTTGAGGAATAAATTGTAATATGCTAATATAACAGGGGATCGTGCTGGAACACGATCCCCGTGACAACTACCGCTATAAGAGCGGGGGCGTTTAGGTAGGAAGTAACCTGCGGCTATGGAAAGAGGCGGACGGGTTACTTCTTTTTATGGAAGGACAGCATCAGGATAACAAATGTTCCGAATGACAGCATTAATGTCAATGCTTCATACATTGTCATGGCACTCACCTCCTCGAAAGAAAATGATGGACCTTCTTTCTCTGAAGATGGCGCCTCCTGCCCTTAAACCGTTTTCGTTGTCCTAGTGATTATACCATATTTTACTATATGAAAAGAGCCCTGTTAAACGGCTCTTTTTCTTTTTTTACTTATCTTTAGGTTTGCATGGTTTGGTATTTAACTTCTCAAACTAATCACCATGTTGACAATGTTAGCGATGAGTGGCAAACTTATTATGTCACCATGTTGACTAAAAAGGAGGCTCCTATGAATAGCAACGATCTGTTGAAAGAACTGCATGTGATGCAGCAAAGCTACGCGACATTGTTCTCGGTAGTCAATAAAGTTCAAATCCGGGGAGATGAGAACCTAGGGGTGTTGACTTCTAGACAACATATGGCACTCGTCGCTATTGCTCACCTGCCACTGGAACAGACAACTCTGGTGAACATTGCTAAGAAACTTGGCACTTCCAAGCAAACCGCAAATAAATTGATCTCGGGACTTGAGAAAAAGGGATACATCGAAACTCTGCCAAGCCGCTTGGACAAGCGTGCTATCAATGTCAGAATCACACCTAAAGGTGAGGAGGCGCTGATTGTATGCTCTGAGAAATCCACCTATTTTTTAGCGGATATGTTCCATGAGTTCAACGCCGAAGAACTTCATACGTTTTGGAGATTGCTGCGTAAGCTATACCGATTTGACGGTGAGGAACAGGATGGATTTGAAGAGCATGCAAATCTGGAAGTAGGCGAGGTATCGGAACCTATGGATAGCTTTCAAGAAAGGGTATTATCGGAATTTTCCAAACGGCGGTATGGTGGCGCCAATACCTGTGAGTAGTAGTAGCAATTTGTAACTCCTTCATATCAATCTAGTAGTCTCATAATGCACATCTGGGATTGGAGCCTGACGTACATGTTCAACGTATCTTCTTATACAACTTCATTAATTGAGAAATACACGAAAAACAAAAAGCATATGAAACTTACTGTTGGAGTTTTATCAAAGGGAGAAAAATTTGTCCACGTCTACGGAGTAAATGGAGAACGGCTGGAAGAAGTCATCTACCATTACGAAATAGGATCGATCACGAAAACCTTCACTGCGGCTTTATTAGCCAAATATGTGAGTGATGGCATCGTATCTCTTGATGACTCGATTGATCGCTATATTGAATTGCCCTCGACTGGCAATTATCCGAGCTTACGCAGCCTGGCCACTCATACCTCTGGTTATTCCGCCTTGCTGCCTTTCACGATCGGAAGCTATGTGGGGACGATCTTTAAAGTGTTGAATGGAACCTTGGCTGGAAATCCTTTGGCTGGTCGCATTGACGAAACACGATTGATTGAAATCATCCAAACAACCAAACGCAAGCAAAAAGAGTACACATATAGCTACTCTAACTTCGGAATAAGTGTGCTTGGCTACATTTTGGGGAACATCTCAGGCAAAGGGTACTGGGAGATGATGAATGATTTTATTGCGAACGACCTACATTTGCTTCATACCCGGCTAGGCATCCTACCTAATAATATTCATGGTTTTAACAGAAAGGATGAAGACTGCGGCAATTGGGAATGGGATCACAATGAACCTTTTGCTGCTGCGGGTGGACTTTCATCTACAGTAGAAGATCTGCTTGCATACGCTGAGCTCAATATGTCGCGGGATAACGAATATTTCGGCCTGTGTCGTATAAAGCATGCTAAGGGGAATCGGAACTTCGACATGGGATTAGGTTGGGAGCTCCAAAAAGGAACAAATTTGATTTATAAGGATGGAGGGGCGGGGGCACTTACTTCTTTTATTGGTTTTGATCAAACAAAGCATGTTGCTGCCGTCGTAATGGCCAACTACACCACTCCAGCAATTGCGAAGATTGGTCAGTCCCTATTACAAGATATATAACAATGGAAGCAGCGGCGACTCTCTTAATGAGGCTCGCCGCTGCACGGTAATGACTATGTACGGTGTTTAGAATACCATTTATACTTCTTTGAAATGAAGGACAAATCCGGGTCTTCCGGCATTCTCCACGTGGCATTTATACACGACATCATCAATTGAAATAACGGCAGGTCGATCATATTCAATAAACTTGTAGTTGACTTTCTCTTGTACGCAATAACGCTCAATTTCATCTAAAAACTGTTGCTTGTTTTGTGGAAGTTGATCGAGCTCAACCGAAAAGCCTTTCTTCATTAGCTTCTTCCAAACATTCTTCATGATGCTTGTCCTCCTCTGCATAAATAAATAGATGATTCCTTTCCTTATCCTCTATTCTACCATATTCATCCGTTCCATATGGAACGAAGAGAAAGAATATGCGACCGACCTCAGTGGACGGATGAAGCGGTCGCATCGGCTTATGGCGGGGGCTTGCAACTAGTCTATACGCGCTCGCGCCAGTAGTTCAGCAAGTCTTCGAGGGTATGATCGAGAGGAATTTCTGGCTTCCAGCCTGTATGTTCTGTAAATTTCGAATGATCGCCAAGCAGAATCTCGACGTCGGATGGACGCATGCGGCTCGGATCTGGCACAATGTCGATCGTAATATCCGATTTAGCCAGCAGCATATCGAGCATTTCCCGAATCGTGACGCAAGAGCCGGATGCAATATTATAGCAGTCTCCAGCTTCAGCGCGCTCCAGCGCGAGCCAATAAGCGCGGACAATATCGCGTACGTCGGTAAAATCGCGCTTCGCTTCCAAATTGCCCACATGGACAGTAGGCGGACGAACGCCCTTTTCAATTTCAGCGATTTGCTTCGCGAAGTTGGACGTAACGAATTGTTCACCACGGCGTGGACCCGTATGGTTGAAGGTTCTCGTCCGGATGACATGGAGACCGTAGCTCTTATGATATTGATAGCCAAGGTAGTCTTGAGCTGCTTTGCTCACGGCATATGGACTTAACGGACGGAGGGGGTTTTCTTCACGTATCGGAGTTTCGTGCGGCTCTACATGACCGTATTCCTCACTGGAGCAGGCAATTTGAATTTTACAATCCAGATCAATGCGCCTTACCGCTTCGAAGATATTTAATTGACCCGCAACGTTGTTGTAGATTGTATCTGCAGGCGAGTTCCAGGAGGTAGGGACGAAGCTCTGAGCGGCCAAATGAAAAATAAGATCCGGCTTCTCATTTGTAATGAGCGTTTCTACAGAGAATGCATCGCGGAGCTCACATTCTGCCAGATGAATATCGGGCAGAATGTGGCGAATGTGTTCTAGGCGGCTGCGATTGCGAATCGTGCCGATTACCTCTACATTTTTGTCCAGCAAAAATTCCGCCATATGACTTCCTACGAATCCGGAGATCCCGGTGACAAGTGCCTTCATGTAACTGATCTCACCTCTCAGGTTGATAACATACACCCATAGTTCGGCATTACCCTATACTATGTGGAGTAGGCTGAAATTGGTGACGGCATTCGTACCGATTTATTCTTGCTCCGAATCTGTAGGAAGGAACCTAGCTAGTTCAGCTGGAATATCATTGCGCGCACAGTACATCTCCCGGGTTTCCCCCAGCAAGCACTCTTGATCATGCAGCAGCAGAAGCAGAGCGAACTGATTGGCTTGGCGCTCGAACTTGCCAACATGGAACAGCGTATGCTGTTCGGTAAAGAAATGCCCGATGCCTTTATGTAGTCTGTCATGAGCGAGCTCGTGAGCGCACACGAATCGCTGCCATTCGAACGGCAATTCCGAATTAATGACAATATAGCGGCGTCGGAGCTTATGGAAGTAGAGGCCGCGCGTTGATTTCCCGAGATCAGCTGTTCGTACTTGAATGTTCAAATATTGCGCAAGCTGAAAAGGACAGTTCGTTTTATATTTTCGAATTAATGATCGTACAATCTTCTCTACATCCATGAGATGCACCTCGCGGATAGGTTAGTCATTGAGCTATGTTCAGCCCCGGGGCTTGCGCTTATTGCGCTTCTTCGCATCCCAGAACAAGGCCTCCAACACTTGAAGCACCCGTTCACGGTCTTCATCCTCGATGGGAACGCCATCGAACATAATTTCTGAATCTTCCTCCAGCAACTGGCGGAAATCCTTCTTATCTCTCCATGTGGCCCATTCAGGAATAGAATCAGATGAAGTTAAGGCCAGCGGCATCGAATTATCGATACGGCCTAGCAAGTAATCGCTCGATGTATGCAGCAGATCGGCAAGTCTGCCGATGATATCGCTCGGCGGCGTCGTGCGTCCTGCTTCGTAGTTGGCTACATTGGCGCGTTTCATACCGAGCGCGTGGGCAACATCGTCTTGCGATAAGCCTTGCTTGAGCCGCAGCTCCTTAATACGGGAACCTACAAGTTCTTTGTTCGTTACGGACATGGCTACCACCCTTATTTTACATATGTTCATAAATTCAAGATTGACGTTCATTTTATGAGCATGGTATGCTTGCAGTGTACCACACAGGAACAGGTGTTCGCAATAATTATCGGTGAGTTGTTTAGAATGAACAGCATCATTCTATAATGTTGTTTTACACAACACAAGGCCAAGTTCAGTAGAACAATTCTTTTTTTATTACACGTTATTTTAAATAACTTTATTTCATAATTGTGTTACTACTAATAACTTTCATATGGGGAGCGATGAGGATGTTGGCAACGGTGAATCGGTCGGCTACGCGAAAAATGGTGGAGCAGTATTTATCTATGGCTCGTTTGTACAAAAGAACAGGCATCGTACGAAGAGAGATGAAAATGACGACTTCCTATGAACCGAGATTCCATGGTGCGACGAATCAGGTAGGCAAGCCAGTAGAAGAGATTGCCCTGCACAATGTGGACAAGGAAGCATACATGAAAACGGTACACGACAATGTCATGAAGGCGGTCGTACATCTAGGCGACATGGAGCGCGAACTAATAGAGAACTGTTATCTCAATCCACATGTACAGAAGCCAGATTATCTGCTTTGCTTTGACTTGAATGTAAGTGAGCGCACATTTCGCAGAATCAAAGCACGGGCAATTACCGAGCTGGCCTTTATGCTTGGAATCGAAGTATTCGAAGATTGATGCATGATGTCATTCCAGGATAGCTGAGCATCTCAGAAACAGAATGTCGTGTCTTGCAAGGACGAGGACTATGATGTATTGCATATGAGATCGCAGTGACCTCCCGCTGGCCGGATGCTGGCACACTGGTGGACGGGACAAGGTGCTAAGATGATAGTGTGAGGTTGTGGGCATGGGGGCAGGACAACCTTGCAGGGAGGAAGGGAGAACCGTTTGCGGCGAAGCTGTATAACGGTTTTTTTGTACCGCAGGACAGGAGGTGAAGGCTTGCGAAGCAGCGAGATTCGGCAGGGGGTGATGAGTCGGGTGCGGGAACGTTACCCAGACATCCCGGTGTTGGAGTCAGAAGAACGAACGAATGAGTTAGCGCCCTGCTTGGTCGTGAAACTCGTTCAAGGGGAACGGACTCGTGCAGGCGAAGGCCGTTATCAAGCGCGAGCAGCCATCGAGGTCGAGTATTATCCCGATGCAAAGGCTGCTTCCGTTCATGATGTTGCGGATGCGCTGTATGATGCGCTGGAACTGATTGAAGCAGGCGGCGGCTTATGCAGGGGGACAGGCTGGAAGCATGAGATCGTGGAACGCAAGCTACGGTTCCAAGTGCAGTATGAGTACATGCTGACACGTTCCCGAGAGGAAATGAGCAAGATGAATGCCATGAAGCAGGAGGGACGCATTCGAGATGTCTAATGTAAACAAGCAGGACAAGCGCAATGTGGAACATGCCGAGGCTGCGGGCGAATTCGCTTTTGCGAAGGAGCAGTGGCTCCAAGCAGCATGCTGGAGTGCAGGCGAGCGAGACATGCTGCATGCGCTTCTGGCGAGCAATGAGCAGTACACGAAGGAGCAGATTGATACTCTGCTACACCAATTTCGAATTCAGGAGGTAATGTAATGGCTGGAGGAACATGGTCGACGCAGAACAAGGTAAGACCAGGCGTATATGTGAATGTAGTAAGTGAAGGGAAATCGGTTGGAACCCTGGGTGAGCGTGGGATTGTTACTTTTCCCTTGGCTATGAGCTGGGGCCCATCTAAAAAAGTAATTGAGATTTCTGCTGGTGATAATGTTCGAGATTTACTTGGTTATGATATTACAGCACCAGAACTTCAGCTTGTTAAAGAGGCAATGAAACGAGCCCACAAAATACTTCTCTATCGCTTAAATACTGGTGTTGCCTCGAAGGCTACGGTGGGATCATTAACGGCAACAGCAAGATATAATGGTAGCCGTGGTAACGACATTAAGGTTGTTATCCAAAAAAACATTGATGATGATAAGAAGTTCGATGTCATTACCGTGTTTGCTGGCACACCCGTTTATACGGAAACAGTTCATAAAATCGAAGAGCTCGTAGGCAACGCGTATGTCGGTTTTAGTGGGAATGGAGAGTTGGAAGCGACAGCGGGTCTTCCTCTTACCGGAGGAAGTAATGGGACAGTAACCAATCAAGATCATATGGATTATTTGGAAGCAATTGAGGTTTACGATTTTAATGCCATGGCACTGCCTAATGATGAACAGTCGCTTAAATCTGTTTATACTTCCTTCGTAAAACGGCTTCGAGAAAAGGAAGGTAAAAAAGTACAAATTGTAATGCCTAATTATCCAGCAGCTAATTCCGAAGGCGTGATCAGCGTGAAAAACGGTGTTGTTTTATCGGATGGCACTGTTCTAGATGAAGTAAAAGCAACTGCATGGGTAGCAGCAGCAACCGCGGCAGCTGGTGTGAATGAATCTCTCACCTACACCGCTTATGACGATGCGGTGGATGTAGATAAAAAATATACGAACTCCAAAATAGAAGAAGCACTAAAAAATGGTGAATTGTTGTTCGTTCAAAATAATGGACGAGCTGTAGTGGAACAAGATATCAATACTTTTATTGCATATACACCGGAAAAAGGGCGTCAGTTCGCCAAAAATAGAGTCATTCGAGTGCTAGACGCCATTGGAAATGATATAAAATCGATCTTCGAGAAATCATACATTGGCAAAGTTAACAATAACGATGACGGTAGAAATCTATTTAAAAATGAATGTATTTCCTACTTGAATAGCTTGCAGGGAGCTTCGGCAATCCAAAACTTCGATAGTCAAACGGATGTCGTCATCTTAGTTGGAGACGAAGTAGACGCTATCTATTGTGAACTGCATATCCAGCCAGTGGACTCTGTAGAAAAAATTTATCTAAAAGCAACATTACAATAGGAGGGATTGTTCATGGGTTATTTAAAAGCAAGAGATACAATATCGGGACAAGAGGGTCGTGCATTTGCGACTATTAATGGACGAAACGTAGAAATGTTTTATGTTAAAACACTAGAAGCAAAGATCGAAAAAAATAAAGTTGAAGTAAACTCGCTGGGAAGACGCGGAACACAGCATAAAGCTGCAGGTTGGAAAGGGACTGGCAGCATGACAATATACTACGTAACAACAGAGTTCCGACAATTGATGTATAACTATGTAGCGAACGGAAGAGACACCTATTTTGACATTATGATTACGAATGAAGATCCTACCTCTTCAATTGGCAAACAGACTGTAACTTTAAAAGACGTGAACCTGAACAGTGTCGTCATTGCAAAACTGGATACAGGTAGTCAGGTATTGGAAGAAGAAGTCGAATTTACGTTTGAAGATGTAGTTTTGCAGGATTCATTTAAAGCACCGATTCTTGGTTAGTTGAGGAGGAGAAAAAATGAGTTTCAAAGCTTTTTTACGCGAAAATGTGGCAGTTAGGAAAGAAAAAGAAGTTATTATTTCTGAACGATTCAAAGATGATGCTGGAAAGGCAGTCCCGTGGAAGATTCGAACAATTACAGCAGAAGAGAATGCGGAGTTGCAGCAGCAAGCAACAGTACGAAAAAAAGGGGAAACCGAATTCGATGGAACCCTTTATATTGCAAAGCTTACTGCGGCAAGTGTAGTATTTCCTGATTTAAAATCGGCGGAGCTTCAAAAAAGTTACGGCGTAATGGGAGACGATGTTCTTCTAAAATCAATGCTTACGGCCGGGGAATATTCTAAACTGTCTTCGGTAGTACAAGCACTGAATGGCATGGATGAAGATATTAGTGAATTGATTGAGCAAGTAAAAAACTAATCGATGGCGGCGACCCCATGGCGAATTATTCTTATTATGCACTCCACGAACTAGGAGTAATGCCGTGGGATTTCATGGGGTGGTCTCCACGTAAACAGGCAACGGTAATCGCCATGATCGATATTCGGATTAAAGCGGAAAAGAAGATACGGAAGAATACTTGATAAATCTCCCTGATGTTATGGTACAATTTAACTATAACAATCAGGGGGAGAAAGATGAGAAAATATTTTGTCTTTTCTATAGTTATTCTAGTGCTTATACTTACCGGATGTACAACGAGCATTTATGATGAGCCTTATACAAATGAAATTATCGATAGGATATCTGGCCCTCAATCAGAGGTAACTAGTTCAGATCTCCTGAGCCTCTCAATGGCAGAGGTTTATGAAAGAGAAGGAAGAATGACGATTGCAGGTAAGACAGTAGGGCAGATCATAAAAGAATCAACTCGCATTACCATGGAAAAAATAGAAGAAGGTAAACAAGCTAATGAAGAGAGAGAAAAGCAAGTTGCTCTCAGCAAGGAACGAACAAAAAGAATTAAAATAGAGCTGGTTAAAAAAGAGAATTACCCTTTTAGTGTCCAAAAGGGAATCTATAATGATGTTATTCGAATTGACTATCGAATGACGAATAACTCAGGTAAGCCTATTTCGGCGTTTAAAGCTAGCTTCACTCTTCTTGATGCGTTCGGTGAGTCCATATTTACTTCAGGCATAACCTATGACGAGGGGCTCCAAAAAGGTGAAAAGGTAACCCAAGCATATCAAGTCGAGGTGTCGCCTTTTACTGAGGGGTCAAAGGATTTATGGAGAGCAAGTAAAGTTAAGTTGGTCTATACGATAAAAGAAATCATTTATGCCGATGGCACGAAAGAATAAATGAACCACCCTCATTCGAGGGTGGTTTTTCATTTCATGAAAGAAGGGAGGATGCAAATGAATGGAATAGCAGAAATGAATCAGGTCATTATGGTGGCTGAGCGAGTTTATAAGCAGCTCAATGTGCGCGCGAAAGTAGTAAATACATTGTCATCTGCGCAAGAAAGGTTAATAACGCTTGAGGCTGAAGCGGTAACCACAAGACAAAAATTTTATATGCAACAGAGCAAGGTGAATGCGGAAATTCGCCAGGGGACAAAGAATCAGACCAATTTCAATAATGCGATTAAGCAAGGAGCCGAAGAACAAAAACAATTAATTGATGAAATAAGGAAGCTCAATAAGAATGATTATTGGAAAGTCGGATTAAAAGCGGGGAAGAGGATTTATAGTTCAGCGGTTGGAGATGCGATGTCGTTGAATAAAATGGAGCAGCTCGTTATGGCGAGAGCTGGTTCTCCAGAGTTAGGCAAGTATTATATTCAAGACTGGAAAAAGACTGCGCGAAAAACGGGAACTAATTTCAATGATCAAATGAAGTTAGGAATGTCTTTTATACCGCAGGTTAAAAATCCCCGGCAGGTAAATGATCTAATGAAATTATCCCAGCAGATTGCCGCATTCGACGTAAGTGGAAAAGGCTCTGCTGGAGCAGCAGAGGCAATAAAAAGTCTTATGGGCGGGGATTCATCACCATTATCAAAACAAATGGATATTCCTAAAAGTGTAATTGAGAAAAAATTTGGAATTGTGGATGCTGCGAAATCAGGAGATTTAGACAATTTTATCCAGAAATCTAAAGAAATGCTAGAATACATGTCCATGGGTGAAAAGCAATACAAATTGTTAATGGATACCCCTGCGATGAAAGCGGAAGCGGCTATGAATGGATTCAAGAATTCATTAGCTGAAGCTGGTATGACGGCTATGCAATTGTTGGCTCCCCAGCTAGAAAGACTTAATCAATGGCTTCAATCGACTCAAGGGCAAACCTTTTTTATGAGCTTGGGTTCCACGATTGCGACTGTAACAACTAAATTTATTGAGTTTATTCAATGGCTGAATGAGGGGGGGAGAGCGGTTAATTTCCTCACCCAGCTTATATCGCCTCGATTATTAAGTATTGCATCCATTTTAGGGCTAGTAGCTTTATCAAGTAAAATAATTGTTCCGGTTCTTGGAGCAGCCAGCCAAGGATTGGCGATTCTAAGTGGTTGGATTAATCGAACTTCTGCCAGCACAACTGCTTTAACAGTGAGTCAATCTACTCAAATTATCCAATCCCAAATGTGTGTGGGGAGTGCGATGCAACAAGCCACAGCTACAGGGGTGATGGCCACTGCTACTAATATAGCAAATAGAGCAGTAAATGGATTATCGTGGGCGGTTCGAGGTTTGAGCATAGCGCTTAAGGCTGCTAGTGTAGTTGGTTTAGTAATGGTATTAGCCGACATAGCCGGTATAGCTTTGTCTTCAGGAAATGCATCTATAGATGCTGCCAATATGTGGAATGGGAGCATGCTGGCGATGGATGCAACGACAGTTATGGCCTGTCAAAATATTGAGAAAAATCTTCGTAACATGGCTAAAAGTGCAATAGAGAAAGCGAGAACAGTGAATGCTGCTACGGGAACTGCAAAAATCCCTAATGAAGTGACACTTAACCCTGAAGGCGGCGGAACCGTCGTATATGATGATGTAAAATATATCAAAGATAAAACAGGGAAGTTATGGGAAGAAAGCATTGTTGAAAGGGATGTTCCGCTTACCAGAGATGAAATTGTTTCAAATAATCTTATTCCAAGTTCTGCACCAAAGCTTGAGAATTTTGCAACGGCTTTAAAAGGGCTAAAGTGGAGCTATCTTTGGGACAGCCCTGTAAAAGGAGAAGATTTATTACCATCTACGACAAAAAAGGAAAAAACACTAGTTCGTCATACAAATATAAATCCTGCTGATAAGATGTCTGCTTTAAATCATTTAAATACCAAGTTTGAGGAGGAAAAGAGACAAAAGAAGCTTGATGAACTCTCAAAGAACATTGATAAGATAAATTATGAACCAATAACTCCTACAAAAATGGATAATATAGGAAAAGTTGATTCTGTCGGCAAAATAGAAGAACCAGTTGAAATTGGCAGCGAAGATATTAAAGTCATGCGTGAGCTTGCTGAAATGCGGCATGTTCAAAATTTTGTGACTCTAACGCCAACTGTTCAGGTCACGACGGGAGATATTAACCATTCTACGGATATCAATACGATCATCAATCAAATTGAGAATAAGCTGGAGGAGCAATTTATTGGAGCAGCGCAAGGGGTGTATGGATATTGAAAAAGCTTTATCATGTACTTTCCTATTTTTCCAAACAACAAAAGAAGGATGCGCTGGGATATGGAATTTGGCTTGGATTCAATAATCAGAAAGAGGGATTTCAAATTCCTGTGAATCCACCAAGAATTGAAGTGAATAGTGGGAACGAGAACAAGACTTATGAGATTGCGAAATTTGGAGAAATTGCTGTAATCAAATCACCAAGATTAAGAAAATATAGTTTTGAGAGTGAGTTTCCAACTTCACTTTCTAACCCAAATCATTGGGTGAGCAACTTGATGCTTGAACCAGAGTATTATATCGATACTATTACGAAATGGATGAAAACGCAGCACCCAATTCGATTTGTTTATACTGGAGAGTTTGATATTAATGTAGCCGCCACGGTAGAATCATTTGACTATTGGGAAGAAGTAACGGGGTGTGTCCAGTACAAGCTAAGTTTGAAAGAATATCGCTTTTACTCGGCTAAGAAAGCAACGATTGTTAAAGATCCTAAAAAGCCTGAAACCAATAAAATAGTAAAAAAAGAAAAGCAGCGGCCTGACCAAAAAAAAGCTCCCAAAACGTATAAGTTGAAGAAAGGCGATACTCTATCCTCAGTGGCGAAGTCTCAATTAGGAAATGCTAATCGTTGGCGTGAAATTAAAGAACTTAACCATATTTCTGATGCACAAGTAAAGAAGTTGCAGATTGGTCAAGTATTGAAGCTGCCAGCAAAGTAATGAAGGAGGATAGGTCATGTTACAAATTCTCCTTGAGAACAAGGACGGGTCTATTTGGGATATTTCTGAAATTGTTACGAGTGTAAACTGGAGAACAGTCCGCGTAGGTAAGGCAGGTACATTGACTTTTACAGTGATCCGCGATGGACTTTATCAAGCAAAAGAATTCAAGATAGAGCCTGGATCAGTCGTATCAGTCAAATACAAATCTTCTCCTATGTTTTACGGGTATGTGTTTGAACTGAGGTACGATATGGATGATGCCGTTCAGATTACGGCATATGATCAAATTCGATATCTTGATGCTTCTGATTCTCGGGTTTTTAAGGGCGTTACGGCAGGTCATATCATTAAGCAGATCGCAGCAGATTTCGGACTCAAATCGGGCATGATCGCGGATACAAAGTACAAGCTGCCCAAAACGCTTCATGAATCCAAAAAATTACTCGATATGATTTATGATGTGCTGGAGCAAACGACGATGGCCGGGTACGGTGTATATGTATTTTATGATGATTTTGGTTCATTAACGCTCAAACACATAAAGGACATGACCGTAATGAAAGCAATCGGCGACGAGAGCCTGATGACGGATTTCTCATACGGAATATCGATCGATAAGGATACCTTTAATCAGGTTGTTCTCGTACAAGATAAGAAAGAGCTGAAAAAGAGTGAAGCATACGTTGCTCAAGATTCCAGCAATATTAGTAAATGGGGCTTGCTTAAGTACTATAAGAAGGTTGATGAAGGCTTAAACCCGGCGCAAATTAATCAGATTCTGGATGCTACCATTAAGGCGAAGAATCGCCCGACTCGAACGCTAAGAATTGATGCGATTGGGGATCTAAATGTCCGCTCTGGGTGCTATATTCATATTGAAATACAAGCGGTCGGATTACGGCAATTGATGCTTGTAGATGAATGCACTCACAAATTTGATGGCTCTGACCATACGATGACGCTTGAGTTGAAGGTGATATGATGCGAATGCTAAATATGATTAAGCGTGCAGCAATGGATGCTAACGAAGCTTCTGTTCCCGTAGGGATAACATTTGGGACAGTAGTAAATGACAATCCTCTCGAGGTAACTGTGGATCAACGGTTCATACTCGACGAGGATTTTTTAATTATTCCAGAGAGCTTGACTAAGTATGAGATTGATTTGAAGCATAGTCACACCATAATTGGAGTAGGAGGTACAGCAACCGCATTGGGCGATAAAGTTATCATAAGAACGGGGTTGGAAAAAGGGGATAAGGTGATACTTCTTCGCGTCCAAGGCGGTCAGCAATATCTAGTTTTGGACAAGGTGGTGGGGGCATGATACCGACAGGTTCTAGCTTGCAGGCGGATACATCAGATTTAATTGATAGTGAGATGTCTTCTTTAACGTATCGGATCGATTTCGAGAATGGCCGTATCATTGGGAAAGTAGATGGAACTGAGGCTATACGTCAAGCAATTCAAAAAATACTGTCGACCGAACGATATGAGCATCTCATTTACAGTTTTAATTATGGTTTTGAACAAGAGGGATTAGTAGGCAGTGATGCTTCCTTTGTTCGCTCCGAGTTAAAACGTCGTATTCAGGAGGCTTTGCTCCAAGATGATCGCATAATGTCTTTAGAAAATTTTGACATAACGACAGATGGAGAAGCAGCCACGGTAAGTTTTGTTGTAGTAAGTACTTTTGGTGAAATCTCTATGGAAAGTGAGGTGAGCAGGGATGGGGGATCATTCGTTTGAGACTATATTGGACCGCATGCTATCGCGTGTCTCGGATGAGGTAGATAAACGTGAAGGCAGCATCATATACGATGCGCTTGCTCCTGCAGCTTGGGAAATGGCACAAATGTACATCGACATGGAGATCGAACGGAATTTGCTATTTGCTGATACAGCAACTGGAGAATATTTGACTCGTCGAGCTGCTGAATTCGGAGTGAGTAGAAAACCGTCAACAGCAGCTAAACGAAAAGCAGTGTTCTTTGACGAAGCGACCGTACCATTGGATGTGCCTATAGGTTCACGTTATAGCGGCGGTTCCGTAAATTACATTGTTACTAAAAGACTGGGAGCAGGCATATTTGAAATTAAAGCTGAAACGAATGGAAACATTGGAAATGAGTATTACGGACAGTTGTTGCCAATCGATTATGTAAGCAAACTCGCTCGAGCACAAATCTCAGATATTATTACACCAGGTGAAGATGTAGAGGATGACGAGACCCTTAGAAAACGGTATTTTGCTGCAATGAATGAACAGCCCTTCGGAGGAAATCTATCAGATTATCGTCATAAAATAACCTCTCTTTCAGGCGTTGGCGGCGTGAAAATATTCCCGGTATGGAAAGGCGGGGGCACGGTAAAGTGCACCATCATTTCGAGCAGCTTCGAATCTCCATCTGCTGAACTGGTGAAGGATGTGCAGACGATCATCGACCCAGAGGTGAATCAAGGGAAGGGGATGGGCTTCGCGCCGATCGGCCATACCGTCACCATTAAGGGCGCAGTGTCCGTAAGCATTCATGTATCGACGACGCTTACACTTGAAGCGGGAATATCCGTGTCACAGGTGAAGGCGGATGTTGAAAAAGTGATCGCCGATTACCTGCGGACGCTGCGTATGAGCTGGAAAGAGGAAGACCGAACCGTCGTGCGTGTAAGTCAGCTGGAAGCCCGTATCCTGAATGTAAAGGGTATTGCGGATATTGCAGACACGAAGCTAAACGGCAAGGGAGCCAATGTGGAGCTGGACACGGAAGAGCTGCCGGTCATGGGGGCGGTGACCTTAAATGGCTGAACCGTTACTCAAGCGTTTGCCTGACTTTTACCATGACGTGAAGGAAATGGTTCTGCTTATGGAAACGCAGGATGGAGAGAAGGAGAAACTGCTGGCCGCCATGCAGAGGCTGTTCGACGATCAATTCGTCATGACAGCAAGCGAGGATGCGATTGCTAGGCGCGAGCGGATGCTGAATATTCTCCCGGATCGCGATGCGGAATCGATCGATTTCCGGCGCAGACGGATTATCAACCGCTACACGACGAAGCCGCCGTTTACAATCCGGTATTTGCAGGAGAAGCTGGATTTTTTGCTCGGCAAGGACAAGGCGCGGGCTGTTATAGATGCGGACGCCTTCCTGCTGCGCATCGTTGCCAACATTACGGATGCCGCCGTATTCAAGGAGGTTGGGCACACGGTATACGCAGTGAAGCCTGCCAACTTGGTCTATCAACAGGAGACGGCACTGCTATCCAATGTAGAAGTGAATGAGAACATATATCGCTCGGATTTGAAGCGGACGACAAGGCTTTCGACGACGTGGAAGCTGGGGCGTTCGCCATTTGCCGAGCGTGGGCCGGAGGTGCAGATCAAATGATCGAATCAACGTTGCTGGCAGAACTGGCGACCCATGTCAACACGCGAATTGCCAAGGTTGTGCTGAATAAAAAGTATGAGATTACTGAGTTTACGGTGAAGCAAGTATCGAAGAGTGTCGTCAATCTGGAATATATGATTCCGCTGGGATCTGTGGACAGCGTATCGCTGATTGAGCTTCGGGCTGCTGACGGCACGGTACTGACGTCGAATGACGTCTACATACCGCTCACGTCCGATACGATCATCAAGCAGCCGATTACAGTGAAGGAGGTGGCCTAATGCCATACGAGGCGAAGACTAACTGGAAGTACGACGACACCGTCACGGAAAAGGATCTGAACCGCATCGAGCAAGGCCTGAAGGACGCCCATGTAGCGGAGTATAAGGACATTACGTTGAAGCCAGGTGTGCAAATCGTGGATGTCCCTGAGGATACCCCTTTCCGCATGGGGGAGATTCGCGGGCGGACGTTGATAAATTTGTTAGGTTATGCGGGAGCTTGTGAGAGTGATTCTAACGGTGATGGCTTTCCTGATGGTTGGTATATCGTGAATGGACTTGCCAGTGATATGGCGTTAGTAGAAGGAAATACAGGTAAGGGATTCTTTGCAAAATCAGCCCATGCGAAAGATCGTCGTATATCGGGATTTCCATTCAGAGACTACGGTGCAGAAGGTCATACTCATCTATTGCTAGTGGCAGTAATGAAGCCAGCCAATGGCGGCATATCACTGCAAGTTGTAGAAAAAGACGATACTGAAGAGAAAATAATCACTAACGCTCCGATGTTAACAGATACTACAAAATTTAATCTCGTGCATATGCGCTTTCCAGTAAAGAGTGGCAACTCATACCGAATTGACTTGACGGGTAATGGCCAATGGAATGGCGGTATTATCGACGACGTGCGTCTATACTCAATTACAGAAGCTGAGTATAACGCTATCGGATCGATGACAATCGAACAAGTTGCAGCACGTTATCCATACGTTGATTCGATGACCAACGTAGCGAATCCTTATGCTATCGGTACATCTGGTAATCTACTTCCACCATTTACGCAGTGGAGTCATATTAACACAAAGGGAAAGATCGCTGGTAGGTATGAGTATCACTCTGAAATGGAGCCTGTGGGAATATGGACGCATGTAGATATTGATGTTCTACCAAATACGGACTACACTCTCAGCTTTGAAGGAACTGATGGTATACGTATGAGGATTACAGACGTTGGAGAAGCCGTTACTGTTTTACCTTTAACTGCAAATGGTGGAGGATTTTACAGTGGTAACCTTCAAAAAGTTCGTGTGTTTATCGTTGCTGAAGTTGGAGTAGTTAAAAATCCTATTGTTCTACAGGGAAATCACTCACTTCCTATTCCATTCACACCACAATCACGTTCCATATGGGCAGCCGAATGCCAGCTTGCTGCTAATCCGGTAGACGGGACGAATGCGGACGTCTTGTTCAAGGGTGATGATGGATTGCCATATGTGCAAGAGTCGTGGAAGAAGTCTATCATAACAGGGCTTGAGGCGTGGGAACTCAGCACAAAGTCCTCCGAAATAAAACAAGTGCGTGTTCCAAACTATTTCCCTATTGACGCGGTAAGTAAATCTATAGCTCAAATGTTCGGGGTTAAGTATGACGGTACTCGATTAATCCCTGACTATCACGTAATAACTTCAGATACATTTATTCTCCAACCAGGAACGGGTTATCTTTACGTAGGAATATCCAACAAAGACAGTGGATGGGGTGACAAGTACAATCCGTCAGCAGACGAAATCAAGGCATATTTTATGGGTTGGCGTATGTACGATAAGTCTTTGGGAGCTACTAGCGTTTATAATCGCGCAGACGGATTAAATAAGAGTTGGGCATATAGACATCCTCTCGGAGCAGACGGACTCACCGGAGGAACAGAAACGTTACCAACGACACAAGCACCGATTACAACGACATGGCAGCCATACCGTCTCCAGTATCTTAAAGCGAAGCCAACCGCTGAACCCGCTAGTAAATACGAAACTGGCCTGACGCTCTCAAAAGGCTGGAATATGGTCGAAGTCGGTGGCGGTGTAGTGTTGCGGGAGAAGGCTAATCCTACGTACTATTCGCCCAATGGAAATTACTATATCAACAATACAGCAGTAAGTGGAAGCCTACTAAAGAATAAGGTATTACTCATATCGAGGGTTTACCGTAACAACCAAATTGATAATACTGCAAAGGTCGAAAATGATACTAATGCATATGGCAAGCAGCACGTTAGATTTTTACCGTCAGACTTCGACCCAACCGCAGTCTACCACGTTACATATACGATGCTAGACCCAACGCTAACAGCGACAATCAGCGGTAGCATAGCGGCGAATCTAAGCGGCACGGTAACGGATATGGTCGCGTGGGCAAGCGATGCAGAGCGGCGGTTGAGTGTGGTTGAAACGCAGAAGGCAGAGAAGGACAATGCTGTCGCTTGGATTACCCCAACACTGCTGAACGATTGGAAACCATACAACGATGGTTATGTGAATCCACGTTATTATAAAGATGAGAACGGGGTTGTACATTTAGAGGGGCTAATAAAGGATGGGCTAATAGCACAATCGACAAGTCTGTTTTTGCTTCCTACCGGATATCGTCCAAAGGGAACACTGATTTTTTATGTAATAGGTGTTGAACCTGGAGGTGTACCTCGAGGAGTTCGAATAGATGTGACAGCAGGTGGAAGGGTCATTATTACACAAAACGATAATAATTATACGAATGCCTATCTATCAATTAATAATATTTCGTTTCTAGCAGAACAATAAGAAGGAGGCCATACATTGAAAGAAGCAATTATAACTGACCTGAACGGTCGATACATTGAACCGACGCTCGTTGTGGACTCCGTGACGGGCGTTTTTGATAGAATGGAGCCGGTTCAGAGTGGAGCCAATGATGATGCAGAATCATTAGCTTCACAGCAGAATGACTCTAATTTACCAACAGAACCAAAAACGAAACTAGTTGGCTACACAGTAGCCATTCCACTGCCTGACGGACTCTATGAACCGACCTTTGATGTACATGGCTATCGCAAAGCAAAAGTCGATTACGATCTCGCATACGTCGAATATCTCGGGGCTCTTGCGAAGCATGATCCGGCGAGCGGAAAGCCTGCACCGAAACGTCCTACACCAGTAGACGCATCTTCCTATTGGAGCAACGGTCTGACAAAGGAAGAAATTGAAGCCTTGCAGCCGAAGCCAGTTCCTACTGAACTGGATCAGCTCCGGATTGAAAATGCGAAGCTGCTGCTTCATGTAGCTGAATTGGAAGCGAAGAGTGATAAGCACACAGAAGCTACGAATGAGCTGCAATCTCATAACACAGCGCTTACGCAGGACCATGCAACACTACTATTACAATTAGCCGAAAAAGGAGTGATCTAAGATGGATTGGTATACTACGGTAAAGCGTTACTACGATATGGGGATATATAAGAAAGATTCAAATGATCCGTTATACGTGGGTAAGTTTTGTGAGTTCGGCAAAATTACGCCTGAACAGTTTAAAGAGATTACAGGAGAGGTATATTCCACGTAATATCTACTGCGCAGCCTATTCCTCGCACTCAAATGAAAAGGGCCGACATTTTGTCGACCCTTTCATACTCCTCTTGTAATTCCTATTTCATCGTAAAGGATAACGGGATAACTATTTACAGAGTTATTATTCTGCTCCGACTAACTTCAAAGGTTGCAGGATGTCGAGTAATCCTTCAACTCCCCTTAGTTACCTTATTAACTCTACAACGCCTGCAGCACAAAGTGCAGAACGAACAGCAGTGAAATTCCATAGAACAGCGGTTTCACTTCGCGTCCCTTGCCAACGGCAAGATGGAACAACGCGTAACTAATGAACCCGACTGCAATCCCGTCGACGATGCTGTGCATGAGCGGGATGAACGCGATAATGAAGAACGCGGGAAGACCCTTGTGCATTGCATCGAATTCGATCTTCTTCACGCTTGGCATCATCAAGCCGCCGATAAAGATCAATATCGGAGCTACGGCCTGATCAGGAACCAATGTTAGTACCGGTAATGCAACCAATGTACATGCAAACAGGATTCCTGTCACAATAGATGTGAGTCCCGTGCGACCACCAGCAGAAATGCCCGCAGCCGTTTCAACCGTCGCGACATTCGGGCTTGTGCCGAACAATCCGCATGTAATTACGGAGATCGCATTGGCCTGCAAGGATCGATTGAATCGTTCCGGATTCCCGCTCATTTGCAGGTGTGCATTTACAAGTCCTACATTTTCGAACACAATGACGAGCGTCAGCGAGAAGGTTGCTACAGCAAGCGTGACAGCTGACACGCCTTGAAACGTGAACTGACCGAATACATCACCATATGCAGCCCATGAAAAGGCCCCTCCTGTTGCCGCGCCAGCGTTAGGCACTGCGCCAACTAGATAAGCGAGAGCCGTTCCTGCAATAATGGCGATAAGCAAGTTGCCAGGTACGTTGCGCATGAACAGAATGCATGTAAGCGCCAATGTAGCCAGCGTAACAAGCACTCCAGGATCGGCAAACGACTGCAGTGCAATCATCGTAGATTGATCGGGGACGATTACGCCGCCCTTTTGCAGGCCGATCAGGACGAGCATAAGCCCGATCCCTACAGAAATGGCTTCCTGCAATGATTCTGGAATTGCTGCCCGCAGCTGCCCCGCGAGTGACGTGAAGCTAATTACCGTAAAGCAAACTCCGGACAATACAACGACGCCCAGCGCTTGCTGCCATGTCATGCCCATGCCGTGAACGAGCGTGTAGGTAAACATCGCATTGATGCCCATGCCGGGCACAAGAATAATGGGGGACTTGCCCCATATCCCCATTAACAAGCAGCCAACAGACGAAGCAAGCACAGTTGCGATAATGCCAGCTTCTTGAGGTATGCCTGCATCTGCGAGTATCGAAGAATTGACAATTACAATATAGACGATAGCGAAGAAGGACACGACTCCGGCCAGCAGTTCCTGCCGCCACTGAATTCGTGCAGTTGCAGAAGCGTCATGTAAGGATGGTGCTTCTGTCTTCGATTGTATATGTTTCTTTTGGCGGACCAATCGTATACCTGCTTTCCATCGTAGCCCCTCACCCAACCCTTTGCATAAATAGAGGAAATTCAAAAAGTCTGTATTCGATCACGAAGACCGACACAAAGTAGGTTGTGCTGAAAACCGATCTTTTTGAATATGCACTCATAAAACCTATGTCCCGAATTCATATCCGAGCATAAGTAGCAGTTATTATATCACAGGATCTCTCTAAATAATCAAACGATGTTCACCCATCCTGTATTTTGTACCCTGATCCACCTTGCATCAACCCGCGAAATTACATATAATAAATAACTAATTGATTGTTCATAACTATGATTAACACATGCTTAGATGGAGACAAGTACACAGTACCACTTGCCAGGGAGGCGGCGCCGTAGATTGAGAGCGCTGCTGAAGAAGGGGCTGTCGAAATTCACTCCGGAGCAGGTACCTTGAACAAGCACTTCACACACAGTGAGGCTGCTACAGTAGAGGTTCCCGGATTTGCGGCACGTTATCGCTGCAACAAGTGAGATACGGCTTGGTTTGCAACCTCTAGCAGGAGAGCGTTCCAATCGGATCTAATTAGGGTGGTACCACGGTCTTCTCGTCCCTTGTGACGAGAGGGCCTTTTTTTATTTCGAGTGGAAATGAAGGGGGCTTACACAATGAAGGAGCGTTTACAGGCACTGCGCGCCGAAGCGCTGGAGAAGCTGCAGCAAGTAAAGGATGCAGGTCATCTAAATGATCTGCGTGTTAAATTCCTCGGTAAAAAAGGTGAGCTGACAGAGGTGCTGCGCGGCATGGGCGGCTTGTCGGCAGAGGAGCGTCCGCTCATTGGTCAAGTGGCGAATGAAGTACGCGGAGCCATTGAGACATTCATCGAGGAGAAGCAGGCGGCATTTCTCCGTGAAGAGACGGAGCGTCGTCTTCAGGAAGAGACAATTGACGTAACACTTCCAGGCCGTCCGATGACGGTAGGTGCGGTTCACCCGCTGAACAAGGTTATTGAACAAATCGAAGATATTTTCATCGGCATGGGATATACGGTAGCGGAAGGTCCAGAAGTAGAGCAGGACTACTATAACTTCGAAGCGCTGAACCTGCCGAAGGATCACCCTGCGCGTGATATGCAGGATTCGTTCTACATTACAGAAGATATTCTGATGCGCACGCAAACATCGCCAGTACAAGTACGTACCATGGAAGCGATGAAAGGGAAAGGCCCTGTTAAGGTAATCTGCCCAGGTCGCGTATATCGCCGCGATGATGATGACGCAACACATTCCTTCATGTTCCATCAGATTGAAGGACTTGTCATCGATAAGAACATCCGCATGAGTGACTTGAAGGGAACGCTTCTTCAATTCGCCCAAGAAATGTTCGGTTCGAAAACACAAATTCGCTTGCGTCCAAGCTTCTTCCCATTCACAGAGCCAAGCGTTGAGGTTGACCTGACTTGCATGAAATGCGGCGGCAGCGGCTGCCGTATCTGCAAGCAAACAGGCTGGATTGAGATTCTTGGTGCAGGTATGGTTCATCCGCGCGTACTTGAAATGGGCGGCTACGATCCGAAGGAGTACTCTGGATTCGCATTCGGTATGGGTGTAGAGCGTATTGCGATGTTGAAATATGGCGTAGACGACATTCGCCATTTCTATACGAACGATATGAAATTCGTGCAGCAGTTTGCACGGATGTAATGCAATAAATGAATGCTTAAAAAGTCTCTTTTCAGCACCGAGAAGATTGTAAGAAGCTGAAACGTATGCTTCCGATGCGAGTTTTGCTTCGCAAAACTTGTAAGGAGTAGCGGAGTGTAGGCGGGACTACATGAGCACTTGAAATGTTTCCAAAGGAAACATACATCGAAAGCATACGCTCTTCAAGAGTGAGTGCAAGATTCGATGTCGAGTTACTTCCTGAGTTGCTTCGTGATCAAAAGCGGACTTTTTGAACCACCTTTAAAAGAAGAAAGGAAGAGAGCGAGAAATGAACGTATCCTACCAATGGCTATCGCAATATATCGACTTGACCGGCGTATCCGCTGAAGAAATCGCGGAACGCATGACGCGTGCCGGTATCGAGATCGACTCGGTGGAGAACCGCAATCAAGGACTTGACCACATCGTAGTGGGCTATGTCGTATCGAAGGAGAAGCATCCGGATGCGGATAAGCTGAATGTCTGCCAAGTAGACGTAGGCGCAGAAGAGAAGCTTCAAATCGTGTGCGGCGCGAAAAACGTGGATGCAGGACAAAAGGTTCCTGTCGCAACGATCGGAGCGGTTATGCCAGGCGGCATGAAGATCAAGCGTGCGAAGCTGCGCGGTGTAGAATCGCAAGGCATGATCTGCTCAGCGAAGGAGCTTGGCATGAATGACAAGCTGCTTCCGAAGGAAATGCAGGAAGGCATTCTTGTACTGCCAGCGGAGACAGAACTCGGAACTCCGATTGCAGACGTGCTCGGCCTGAACGATCACGTGCTGGAGCTGGATCTTACACCGAACCGCTCAGACTGCCTGAGCATGTTGGGCGTTGCACATGAAGTGAGTGCATTGCTGGAGCGTCCTGCACACTTGCCAGAGCAGGAAGTGAAGGAAAGTACGGAAGCGGCTTCAGGCAAAGTGAAGATTAGCATTAGCGCTGCAGAAGGCTGCACTCACTATGCAGCACGTTATATCGCGGGTGTAACGATTAAGCCATCTCCATTGTGGCTGCAAAATCGCTTGCTTGCAGCAGGCGTTCGCCCAATTAACAACATCGTGGACGTAACGAACTTCGTCATGTTGGAATACGGACAGCCGCTGCACGCGTTTGACGCGGATAAGCTGAATGGCGGCGGAACGATCGACGTTCGCTTTGCGAATGAAGGCGAAGAACTGGTTACGCTTGACGGCCAAGAACGCAAGCTGGAGCCGCATATGCTGCTCATTACAGACGGCGTGAAGCCAGTTGCACTTGCAGGGGTTATGGGCGGAGAGAATTCGGAAGTATCTTCGGATACGGTGAACATTCTTCTTGAATCCGCGCACTTTGCAGGCAGTGTCGTACGCAAGACATCCCGTCAATTGGGACTGCGTTCGGAAGCGTCTCTTCGCTTCGAGAAAGAAGTGAACCCAGAATCGGTCATCCCAGCATTGAACCGTGCGGCTGAATTGATCCGTACACTTGCGGATGGTGAAGTATATGCAGGTATCGTGGAACAACAAACTGCATCTGCGGAGCGCAAAGTTATCGAACTGACTTTAAATAGAACGAACCGTCTGCTCGGCACGTCGTTGACAGCTGAAGAAGTTTGCAAGATTATGAGCCGTCTTGGTTTCGAGCTTGTTGAGAAATCCGAAGGAATCTTCGACATCACCGTGCCTACTCGTCGTGGCGACATTACGCGCGATGTAGACTTGATCGAGGAAGTTGCACGTATTTTCGGATATGACAACATCCCAGTAACTGCTATTGAAGGAGCAACAACGCCAGGCCATCTGACGAAGGGGCAGCACATTCGCCGTGCGATTCGGCGTGTCCTGACAGACAACGGTGTGAATGAGGTTGTGACATATTCCTTTACGAATCCGGCCGACACTTCGGTGTTCCCTTCCTTCATGGAAGGTGCAGTACCTGTACGTCTGGCTATGCCAATGAGTGAAGAGCGCAGCGTGCTCCGTACGAACCTGGTTCCTGGTCTTATTGATGTAGCGGTGTACAATCGCAACCGCAAGCATGAAGATGTAAGCATCTTCGAACTGGGTACACTCCATCTGACGAAGGAAGAGCAGCTTTCAGCTCAGCCTGAAGAGGTTCTTGTTGCTTCTCTATTGATGACTGGCAAGCGCAGTGCTGCACAATGGAATGTGAAGTCAGAACCGGTTGATTTCTATGATTTGAAAGGGGTACTCGATAGCCTCGTAGCGCACTTCGGCTTGGATGGACGTGTACGCTATGCAGCAGATCGTCCGCAAGGCTTGCACCCGGGACGTTCCGCTTCGCTTTATTTAACAAGCGAGAACGGAGAGCAGTACATCGGCTTCATCGGTCAATTGCACCCTGAGGTACAGCATGCGAAGGATGTAGCTGACACGTATGTTGCTGAGTTCTTGGTGCAGCCGTTGATCGATGCAGCAGACTTCGATATTGAGTATCGCAGCCTTCCGCGCTACCCAGCTGTAGACCGCGATATTGCGGTTGTATTGGATCGCGGTACAGAAGTAGGGCAAGTGGTTGCTCTTGCTAAAGAAACGGCAGGCGAACTTCTTGAATCGGTAAATGTATTCGACGTATACACAGGAGATCATGTTGCGGCAGATAAGAAGAGCGTCGCGATCTCGCTCGTATACCGTCATCCAGAGCATACATTCACGGATGAAGAAATTACAGAGCTGCATGGCAAGGTTGTGACGGCAATCGAAACGAGCTTCAACGCAGAGCTGCGGAAGTAAGGTTGCTCCAGAGCAGACACTCTTATTACGGAGACTGCTTCTATAATAGAAGTTCATTGAAGTTGGGACGGATATTTCCGCTCCCAACTTTTTTTATGGGTTGGAACGAAGTGAACATCCTTTTATATAGAAATAAATGCGATAGATAGAGTTTTGGCAAGACCTATATTTGCAATTGCTTTACTACTACCCCTATAATAGGGAAACCCTGTAATAGAAGGGTATATCAGATCTTTTTCCCCTAAATATTCTATGAAATGAAACTTGACTTTCCTCTATGCGTAGGAGGAGAAGGGCACTAATATATCGAATTACTAATAGAGTTTGCGTATGACATACAAACATGGATTAATTTGTTGCTACATGTAGGCTGTAAGCCCTAGCATGCGGCACGTTAAGGTAAGGAGGACAAAAGAATGACTAGTCCGGATAACAAGCATCGTGTAGCGGTTGAAATATACGGAACACAATATAAATTGGTAGGATCAACAAGTAAAGATTATATGCGCAACGTAGCTGCAATGGTCGATGAGCATATGCGGAGTATTGCAACTGCGAACTCGCGACTGGATACAACGCGAATTGCAGTGTTGTCAGCTGTACATATTGCTGAGCAAGTGCAGAAGGTGAAGGATGAGCAGTTGCAATTAAGCTCATCGTTGAAGGAAATAGAAGCGACGAATCACAGCTTGTCGAGACAGCTTACTCAGGTACAGACGGAGTCGGAGCAGTCACTAGAGAAGCTGCGCAATGAGTCTGCACAGAAGCTGGAGCAGCTTCAGAAGGAACTCAGCAACGAGAAGTCGAAGGCCGAGAAGCAAGCGGCTGATCTTCGTGCTGAGACGGCTAAGTTGAAGGAAGCGAATCAGCAATTGGCCGATAAGCATAAGGCATCGGAAGAGCGTGTGCATAAGCTGACTGAGCAGGTGAAGGAGACAGAGCGACGGATTCAATCGTTGACAGCTCGTGAGAATGAACAGAAGAAGAAGCTGCAGCAAGTAGAAGAACGATTGAAGGCAGTTTTGGAAGAAAAGCAGAAGGCAGAGCAGCTTCATGCCCGCACCCTTAAGCAGAAGCTGGAGGAAACAGAGCGTCTGTGGAGCACGAAGCTGAATGAGCAGAATCAAACCTGGGAGGCGCAGCTACAAGAATCCGAGCAGAGCTGGCAAAAGCGTCTAACGGAATCCGAGCAAAGCTTGCAGGAGCAGTTGACGGAATCCGAGCAAGGGTGGCAGACGAAGTATTCGGAGAACGAACAATTGTGGCAGAGCAAGCTAAGTGATACAGAGCAAGGCTGGCAGAAGCAGTTCGATGAAGCAGAGCAGAGATGGTCCAGCAAGCTCGCGAACAAGGAACAGACCTGGGAAGAAGAGCGGGCTCTCCAGGAGCTGGAATGGACAGAGAAGCTGGACGCCAAGGAACAGCAGTGGCGAGAGCAGCTCGCTGCTGAGAAACAGAGGGCAGAGCAGTTATCTGCAGAATGGGAAGAACAACTTGCTGAACAGACGGCTGCATGGGAAGGGCAGTTGACAGCTCAGGCTACAGAATGGGAAGCGCGCTTGTCGAAGAGAGAAGCAGAGCTCGTTCAAGATCGAGACAAGCAGTTGACGCTGCTCAAGCAGCAGCATGAGGCGAATACCAAGCAGCTGCAGCAGAAGCATGAGCAGGCTGCCGAGCAGATGAAGTCTGCCCAGGACAATCAGCGCAAGCAGGCTGAAGAACGTCATGCTGCCAAAGTCAAAGAGCTGTCCGACCAGCATGCGAAGGAGATCGAGCAAGTTAAGGCGGAACACCGCTCGAATTTGGCGAAGTCGCAAGCGGAGCAGAAGCAGGCGCTGGATGAAGCACAGGCACTGCACCAGAAGGCATTGAATGATGTGAAAGCGAAGTGTGAGAGCGACATAGCTCAACTGCTAGCTGATCAGAAACAAGCGATGGACAACATGCAGGTGCTTCATCAAGAGGCCTTAAATGAAGCGAAGACGAAGTATGAAGAAGAACTCGCTCAACTGGTTGCGAATCAAGAGTTCGCGCTAGGTGAAGCGCAAGCGCAGAACCAGAAGGCATTGGACGAAGCTAAGACCAAATATGAGAGCGACCTTGCCCAATTGCGTACAGAGCTGGCAGATGCCAAGTCTCGACATGATCAAGAGCTGGATCAACTGATCATCGAGCATCTGGAGCAGTTGGAGCAAGCAGAAGCAGATAAGCAATCTTCGATGGCTGCACTTGAGGATAAATGGAAGCAGGAGTTAGCCCAAGCTGAATCTGAACGGAGCAAGGCTGTTCAACAGGTTGAGGCTGTCTACCAAGAGCAACTCCAGCAATCTGAGCAAGAGCGTGAACTTGCACTGAAGCAAGCGACGGAGCTGTATGAGGAGCAGCTGCTAGAACTGCTTACTCAGCATGAGCAACAGCAGCAGGAATTGATTGCTCGGTATGAGCGGCAGCTGGATGAGCTGCGTGCACAATCCGAGCAGCAGCAGCTAGAGCAGGGATCTCTGCATGAGGAGAAGTTGCAGGCAGAACGCTCTCTGTATGAAGAACAGTTGCAAGCGGAGCGTGCTCAGCGTGAAGAGCAGTTGAAAACAGAACGTACTAAGCATGAAGAGCGGCTGGAAGCTGAACGTGCTCAGTATGAAGAGCAATTGGAAGTAGAACGTGCACAGTATGAGGAGCAGCTAGAAGCAGAACGTGCTGAGCATGGGCAGCAGTTGGAGGCAGAACGTGCTCAACATGTAGAGCAGCTGCAAGATGAGCTTGCCCAGTATGAAGAGCAGCTGCAAGAAGAACGTGTTCAGCGCGAGAAGCAACTGCAAGAAGAACGCGCTCAGTATGAGAAGCGGCATGAAGAGCAGCAAGTCCAGCATGAACGGAAATTGCAGGAATTGCGCACCCAATATGAGGGGGATGTGGATGCTTGGAATGCACTGCACGAGGAAGCATCGGCTGTACATGCCAAGGAACTGACGGATCTTGAGCAGTCTCTGCGTGCAGAAGCTGAGCAGAACGTGCAGAAGAAGGATGCGCGCATTCATCAGCTCGAAGGACATTTGGGACGCGCAGAGGAGCTTGATCGAGCGCGTCAGGTGGAGATGGAGCGGCTCATACGCGTGCGAGATCATGTGCAGGCTGAGGCTGCTGAGCTGCAGCAGCAGCTTGAAGCGATCGAACAGAGCAAGGAAGAAGAGCTCGAAGCGCTTCGTGCTCAATTCGAGCGTCAGCTGAATGAGCGACTTGACCAAGAACGAGCGGCTTGGATTCGAGAAGCCGAACAAGCACGAAACGCACTGCAAGAACAATGGGAAGCAGAACGCCATGCTTGGAAAGAGCAGGGTGAACAAGAGCAGGATGCCTTGTACGATCAGCTCGCGGAATATGAAGATAAATGCCGTCAGCTTGAATCTGAGAAGGAAGAGCTGCAAGCAGCTTTCACAAGCATCCAGCAGGCGCAGCATGAAGCTGCTGCCACTATTGCAGAGGCGAGACAGCAGGTGGAGGAAGTTCAGTCCCGTTATGATCAGTTGGAGGAAGAACAGCAGCTATACATTACGGAGCTTGAACAATATGAAGAAGCTAAGTCTCTCTTGAAGCAGCGTGAGCAAGAATGGACACAGCAAGAGCAGCAATGGACAGAGACATCGGCTACGTGGAGTGAAGAGCGTGAGCAGCTGCGGCAACAGCTCGAGAGATTGAAGGCTGAAGTTGAGGAGACGAAGAAGCATACAGAAGAGCAGGCTCGCTCTCATGCTGAGATGGAGGTTATTCAGGAGCAATTCGAGGTTCTCTCCCATCAATTCCGCTTGTCCCAACTGGAGCGGGAGAAAGAACGCAGACAAGCGGATGAGACACAAGGGGCTTATTCGAAGCTTGCAGATGAATATACCAAGCTTACTGATGAGTTCACGAAGCTCAAGGATGAGTATGCGAAGCTGCAGAGCGAATTCAACGAATGGCTGGAAATGATCGAGTAGATATACATGAGGAGCGAACAAAGGAATAGCAAATAAATGATGCAAGATATAGGGAAGCTTATTAACAACGTATGGATGGAAATCGCGGCGGTATTTGCGTCATGGAACGGCTTGGATTATGCCATAGTGGGAGCAGCAATCGCATGCATTGTTCTGGGAGCAGTGCGGGGATTCAAGTCTATCGCGCTCTCCCTCTTCGGCTATATTGTCGCTTTTATCGTCGCGGCTCGGTTTTATGCAGATTTTGTACCATGGGTAAGGAAGAGAGTATTTACAACAGTTAGCAGCGGATCAGGGGCGAAAGATAGCGACGGTACGCTCTTAGCGGCAACATTTATGGATACCGTACACGCTGTGGTGGCCTTTTTGCTTCTGTTCACTTTTGTACTGGCAGGCCTTTGGCTAATCCGGTTCGCCTTGAAGAAATTCACGGATGTACCGCCGGTACGAACCGTCGATCGGGTAACAGGGGCAGTTCTCGGATTGGTGCAATTTGTCTTTTTATGGTGTATGATTTACGTACTATTGCGGGCATGGCCGGCTGGTGTATTTCGCGACTGGGTTGATGCTTCGATATGGGTAAATAGAACGGGGAAGTGGATGCCAGATGTTATGGTTGAAGCTGTAAAATGGGCTCAGTGGCTGTAATGGAATCACTGGTAATGCGTGGCATGCATGAATCATCATATACATGAATGAACAGACCGCCGTCCTCCCAAGCAATAGGCAGGGATCAACGGCGGCCGCTCATTTTTCGACAATAAATTTGGCTGTCATTTCATTGTGTCCCGGACCGCACAGAATTGTGCATGACATGTCATATGTACCGGGTTGTTCCGGAGTGATGACTTGTTTTGGATGAGTTGGATCAAGGGACAAATTCAATGCCTTGATAGCAACTCCGTGATTGCCGACAGCATCTAATACGATGCGGATGGGTTCACCGGATTTGACGCGGTATTCAGACTGATCGAATTTGAAATTCGTTGCCTTAATGATAAGCTCTTTGTCTGTTTTTACTTCGTCATCTTGCTTTTGTCCAGATTGTCCCCCGCATCCGGATACTATGACCGCTGCGAGCAATAGGCATGAGATGAGTGGCCTTAGGCTACCCCGAGTCAACATTCGTATTTCCTCCTCTCCTCGTCCATATAGTGTAACGGAAATTTTATCCTTTTTCCATTGCTTATATGGAGCGAAGAGAAGGAAGCTATACAAGGGGCTCACTCATGGGAATGAGCACAGCAGCCCTGGATGATGAACCGCCGTTATCTGGACTCGTGGCCAGCTTCGAACGGCGTTGCGACTGGAATGAACAAGTCGATCAAACCAATGACAAGCGCTGCAAGAATAGCGCCGAGCACAGTGACGGATACACCGCCAACAAAGAACTGGGCGATGTAGATGACAACCGCACTGGCGATGAAGCCGACGATCCCGCGTCCGAACGGCGTAACTCGTTTTCCAAATATGCCTTCGACAATCCAGCCGAATAAGGCTATGACTAAGGCGAGGATTAAGGCACTCCAGAAACCGCCTACGGTGAACATCGGCACAATCCAGCCCGTAACCATCAATACGATGGCTGCCACAATGAATCGAACCACATGACCGAGAAAACTCATGGACTTTTCCTCCTTACTCGTTTGAAGGGTATAGGTTTGTGCAACAATTATTGTAACCTTATCCGCGATATTCATGAGTGGCATGTTCAGACATTGGATAGCCATTATTTCGGTATACCGCTATAATGAACAGCGAGAGGAGTCGTGACTTGTTTTGGACTCGAAAATTTTAAAAACAATGGATTACCATAAAATACTGCAATCGCTTGCGCGACATGCGGCTACCCCGTTAGGGGAACATGCTTCCTTGTCTCTGCTGCCAAGCACGGATCTAGAGGAAGTGAAACGACGCCTGCAGGCGACGGATGAGGCGATGACGATAGATCGGTTGAAGGGGGGAGCTCCATTCTCCGGTGTTACCGATATACGTCCTGCCGTGAAGCGTGCACGTATTAATGCAATGCTGAGTGCCAATGAATTGTGGGATATTTCAGCGCTTATCTTCGCAGGTCGTCGCGTGAGACGCCATATTGAAAGTGTGCATGAAGATAATCCTGTACCGCTTCTGATGGCGCTGGCGGATTCGCTGAGCTGGCAGAAAGAATTGGAAGAAGAGATTAGACGCTGCATCGATGAGCAGGGTGAGGTGCTGGATCAGGCAAGTGCTGAATTGGCAACGGCACGCCGTGAACTGCGCATCGGGGAGACACGCATCCGTGAGAAGCTGGAGTCCATGATTCGTTCATCCAGCGCGTCCAAGATGCTGCAGGAGCAGCTGATCACAATTCGCAATGATCGATACGTAATCCCGGTGAAGGCAGAGTACCGCGGCCATTACGGCGGGATTGTTCATGATCAATCCAGTTCAGGGGCAACGCTCTTCATTGAGCCTGAGGCGATTGTGACACTTAATAATAAGCTGCGGGAAATTAAGCTCAAGGAAGAGCGTGAGATTGAGCGTATTTTGTCCCGCTTGACCGAGCACGTTGGCTTGCAAGTTGATCTGCTGTTAAGCGATACGGATTGCATTGAACAGTTGGACTTCATCTTCGCGAAGGCTCGTCTAGCGCATGAGATGAAGGCAACGCTGCCGCGCATGAATGATCGCGGGTATATGAAGCTCATTAAGGGCCGCCATCCGCTTATTGATCGGGAACAAGTGGTGCCGATCGATGTGGAGCTTGGCAATGATTATACGACTATTATCGTTACCGGTCCGAACACAGGCGGTAAGACGGTATCCTTGAAAACGATGGGGCTGCTAAGTCTCATGTCCATGTCCGGTTTGTTCATACCTGCACAGGATGGCAGCCAACTATGTGTATACGATGCCATTTACGCTGATATCGGCGATGAGCAGAGCATTGAACAGAGTTTGAGTACGTTCTCCAGCCATCTGACGAACATTATTCGCATATTGGGAGAAATGACTCCGAAGAGCCTCGTGCTGTTGGATGAGCTTGGGGCAGGAACGGATCCTGCAGAAGGATCTGCACTCGCGATCGCGATTCTGGAGCATATTCATCGTCTTGGCTGCAGACTCGTTGCGACGACGCACTATAGTGAACTGAAGGCATATGCATATGAACGCAAGGGCGTCATTAATGCAAGCATGGAATTTGACGTGCAGACATTGCGCCCAACGTATAGACTTCTTGTTGGTGTTCCTGGCCGAAGCAACGCATTTGCGATTGCAGAACGTCTTGGCCTTCCGACTTCCATCATTGAGCACGCTCGTGGCGAAGTGACAGAAGAAGACATGCGCATCGAGACGATGATCGCATCGCTCGAGGAGAACCGTCTTCGCGCAGAAGCAGAGCGTGTGGAAGCAGAGAAGATTCGCAAGGAAACAGAGCTCCTTCGTGCTTCGATTGTTGAAGAGGAAGCGAAGCTTCAGGCGGGGCGGGACAAGCGAATTGAGCGTGCTTCTGAGGAAGCGCGTGAAATTGTTCGGAAGGCGCGTCATGAAGCAGATGATATCATTACAGAACTGAAGCTGCTCGCTCAGGAAGGCGTGAGTGTGAAGGAGCATTTGTTGACCGAGGCTCGCAAGAAGCTCGATGAAGCTGCTCCGGCTAGCAAACTAGCCTCCAAGTCGAAGACTGTGAAGAAGCAAGCACGCAAGATTGAAGCTGGGGATGACGTTATGGTATACAGCTTGAATCAAAAGGGCAGCGTGGTTGAGCTGGCGGGCAACGAAGCTGTTGTTCAGCTGGGTATTATGAAGATGAAGGTTCGAATGGATGATTTGGAGCTTGTCACTTCATCCGCTTCGAAGCAGAGCAGTAAGTCCGTGAAGACAGGCACAAATGTGAAGCGGACACGAGCGGACAATGTACGTTCCGAGCTTGACTTGCGTGGAGCGAATTTAGAAGAGGCAATTATTGAGGTCGATCGCTTCCTTGATGAAGCTCTGCTCGCGAACTTGGGTCAAGTATATATCATTCACGGCAAAGGGACTGGGATTCTGAGAACGGGAATTCAGGAGTTCTTGCGAAGACACAGACATGTGAAGACGTTCCGTCTCGGCAACTACGGTGAAGGCGGTACAGGGATTACGGTTGCTGAACTTTCGTAACAGCGAACGAACCGGGGAGGATGAATGTGGAACGATTTATTGAGCAATGGCTTAGTAACCCATACGTATCCATGTGTGCTTACTTTTCTGTAACCGTACTGGCGCTTGTCGTGTTCTTGTCCATATTTGAATTAGTGACAAGATACAGATGCTGGGAGGAGATCCGCAAAGGCAATATTAGTGTCGCGATGGCTACCTCTGGCAAAATCTTCGGAATTTGCAACATATTCCGCTTCGGGATCGAAGCACGGGATACGTTGTATGCGTCATTGACATGGGCAGCACTCGGATATGTACTGCTATTAATGGCATATTTTTTGTTTGGATTTCTGATGCCGTATTTCAAATTGGACGATGAAATTCAGAAGGATAACCGTGCAGTTGGTTTGCTGTCTATGGTTATCTCCGTATCCATGTCCTACATTATCGGAGCTAGCATTAAGTAGTTTTACGTAGGAACAGCAGGTTCGTTACTATGGCAGCGGAGGTCTTGCATGAAGTATTTATGGGGAACACTGTTTGCATTGGCAGCGATATTTATTATTATTGGAATCGTGTATTGGGCGAATCTGTAATGGATGCTCTATAATAGAGATACCAGCACGAACAAGTGCAGATCATTATGAATTGACATCTAGATAGGGGAGAATGTGCTCTGTAATCGACTTGCAGAGCCTTCTGATAAGAAAGGCAGGTTGAACGGACATGAGTCAGATTTGTCCTTGGTGTGATACGGAAATTGTGTGGGATGAGGTGCTAGGTCCAGAAGAAGAGTGTCCGCATTGCCACAATGAGCTGAATGCTTATCGGACATTGAATGTGGATATTGAGCACGATCCTGATAAGCAGCATGGAGATCATGACGATCATGATCATGAGGAAGAATCCAAGGAGAAGGGCTGGTCCAACTTCGGCTGGACAGAAGATGCTGCCTTGTTCGGCGATGAGAGTTCATTGCAGTACCAAGAAGGCGTGGATAAGGTGCTTCATGGGCAATCTGAAGTGCCGGAATGTCCTCAGTGCAGAGAATATATGTTACTAGCTGGCACAGAGACGATTGGTTCCAATCACTTCGAGCCACATGTATCGGAAGCCTTGAAGGCGCCGGTTGTAACAGCGCCATTCCGCTTGGATGTATATGTGTGCACTTCTTGCTTCCAAGTATCCAAAGTATTGGCTGAGCCGCACCGCGAGCCGCTTATGGAAGTCGTCCGCCGTGCGCAGTCTGAATAAATTATCATAAGACGGCTGCTTTAGGGCAACTTATAAGCTGTAACGAAGAGGGCTATATGCCCGATTAAGCAGGGAGGGGTTCCCTTCGTGACAGCGCGTCTTGACGCTCAATCGCTATTGCTGTTGATCGTTTTTGGTCTCTTTTCGTTGGCGAATGCTCTTTCGGGAGCATTCGTCAATGTTTTTCTATGGAAGGCTGCATCAGATTACAGCTTGATTGGCTGGTTTGCCTTCAGTCAGCAAATATCCAGCGGGTTGACCTTCTACTGTGCAGGCAAGTGGGTGAAGGAAGGCAACAAGATGAATTGCTTGCGGCTTGGCATTGGATTGGCTGGGGCATTTTATGCAGCTGTGCTCTGGCTTGGCAAAGGTGCGGTTGATTACATATGGCTGCTTGGTTTTGTGCTAGGTGCGGCATTCGGTGCCTTTTGGCTGGCCTTCAATGTGGTGTACTTTGAAGTGACGGATCCGGACAACCGGGATTTATTTAATGGTTGGGTTGGGCTTATAGGCTCATGCTGTGGGATGGCCGCGCCGTGGGCATCCGGATATTTGATCTCTAAGCTCGGCGATGGTACGGGCTACCGCATCATTTTTACCCTTTCGTTTGGTGTGTTTATTGGGGCAATCGTATTCAGCTTTTGGCTGCGCAAGCGTCCCCCTGAGGGTCACTATAATTGGACATTGCCATTTACCGCATGGAAGAAGGCTGGCAGTCCTTGGCGGCATGCCTTGCCAGCGCTTGCTGCACAAGGCGCCAAGGATGGGGTCTTTACCTTCCTGATCGGACTTGTGGTCTACATTGCAACGACCAATGAGATGAAGCTGGGCAATTACACCCTGATCACATCTGCTGTAGCATTAGGCAGCTTCTATGTGATAGGCAGAATTATGCGTCCTTCCTTCCGGGTACCGGGCTTGTTCATTGGGACGATTGCAATGGCGCTTGCAGTCATTCCTCTGTTTTTCGGTGTTGCCTATGGAAGCCTGCTCCTATTCGGGATTATCACCTCGCTATTCTCGCCACTGTTTGTGATCCCGATGACAACCGCTACTTTTGACATTATGGGGGTAGATGAGCGTTCAGCAGCCCAACGCGTGGAGCTGACGGTTCTGCGCGAATTTGGTTTGTTGTTCGGGCGAATGGCAGGGGTTGCAGCGTATTTGCTAGTTGTGCAATGGAGAACGACAGAGCCGGTTGTCGTTGCTTTCTTGGCTGTTTTGGGGGCTCTTCCTATTATCAGTGCAGTAAGCATCCGGATATTAGTATCGAATCAGCGAATAGGAAAATAAGAAAGGCCCTGCTGCTCGCATGAGTCATCAGGGCCATTTATATTCCTGTCTTTTTCACGAATAGAGCGTATAGGTTCAACTAAAACGTCCGGGTTCACCGTTATCTCCTCGTGTAGCTGAACAGTTCAGCATCCGGATGGAAGCTGAATTCAATCAAATCTCCAACAATTTGAGACGCAATGGTGCTGTATACAGTGCCATTTCCCCCAAAGGCCTCAATGAAGAAGCATCCTGGACGGTGAGGAGCCTCGCCAAAATAAGGATATCCATCCTGCGTGACACCGAATGTACCCGCCCATGCATTTTCAGCTATGAGCGGAGCCAGCTGTGGGAATAGGGCCTCCACTTCCTTGATAAGCTGTGAGGTTTTGCTTGGGAGCAGCTTATTCCGCTCTTCAGTACTTATATCTCCTTCATCTAATCCGCCCGCCAAAATTCGATTATCTGCCGAGGTACGCAAATATAAATAAGGACGCCTTGTCTCCCAAATGAGGAAGCGTTCATGCCATACATCTAGCAGATTAGGGATAGTTTGCGTTTTTATCGCGAAGGAGCTAGTAATTCTTGTGTTTCGATTCGGCTTCATTTCATTCGTTTCATACCCGAGTGCGAATACGGCATGCTTGGCTGTGGCAACATATCCGCTATTCGTATGCAACTGAACGAGACCACCCTCGTGCCTTACTTGGGTGACCTTGGTCTCCTCATATACTCGCAGCTTATATTTGTTTTTCGCGGTATGTAATAGAGCATGTGTGAAACGGTAAGGATTCACATCAGCATCACCATGAGTGACAATCGCGGCCGGCTTATCGAATCCAAATCGATGACGAATTTGTTGACTGTTCCACCATTCTGTATGGAAGCCATAGCGATGTAAGGTATCGTATTCGACTCGCAGACTTCTTACGTCTTCTTCGCTGCTGGCATAATAGAGGCTGCTGCGAGGGAACATCTCAGAATCCTCATCGAGCTCGGAAGCGATCGTAAGCAGACGTTCTGCTGCCTGCTTGCACAGTGTATAGAAACGAAGTCCCTTTCTCTTACCAAATAAACCGATGCATGAGGTCAGCGAACGATCATTCATGTATTGGAGCAATCCTGTATTGGAGCTCGTACTACCGCCCCCTACCTGCCTCTTCTCCAGCACAACGACATCGAACCCGCGCTTGCACAGCTCATAGGCGCAAAGTGCACCACTAATGCCTGATCCGACTACTAGCACGTCGCAGCAAATCGATTCAGATAATGGGGGATGCACATGCCTAGATGGCAGCGTACTTTTCCATGGAAGCGACCCAAATTGTAGATCCACGCGACATCTCCTTTCGTCGAGATTTCCGGTTACATATTTCCCTAATGTTGGGTTCATAATACATAGAGAACGACAACTTCCAGACAGGATGAAAGGAGTATGCTCAGATGCAATATGCTCAGCATAACCAACAGTCACATCAAGGCAATATGAAGCCGTTATCGGCGAAGGAATTGGAGTACATCGTGGATTCGATCTCCAATGAGGATTTGCTTATTAAGCAGTGTGCGGCAACCGCAGCAATGGCGACAACTCCAGGCGTTCAGCAAGCGCTGACGCACATGATCGGTGTTCATCAGCAGCACATGAATGTATTGCTACATACTCTGCAGCAGCATACACATATGGCGCCAACTAGACCGCAACAATCTCAATAATCGAGGTAATGAAGGAGGAACGACAACATGAATGGTTCACAACAAAATCAATTCATGCAAGAGGAAGACTTGTTGTACACGATCTTGGCTGATTTGAAGCGAACTTCTCGCGAGTATACAACAGGTGTAACAGAAGCGGCTTGTCCGGTAGTTCGGCAGATGTTCACGGACTTGACCCACAGTACGTTAACGATGCAAGGACAGCTGTTCACGCTCATGGAGAAGAACAATATGTATTCCGTCGCATCACCAGCATTGCGCCAAGAGTTGGACAAGCAACTGAAGGACAATCAACAGCTTCAAATGAAATCCAACCAGTTCGTGCAGCAGAAGCTGGGCCAAGCGGGATATGGTCACTATCAGCAGCATGCGCATCAACAACAAGAGCATCATCAAGGCAACTACAATCAGTACATGTAATACACGGAAAGGCTGCTGAGTACTTCAGCGGCCTTTTTACTTGCGGCTGTAGTACGGAGATGACCTACCAACCAGCAAAGCTGCAATTTCGCATGGTCGTGGACCTTCAATTCCATTACGGCAACAGGTATCATAGCAGTAGGAAATGCACTAGGAAATCATGAAATGCGCAGTAAAGCCTGTTGATATTGGCGTGCGCATATGAAAAGGTGTATCATATGTAGCATATTTACACTAAGTCGGCTTGCCACTGCAGGTCGAGGGAGGATCGAATATGAAGGATTTGAGCGATTTTAATATTAGCATACTTAAATTGTTAAAAGAGGACGCGCGTCGTTCCCCGGCGCTCATCGCCACGATGCTTGGTGTTGACGAAGAGAAAGTTCGCACCGCGATTGCCGAGATGGAAGAAGAGCACGTCATTGTTAAATATGCAACGGTAGTGAATTGGAGCAAAGTTGATGATGAGACTGTAACCGCCCTTATTGAAGTGCAAATAACTCCAGAGCGTGGTCGTGGCTTTGAGGGTATTGCAGAGCGAATATACTTATTCCCACAGGTGAAGTCCGTATACTTGATGTCTGGCGCCTATGATTTGCTAGTTGAGGTAGAAGGAAAGAACTTGCGTGAAGTAGCTTCCTTCGTATCCGACAAGCTGTCTCCGATTGAATCGGTATTGTCGACGAAGACACACTTCATCCTGAAGAAGTATAAGCAGGACGGCATTATTTATGAAGAGCGCGAGGATGATCATCGTCTCGTAATTACCCCGTGAAAGGTGAAGTGCTATGATTAAGGAAGAAGAGAAGCAAGCTGGCGTACGCTCCATGAGCGACTATATTAACCCATTGGTACGTGACATTGCGCCATCCGGTATTCGTAAGTTCTTCGACTTGGCTAACGCCAGCAAGGACATCATCACACTCGGTGTCGGGGAACCGGATTTCTGCACGCCTTGGCATGTACGTGAAGCTTGTGTATATTCGTTAGAGCGTGGTCGTACGAAGTACACTTCCAATGCAGGGATGCTGGAGCTGCGTGAAGCGATTGCAGAATATTTGAACAATTCATTCCAAGTAAAATATGAACCGTCAGATGAGGTGCTTGTTACCGTTGGCGGATCGGAAGCCATTGATCTGGCACTGCGGACGCTGGTTGCCCCAGGCGATGAAATCCTTATCCCGGAACCGTGTTATATCTCATATTCGCCGATCGTGTCGATTGGTGGTGGGGTAGCAGTAGGAATTGAGACGGATGCTGCTAATCAGTTCAAGCTGACTGCGGAGGCATTGAAGGCTAAGCTTACACCGAAATCCAAGGTACTGATTTTATGCTATCCGAGTAATCCAACAGGCGGTATTATGACCTATGAGGATTGGCTCCCGATCGCGAAGATTGTTGAAGAACACGATTTAATCGTCATTTCAGACGAGATTTATGCTGAATTGACATATGATCAGAAGCATGTCAGCTTCGCATCCATTCCAGGCATGAAGGACAGAACGGTGCTTGTCAGCGGATTCTCCAAGGCATTTGCCATGACTGGCTGGCGGATGGGGTATGCATGCGGTCATCCAGAGATCATTGCTGCGATGATGAAGATTCATCAATATACGGTCATGTGTGCACCGATAATGGGACAGATTGCCGCCCTTGAAGCATTGCGCAATGGGATGAGCGAGAAGGATCATATGATGGAGTCGTACAATCAGCGCAGACGACTTGTTGTGAACGGATTCCGCGAAATTGGACTGGAATGCCATGAGCCGCAAGGGGCTTTTTATGCATTCCCATCCATTAAGTCAACTGGGCTTACTTCAGAGCAATTTGCCCATCGGTTGTTGTTCGAAGCGAAGGTTGCGGCTGTTCCGGGTGATGTGTTCGGCCTAGGAGGAGAAGGTCATATTCGCTGCTCTTATGCGACATCCGTTGCGCAATTGAATGAAGCTCTTGATCGAATGGGTCGATTCCTCGACAAGATGAAGCAAGAAATGTGATAATTATTCATAATCAACGAAAATGAACTAGTTTTCTTTCTCCCCCTCTGGTATAATATAACATGTCTCGCAGAACTGTCCCATGTTATGGAACAACTGGAGAACTCTAGGATATTCTAGAATCGCCATGAAGGGAGGAAAGGTCGATTGTTTTGTTCGAACTATACCTTGACGTCGTATCCGCATAGTTCAGTGAGAGAAGATAGATCTCATGTAAGATGGTCGGGCAGAACAAGAAACATTTCGTCCAAGCTATTGGCGCTTGAGTATGAAATCCTTGTCCTTCGCAAGCAAATGGAGCAGATGTTCCAAGAGGAGCAGTCCTTTACTGCAGAGACAGTAATCGAGATTAGCAGCATGTTGGACTTGAAGATTAATGAATATATGAAGTCACAATCGATGAAATAGATGGTGCGTGAGGAAGACTCCTATGAGGAGTCTTCTTTTTTTGCCTATGTTGTTTATGATATAGTGAAGGTTGGGATTTATTAAACGGATAATACATTTATATGGGGCAACGTGGAGAGGGGACAGGCTATCATGCGCAATTGGAGATGGATCGGTGTTCTAGCGGTATTGCTTGTGCTTATAAGTGGTTGTGGAGGGCCTAAAGCCGATGCTACGGTATTCATCATGACATCATCGTCATTACCTCCCGAAATGACAAGTGCACTGCAGGATGATCTGAATAAGACTTTTGAGAATAAATTCACAGTTCAAGTCGTCGCTTCACCGTTGTACAGCATCGAGAAGTTGTTTGTGGAATATGCGGCTGGAGAGAATAGTGTAATGGTCATTCCAGAGGAGGACGCGAAGAGAATGGCTCCTCAGGGTGGACACGTAGCTCTCGATAAGTATTTTGATGCCAAAAAATACAACGAAGGCGTGTATGACGGTGCTGTATATGAAGGCAAGGAAGAGCATAAAGGAACTTTCTTATTCTCGTTGTCTGCAGAGAAGCTGCCTGTCTTGAAGAAACATGGCGTTCAGGAAAAGGGGCTGTCTGTTACGATTCCTTCGCGCACACCTGATGAAGCCAGATCAGTTGAGATACTCAAGGCTCTTGCTGAAGAGAAGTAATGTGGCTTGATTCAGACAGACCGTATAGATAGATAAGCAATCATTGGACATCACGGTAAGACATCATAAGTGAAAGGGGGAGCGCTCGTGATCATTGGTGTAACAGGAAGCACCGGGAGCGGGAAAACATCATTTGCAATGCATTATGCTGCAACGTTCGGGCGTGAAGGGTTCTACATGACGACCCGTCTTACGCCGCTTCCGGATGAATTGCCTGCGCCACCCCATTTCACATGGCAGACGATTGATACGGAATGTGCATTGCCAGAAGTTCTGCATCGAATCAATGAGCAATCCAATATGTACCGGGCCGACCGGCGTGTACTTGTCATTGATAGCGTTACCTCGTATTTGCATGGCGCACACGAACGAATTATGGAGGAAATGGACAATAAGCAGGATCTTGCTGAATACGCTGCGCGATTGACAGCTGCGCGGATGGAACTGCAAGAGGCGCTGTTCATCTTTCAGGGCAAGCTGTTCATTATTACGAACGAGCCGCCAGGCTACACGCCGTTCACGAATCCGCTTGAAGTTGAGTATATTGTGCAGCACGCCGCTCTGAATCGCGAGCTTGTAAAGCGGAGTACACAATGGTTCCGGATGACTTCAGGAATTCCAGAGGACATTAGCGCGAAGCGGAAACGAAAGTAAACTAGCAATGTGCACGTGGAGAGGACATTAAGCCCAGGATAGAACGGTAATGAGGGGGCATAGCAAATGAAGTTATATACGCGTACGGGTGATGAAGGAACGACATCGTTGATAGGTGGCCGGGTACCGAAGGATCATTTGCGGGTAGCAGCTTATGGGGAGCTTGATGAGCTGAATTCATTCGTCGGCTGGGCGATTACTTGCTGCCATGGAGATGAAATGAAAGCACTTCGGGAGCAGTTATCCGTGATCCAGCATGAACTGTTCGATTGCGGAGCCGATACCGCTTATGCGGAGCAGAAGCAGGGGAAATTCATTTATAAAATTCGTCCAGAACAGGTGGAACAGCTCGAGAAATGGATGGACGAGCATGAGGCTGCGAATGAACCGATCACAAAGTTCATTTTGCCTGGAGGATCCGAGGCAGCAGCAGCCTTGCATATATGTCGAACTGTGTGTCGAAGAGCGGAGCGTCAGCTCGTTACGCTCTCGCATCAGGAGACCGTACATGTCGAAGTAATGAAATATGTGAATCGATTATCAGACTATTTCTTTGCAGTGGCACGCCGGGCAAATGGTCTTGTTGGCGTTCAGGATCAGGAATATGTGAGAAGTGCTGACGTGTTCAGGAAGAAGGAGCAGCATGATTGAAGAAGAAGAGAAGCAAGAAGCGGACGGCTTGTCTGGGGAGATTGCTGCCGAGCTATCCTATGTAGTGCCTGAGAGTGAAGAAGGGATTCAGCTCCGAACCGTTCTCCGTTCCAGATTGAATTTGTCGAGGCGTTTATTGAAGCGGCTGAAGACATTGGAACAAGCGATAACGGTGAATGGCGGTACAGAATACAATGGCAGAATTCTAACGGTGCGCGACAAGCTTCGTGCGGGTGATCTGATCCGGGTGGAGATTGCTGAGGATCATGTGGATACAATCGAACCAGAGCCAATCCCAATTCAGATTGTGTACGAGGATGAGGATATTCTCGTGCTCAATAAGCAGGCAGGCATAGTGGTCCATCCTACCAAGGGATACCCGAATGGGACACTGGCAAATGGAGTTGTCCATCATTGGCGGATGCGTGGCGAGCGAACCCGATTTCGACCAGCGAATCGACTCGACCAAGAGACCTCTGGGCTGCTTATTGTTGCGAAGCACGGCCACGCTCATCATCAATTATCGGATCAGATGCAGAAGAATGAGGTGTGGAAGCAGTATGAGGCATTTGTATTTGGAATTCCTCGTGAGCAGGAAGGGACGGTACATGCTCCGATCGATAGAGACAAGGAGCAGCCTCATCTTCGTGTCGTGACACCGGATGGATACGATTCCATCACGCATTATCGTGTGCTGGAGTCCTACCATGGACAAGCTGCAAGAGTAAGCTGTCGACTGGAGACGGGACGTACTCATCAAATCCGGGTGCATATGAAGCATATCGGAAGTCCGCTGCTGGGCGATAAGTTCTATGCTGATCCTGAACTGGTGAATACTCCGCTGCTTCAGGCTGCAGTGGAGCCATTAACGCGGCATGCACTTCATGCCTCTGAGCTGCGATTTACACACCCGATGAGTGGGGTTAAGCTTCACTTTAAGGCCGAGCTTCCTCAGGAACTAGTAGAACTGCGTGACCGGCTTGTTGGCTGGAGCGAGTAATAATGAAATGATGTTATGAGAGGAGTTACATGACATATGAACGTTACTGTATATCAATATGCCAAATGCGGCACTTGCCGTAAAGCAGTGCAGTGGCTCAAGGGACAAGGCTATGATGTTGCACTAATCCCGATCGTAGAGGAGCCGCCAAGCAGCGAGGAATTGCGTGCACTAGTTGCCCAAAGCGGATTGGAGTTGAAGAAATTCTTCAATACGTCTGGCGAAGTATACAAGGCGATGCAGCTTAAGGACAAGCTGCCAACGATGAGCGAGCAGGAACAGTTGAATCTGTTGGCATCGAATGGCAAGCTGATCAAGCGTCCTATTGTTACAGATGGATATCGAGCAACTGTCGGCTTCAAGGAAGAGATGTTTGCAGAAGCGTGGGGCACGGCCTCCAAGCATTAAGAAGGATTTGCAACTGTTGATCCTGATAAGCAGCACACAGGTACGATGCTGTTCAGGTCGACAGGTTAACAGGAACAGCGTTAATAGATGTATGCAAGACAAGGAAGATGATGGTTGACATCACGTGAACGAACAAGTAAGATTCCTCATGGAAGTATTTAACTTGCGATGAAAGGGGAGGGTAATGGTGGAAGGCAGTCCGAGTTATTTGCGACAACTGATGTACAATCGTAGAGAGGATGTGTCCTATACAAGCGGCCCTCCCATGTCTTGTTGTGCCCTGAATCGTCTTGCGCCCTGTATGCACGAGAAGGATCAGTAGGCTTATTTGACGTGTGAGGAATCGACTTGCTGGATGTAATCAGGCTCTCTCTTTGCGAGGGGGCTTTTTTTGCGTGTAGATGTTTTTGTAGTAGATGTTGAATTTGAGTAAGTTGAATTTGAGTAAGAAGGTGATCGACATGATATTTTTGACATTGGAAATGATGATGAAGCTCGGTTTGGCGCTATTATTCGGTTTGCTGATTGGGCTTGACAGACAAATTAAGCAAAAACAGCTTGGTTTGAGACCGAGTATGGTCATATGTATTGCCAGCTGCCTGGTTACGATTGTGTCAATTGAGGCATTCGGGAAGTTCGGCGGCACTAACCATCCGAATATGGATCCAATGCGCTTGGCAGCTCAGATCATAAGCGGGGTCGGTTTTATTGGAGCGGGTGTTATCTTGCGAAGAAGCAATGAGGTTATTTCCGGTCTCACTTCTGCAGCATTAATCTGGTCGGCGTCTGCTCTCGGTGTAGCGATTGGGGCTGGATTCTATTTGGAAGCAACTTGCGGTGCGGCGCTGCTGATTACGGCTGTCAACCTCATTCCGGGTTTAATTAAGATGATTGCCCCTGCAAAGTTGAACCGGCATGATGTGGCGTTGAAGATCGTCGTAGAATCGAACCACCGAATGACGGATCTTATTAAGAAGATTCAGCGCAAGGATCGAACGGATGCAGATGAGTTCCATATCCGCCACTTTAAACTCAAGGATCTGGATAAGGATCGCCAGCGAATTGACCTAGTACTATCTGTGCCAAGTAATCAATACTTGACGGAAATCTATTATTACATCAAGAAGATTGAGCATGTTGTGAGCGTAGAGATTGAGCAATTGTAAGTAGAGCTCAAGAAGATGGATTGCTGTCTTATCAAGAAGCGGATTTCTATCTTGATCATATGGAGAAGGAAGAGGCGGAGGACATTAAGCAATTGCTCGCTTACCCAGAAGGTACAGCAGGATCACTTATGACAACGGAGGTCATCCGAATCCGTACGACAGATACAATTGCTGAGATTCTTGATTGGATGCGCCGTTGCTTGACGAATGTGGAGACTATTTATTATTTGTATGTGACCGATGAGTAGGATACGCTGCTCGGCGTTGTGTCGCTACGTGATTTCCTTATCTCTTCGCCCGAACGGTCGGTGAATGAGATAATGAATCCGTATCTCGTTACGATCGAACCAGATGCACCGCAAGCGGATGTCTTGTACATTATTAAGAAGTATGGCCTTCTGGCTGTTCCGGTAGTAACGAAGGACAGTCGGTTAGTCGGGATCGTGACCTTTGATGATGTAATGTCTCATTTGTAGCATAAATAGAAAGAATGAGTATGGGTTCCTTGCTTGGCAGAATCCGTTATCTAGTGATTGTAGGAATTATGATATACTTGACGATAGGCATTGAAGCGAAAGGGGTAATCCATACCGATGGAAGTACAAATGAATGATAATAAGGAGCAGCGCTTACTGCTCGTTGATGGAATGGCGCTCTTATTTCGCGCCTATTTCGCTACTGCGTACGGCGGTTCTATTCGTCGAATGAAGGATGGAACACCAACGAATGCGGTGTATGGCTTTATGAGATATTTCTGGGATGCGGTAGAACGGTTCGAGCCGACGCATATTGCATGCTGCTGGGATCTCGGGAGCAAGACATTTCGCTCAGAACAGTTCACAGCGTACAAAGCAAATCGTCCCGATTGCCCAGAGGATCTGGTACCACAATTTCAACTCATTCGGGATGTAATGGATGGATTCGGCATCCCTAATATATCGGCTGAAGGATTCGAGGCAGATGACTGTATCGGAACCTTGTCGCGCTTATTCCGTGATGATATGCATGTCTATGTCCTGACAGGCGACCACGATATGCTGCAGCTTGTTCATGAACGGACGACTGTGATCATTATGAAGAAGGGGCATGGCAATTATGCAGTCTATTCGCCATTGTCACTCATGGAGGAGCGTCAGCTGACTCCAGAGCAGGTGGTTGATGTGAAGGGGCTTATGGGAGATACTGCGGACAACTATCCAGGCGTGAAAGGGATAGGTGAGAAAACAGCACATAAGCTGATCCAGCAATATCAGAGCATTGAGGGAATATTGGAGAATTTGCCGGAGCTTGCGAAGGGTGTACGGACGAAGATTGAGTCCGACCTTGAGATGCTTCATTTGTCACGACAGCTTGCGCGCATCAACTGCGATGTGCCGGTAGAATGCCAGATGGATGTCTGTGTATTTGCGCCAGAGCGCGAGTCCGTCAGTGCAATTTTTGAGCGTCTGGAAATGAAAAGTATGATATCGTACGTCGGAATGTAACGAACATGGGCGGTAGAATGAAGGGGAGGAGCAGAAGCTCCTCCCTTTTTTGATCATAAGTGCTGTATGAAGGTTGGGTTCGTGAATCCAAGTCATCAGCTTAATCGGTGAAATGCGCCTCGCCTATGACCATGTACAGGAAGCCGCGAAGCTCATCTCCCTCTTCCTCCGACAAGCGATAAAAGGATTCTAAATAGCCTTCTTCCTTGAGATCGTCCTGCCCGAGAATGGCGGTCAGCCCGCTCTGCAAGTCGGTAACGAGCTTCTTGCCGTAAAAACGGCCTGTAGATGTAATCGCCAAATCAAAGCGCCGATAGCTGTGCCCTACAAAGGTGACGAAGCGTGTTGTTGTTGTCTCTGTGCTGTCCGATAGAAAATCAAGATCATGATTGCTCATTGTTAGCCTCCCTTATCTGCTGCTCCAATAAGATGATATTATTATATAGTAGCGTCCAACATTTAGAAATAGAAATACAGGAATTGACACTGGAGAAGAGCATGTTATAATGGTAATAAATTCATAACTAGGACGAGGAAGCACCTCATTGCGATGCGTATATACGTACCGTGATGAGGTGCTTTCTTTTTTTGTCCGATAGAAGTGAATAGAAGGTCGCAGCAATCGGAGAGGTTGTATCATTATCAAGTCTATCGAATAGGGAGGGCATAGTTGATGCAAATTGTATGGATGGCCAGATTAGAGCGAATGGTGCTGGACGATGGGGAGATGGTATCTTCTCGTAAGCGGAAGAGGGGAGTAGATTCTTCTCGTGATACCGCATATGGATTAGTTACGGCTGGACTAGATGAGGGAAAGTGGATCCTACTCTGGGAACCAGATGGACAGCCTGCCGAAGTATGGTTCGAGGGGACGGTATGGGCCGAGATGCGGGCGGCTATGCGGCGTGGCATGGCGCGTTTGCTGCACGCTGGGTACCGTCTGACTATTGGGTTTGTGCCGGAGGCCGATATACACGAGCGCAGAATGAAGGAACGCAATGAATGGGTTGCCTGCTATGCGGATTTATATGCCCGATCCGAGGTATATGAACAGCTTGCGAAGTGGCGTAGGGAGACGGCGAGCAAGCTGCGCCGGGCCCCTTATTGGATAGCAACGAATCGTATGCTTCGTATGGTCAGTGCCTTGCTTCCGCACACCTTGGAAGAACTGAAGCAGCTTCCTGGATTCGGGGAAGCGAAGCTGGCATCCTATGGAGCAGACATCATTTCAATTGCGAAGGGGTTTGAGAGGACATCGACTTTCCCGCTGGATTGGATATCCTCCGTTGTATCCGAAGAGGAGTTCGCGAAGTGGGTCTATTCCGAATGGGAATCGAAGCAGAATCAAGAGCTCTCCAAGCTGACAGACCGCCGTGTATTGCTAGAAGGCTTGCAGCAGCAGTTATCGATTGCGCAATTGATAGAGCTTCTTCAGGTAGATCGGCGTGAACTCATTATGCGCATTGAGACGGTGGAACGTGAAGGCTATAATGTGTGCATGCTGGTTGAATCGGAGCTTCAATCTATGCCGGAAGAGCAGCGGGCAACGATAGAGCTGGCGTTCGATGAACTGGGCGATGAATACTTGAAGCCAATCTATGTGAAGGCATTTGGAGAATCGGCAGTGGACGAATCCTATGCCGAGGTACAAGCGAACTATGAGCGGATTCGATTGCTGCGGCTTCTGCATCGAAGCAGAGCGAGAAGCAGCAGCGTTGCACAAGCAGCAAGCTGACGAATGCCACATATTCGAAGGACGTATGCCCGAGCTCGTTAATGAATTTATTCTGCTGTTTAGGCTAGTTTAGGGGCGTCGTGCTATTTTGTTTGGAAAGCAGCGAAAAACAATTCGCAGTGGTTGGCTTCGTTTTTCGTCATCGGCGAACAAGGTGAGCAAATGGGGATAATCGGGAATACGGTAATGCAAAGAAAACAAAGCGGGGGTGTCCAAGGTCATTATCAAATGACTTTGAACACCCCCCGCTGATTATTAAATCCAGTCTTTCTTGCGGAATAAGTAGAACATAAAGATACCAAGCGCAAGCATGAATCCGATCATATACAAGGAGCCGTACTCCCAGTCCATAATTGGAATATATCCGAAGTTCATGCCGTAGATCCCTGTTATTAAGGTTAGCGGCATGAATATAGTTGTAATGGCTGTGAACACTCTCATAATATCGTTTGCGCGATTCGCGATGCTAAGCTGATAAGATTCACGTAAGTTGCCCATAAGGTCGCGGAACGTTTCGAATGTCTCCGATACTTTGACGGCATTCTCGTAAATATCCTGGAAGTACTTCTGCAGGTCATCGCCGATCAGCCGCAATTCCTTACGATAGAGGACAAGCAGTACCTCTTTTTGAGGGCCAAGACCCTTCTTGAGCCACAGAATCTCACTTCGCAAGCTGATGATTTCATTGAGATGTTCTTTCTTTGTGCTCATAATGAGCTCTTCCTCAAGCTTGTCGATTTTCGCTTCAATTCGATCTCCTACTGTGAAGTAGTTGTCGACAACCAAGTCAATAAGCAGGTAGAGCATAAGGTCAGGCGTGCTAGCTTGCTGCTCCCACAATACAGGCTTCACCATACGCAGCTCGTTAATCTTCTGCTTTGTTACGGTAATAATGAAATGTTTGCCGAGGAAAATGTTCAATGAGCGTAAAAAGATCTCTTCATCGTCAAAGCGAATGCTGTTGAACACGATAAAATAATGACCTTCATAAATTTCGATTTTGGGACGCTGCTCTTCTTCACTCATACAGTCCTCAACTGCCAAATCATGCATGCTGAATAATGGCTGCAGAACGACCAAATCCTCAATGTCAGCATCGATCCAGTAGAAGCCATTCTCTGGCGGTGTTAATGTGACATTGATATCTTCCTCAGTCGTGAAGACGCCCTCGTTGACCAGACGGATTTTCATTGCACTCACTCCTTGACGCTGTCGCCATTGCGACATGCGCATCGTCTAAATGTTACCAGACGACTCGAAACAAGGCTGGGCATGCGCAGTCCGTCGTTCGCGCACGTGATATAAGCCTAGGCACAATTAGTGAACTAGGTTCTCTGCAGAGGCACGAATCCCGACATTGGACTGCGAACTTGCCGCTGCCTGTCGAATCGTATTATTCGGTTGTACGTACGTACTACGGAACGACCTCGGGTCGCCATCCATCCGAACTCACCTCAGCTTGAATAATTGTAGTGACTTTATATATCATGCGCCCAGTGAAGGAATGATTATTGCCTTCATTGAAAAGTTAAGGCCTCGACGCACCTTGTTAAGTATAACGCTCGTACTTCAACCTTTCAAGACAAAATCCATTGGCGGAATTCGTCAATAATGTATCGTATGCGAAGGGGGTGGAATCGTGATTTTTTGTTGTGTTCCCCTCTTGACGAACAGCTTCTCTTTGCCGTACATTATTACCAAGGCCAAATCAAATGAATATTCATATAAGCAATCTTATCAAGAGTAGGTGGAGGGACAAGCCCGATGAAGCCCGGCAACCGGCGATGCGCAGTATGAAGCGCGACGCACGGTGCTAATTCTTGCAGGGACGATGGAAGTCGTTACTGACAGATGAGAGAGGCTCATGAGCATGTATAACATGACCTTTCTCGTAGTCGAGGAAGGTCTTTTTTGTATGTCTCTAGCCATTTGTGCCGTTTCAAGTCAGGCCTGTGAGCGGTTGTGGCCAATGTGATTTCATGTGCCGACACCATCCAATTACCATTTTCGAGGGGGAGAGCGTCAATGCCGATTAAAATTCCGGATCATTTGCCGGCCAAAGAAATTTTGACCCAGGAGAATATCTTCGTCATGGACGAAACGAGAGCCTATCATCAAGATATTCGTCCGCTGCGAATCATCATTCTCAACTTGATGCCGACGAAAGAGACTACGGAAACCCAACTCCTGCGTTTAGTGGGCAACACGCCGCTGCAAGTTGAGGTGACGCTCCTTCATCCAGCAAGCCATACATCCAAAAATACGTCCGCACAGCACTTATCTTCGTTCTACAAAACATTTGAAGATATTGAAGGAGAGCAGTTTGATGGTATGATCATTACGGGTGCTCCTGTCGAACAGATGAAGTTTGAAGATGTAGACTATTGGGATGAGTTGTGCCGCATTATGGAATGGTCTAAGGAGAATGTAACTTCCACGTTCCATATTTGCTGGGCATCACAAGCGGGCCTCTATCATCACTATGGAATTGCGAAATATGCACTGGATCAGAAAATTTTCGGTGTATACGAGCATGTACTAACTAAGGAAAATGTGAATCTGACACGCGGCTTCGACGAGATGTTTCTTGTACCGCAATCCCGTCATACGGAATTTCGGAGAGAGGATGTCGCGAAGATTGCCGAGTTAGAAATATTAGCGGAGTCGGAAGAAGCAGGAGTGTATTTGGTAGCGACACATGATGGGAAGCAAATTTTCGTGACCGGTCATTCGGAATACGATCCCTGTACACTGAAGTGGGAGTATGACCGCGATATTGCAAAGGGGATGGAGATGGACATTCCGATAAATTATTTCCCGAATAACGATCCTTCCCGCAAGCCTTACTCCACTTGGCGTGCGCATGCCAGCCTCCTCTTCTCAAATTGGCTAAACTACTACGTATATCAAGAAACACCTTACGAATTGGGCAAAGCCGTACCGCGCAAGGAAGGGGCTCATCAACTATGATCGAACGCAACGAAGAGAACTACCGCATCGAAAGTCGATTAGCTCAAATTGGATCGGTTCATGAACCAAAAACGGGAGCTATTAATTATCCGATTTACCAAGCAACTGCATTCAGGCATCCGAAGCTTGGACAGAGCACGGGGTTTGATTATATTCGGACGAAGAGCCCGACTCGTACTGTTCTAGAGGAAGCGGCGGCTGCTTTGGAATGTGGGGATGCCGGATTTGCCTGTAGTTCTGGGATGGCTGCATTACAGACATTGTTCGCGATGTTCAGTTCAGGCGATCATCTGATTGTTTCCCTCGATTTGTACGGTGGCACTTATCGTCTGCTGGAACGGATTATGTCTCGTTTCGGCGTGACGGCCTCTTATGTAGATACGAATGATTTTGATGCGCTTGAGTCTGTAAGAACACCGCAGACGAAGGCTGTCTTTATAGAGACGCCTACGAACCCCTTGATGATGATTACGGATATCGAGAAGGTAGCGGCGTGGGCGAAGGTTCATGGAATTCTCACTATCGTTGATAATACGCTGCTAACGCCATTTTTCCAACGCCCGATTGAACTTGGGGCAGATATGGTAGTCCACAGCGCAACGAAGTACTTGGGCGGACATAATGATGTGCTTGCTGGTCTGATCGTAACGAAAGGGAAGCAGTTGTCGGAAGAAATCGCCTTCCTGCATAATTCGATCGGGGCTGTCCTGAGCCCGACTGACTCCTATCAATTGATGCGCGGCATGAAGACACTTGCCCTTCGTATGGAGCGGCACCAGTCCAACGCAACCCGTATTGCCGAGTGGTTGTTAGAGCATCCTGCCATCGACAATGTGTATTATCCTGCACTCGAGCAGCATCCGGGATATGAGATTCAACAGCGCCAATCGTCGGGCAACACAGGCATCTTTTCCTTCCGCTTGAAGAATGCAGCTTATGTAGAGCCGATCCTGCGCCACTTGAAATTGATCGCCTTCGCGGAGAGCTTGGGTGGGGTAGAGTCGCTGATGACTTATCCGGCGGTTCAGACCCATGCGGATATTCCGCAGGAGATTCGGGATCAGATTGGTGTAGACGATCGCTTGCTCAGATTCTCGGTTGGAATTGAACATGTTGATGATTTAATTGCTGATTTGGAGCAAGCGATAGAAGCGGCTAGAGTAGAAGTGGAGGGATAACGGAGATGAGTGAGCAGAATTCGAATCAAGCATCAGACGGTCAGTTAGGCAAGCAATCACGCCGGTTTGCGACGAAGCTGATCCATTTTGGCGGTGAGATCGATGCCGGTACGGGAGCTTCCAGTGTCCCGATTTACCAAGCTACGACATTCCATCATGAGGACATTTACAATCCGCCTCAGTACGATTACTCTCGCTCTGGCAATCCAACACGTGAGGCATTGGAGCAATATATTGCACTGCTCGAGGGCGGAACGAATGGATTTGCCTTCGCATCAGGGATGGCAGCGATCTCTTCGACATTCTTGCTGTTATCGGCAGGAGATCATGTTATCGTAACGGAAGATGTGTATGGTGGAACGTACCGTCTCCTGACCTCCATTTTAAACCGGTTGAACATTGAGTCCACCTTAGTGGATATGACCGACATTGAGCAGGTGAAGGCTGCGCTTCGTCCAAATACGAAGGCTGTCTATATGGAGACACCGTCCAACCCGACGCTCAAAATTACGGATATTGCAGAAGTGACCTCATGGGCCAAGGAAAAGGGTCTGCTCACCATGCTGGATAATACGTTCATGACCCCTTATCATCAACGTCCAATTGAGCTTGGTGTTGATATAGTCTTACATAGTGCAACCAAGTTCTTGGGCGGACACAGTGATGTGCTCGCAGGTCTGGCAGTAACAGCCAACGAGAGTCTTGGACGCCGTGTGAAGCAATTGCAGAATGGCCTTGGCACTGTGCTTGGGGTTCAGGACAGCTGGCTGCTGATGAGAGGCATGAAAACATTGGAAGCTCGGATGAATCAGAGTGAGCAGAGCGCCCGCCGCCTTGCACTGTGGCTGAGTGAACGGTCGGACATTGCTGACGTCTATTACCCTGGTCTAGCTGATCATCCTGGCCGTGAGGTGCATGAGAAGCAATCACTGGGATACGGAGCAGTGGTATCATTCGATGTGGGTTCTGGCGAACGGGCGAAGCAAGTGCTGAACAACGTGACAATCCCGCTTGTGGCAGTCAGCCTTGGCGCTGTTGAGAGCATCTTGTCTTATCCTGCCATGATGTCTCACGCAGCAATGCCGCATGAAGTTCGTCTGCAGCGTGGAATTACGGATGGATTGCTCCGCTTCTCTGTTGGGCTTGAACATGTCGAGGATTTGATTGCAGATTTGGATCAGGCGTTATCCAAATAACCGATTCTATCCAGCACCCTTCTCATGGAAGGGTGCTGTTTTTTATGGGCGATGTATGTTACGATTATTTAGTGAAGCTGCTTCTTGAGCGATACAATGCACAACTAGATGATGAAGCAGCATGTGCAATAATCCGTACAATTTAACCCCGCCGTAAGCGGGGTCTACTTCGCTTTATATACGAGAGTGTAAGGCAACATATGAGAGGGGAAGTGACTGTGACGATGTCACCGATAGACCGCATTTTGGACAAAGCGCTTCGTGGTGAACGATTGAATACAGACGATTGCGTGACCTTGTTCGAATCTGATCAGATCGAGAAAATGGGGGCAGCTGCCGACCAAATTATGAAGAAATGGCATCCAGATCCGATTGCTACATTTGTAATTGGGCGCAATGTCAACTATACAAATATTTGTGATACGTACTGCAGATTCTGTGCCTTCTACCGTGCTCCGGGTTCGAAGGAAGGTTACGTGCTTCCTGATGAAGTCATCTTCCAGAAGATTCAGGAAACGATCGATGTAGACGGAACTGAGATTCTGATGCAGGGCGGAACAAACCCAGAGCTTCCATTCAGCTATTATACGAATCTGCTTCGCGAAATTAAGAAACGGTTCCCAAGTATTACAATGCACTCCTTCTCTCCTGCGGAGATTATGAAGATGAAGGAAGTCTCGAATGGATTATCTCTAGAAGAGGTAATCCGTCAAATTCATGAAGCGGGTCTTGACTCACTGCCGGGCGGCGGCGCTGAAATTTTGGACGACCGTACTCGTCGGAAGATCAGTCGCTTGAAGGGTTCATGGCGTGATTGGATGGACGTCATGCAAACTGCCCATAAGGTCGGCATGAATACAACGGGCACGATGGTTATCGGCTTCGGCGAGCTGCTGGAAGAGCGCGCACTGCACTTGGAGCGTATTCGTACAGCACAAGATGAATGCATGCAGAACGGCCATCCTTCCAAAGGCTTCCTTGCGTTCATTCCATGGACATTCCAACCGGACAACACGAACATGAAGGCAGAGCGCGTATCGCCTGAAGAGTATTTGAAGACACTCGCGATCAGCCGCTTGTTCCTGGATAATATTCCGAACTTCCAAGCTTCATGGGTAACGATGGGGCCGGAAATTGGCAAGAAGACGCTCAGCTTCGGCTGCAATGACTTTGGCAGTACGATGATTGAGGAGAATGTCGTATCGGCTGCTGGCGCTACACATAAAGTAAACATCGGAAGCACGCTGCAGCTTATCCGTGAAGCGGGCAAGATTCCTGCGCAGCGTGATACGAAGTATAATATTTTGCGTGTGTTTGATGATGAACATGCAACGGTTGCCAAAGATTTTGTTATGCAAAATTAGGCGTCAATTGAAAATGAAACAGTACACTTGCTGGACTTTCCGTTTGGAAAAGCCAGCAGGTGTTTTTTTATTTTTGGCGATAATGCCAGAAGGAATGCGAGTGTCCTCTGTTTTCCAGATTCGTCTTCGTATATCTCCATTCATGACCCCATATACTTAAGAAGGAACAGAAAGGAGTGGGCTCATGGAGTTGTTCACGATCTCGTTGCCGCTGCGATCCGAATATGACGCAGTAACGCTGACTGATTTGCTGCAGCAGGAGCTGAGCGATTTACATAAACAGCCGAATGGCGTGGAATTCCAGCAATGGTCTGAAGGGCAGACGGCTTGGATTACATGCCGGGGCATCTTGCCAGGTTTTCAACTGTCTACACAAGGACAAGATGTATGGAATAGAGCGGCCAAGGCAGTTGCTGAATTTATTCTGTCCCAAAAAGAAAGGCTGCTTCTTGCTTCCTTAATTGCAAAGGATTCGAAATACAGTGAAGAGGAACGCCGTAAAATTGAGGAATACTGCCAGCAGCTGCTCAACGGTGGAGATGAAACCGGTTCTAGTGAGTCCAGACGCAGACGCAAAGGGAAACTTACACGTGCACTGCGGCGATATTTAGAAGATCATACTGCCCTTAATGTTGAAGGGTTCATTCAGTTCCGTTTGCGGCACTATTTAACAGAGCTTCGTGAAGTGGTTGACTATGCGATTGATGAATATGTACTTGAACGGCAGTATCAGGAGTTCATTGGTCTATTGAAATACTTCGTGTTCATTCAGGAGACGAAGATCCCTCTTGCGCACTTAATGCACAAGGGCGGTCATGAATTTACGCTCCTGGATGAGGATCTTCAGCCGCTTGAGCCGAAGCATGTGATGAATGGCATGGTTGTGGAGATGATTGATTATGATATGGAGATGGAGGATATGATTGTGAGCACACTCATCAACGTATCCCCGCAAAATATTATCATTCACACGCGCGAGCCAGAATCTCAGGTGATTAAGACGATTCAGCAAATCTTCGAATCGAGGGTGCATGTATGTGTATTGTGCAGTTCTTGTCATGCTGTGCTTGGTGGAGATGGCTGGCCTCACGAGACTCTTGTACATAACAACGTGCAGGACGGTTCAATGCTGCGGCCATAGCATTTCATGATTCGGGAATCGGAGCTTGACCACCCTGCGAAGATCGCATATAATATGCGGTATTGAGTAATCAATAGCATACGATATGCGATGACAAAGACATGAATAACGGACGGAACCGTTCAGAGAGAGGGATCGAGGCTGCAAGTCCCTTCGGCAACGCTGTTTATTTACCACTTTAGAGCTTTGGATGGGAACAACGAGCTTACTCGGTCAGTATCATCCAACGAATCATTCCCGTTACCGAATGCTCAAGGACTGATCTGAGGAAAGCGTGCGACAGAGCATTGCGGCATATGATGCTGTAATTGTAATCGCGTAAGCATCATCAGCAGTTGAATGAGGGTGGAACCACGGGTTACTAATTGTCTATAACACTCGTCCCTTTACAGGGCGGGTGTTTTTTATTTTTTCAGACAAATTCAATAGGCTGTGTTGTGTACGGTGAAGATGGGAAGAACGTGTAATTGTTTGTTTCCTAGCCGGCATAAAGAAGATGGACAGCAGATTGAATGATGCCATATAAACTGGGAGGAATCGCAAATGTCTAACGTAAAAGTAACATTTCCAGACGGTGCTGTTCGTGAATATGAGCAAGGCACTACTATCGAAGATGTAGCGGGCTCGATTAGCAGTGGATTGAAGAAGGCTGCACTAGCGGGGAAGCTGGATGGCAAGGTTGTTGATCTGTATACGCCAATTCAACAAGATGCGAAGATTGAGATTGTAACTGCAGATTCAGAAGACGGGCTTGAAGTGCTTCGCCACAGTTCAGCCCACTTGACAGCGCAAGCAATCAAGCGCTTGTACAAGGACGCAAACGTGAAACTTGGTATCGGTCCCGTTATCGAAGATGGCTACTACTATGATATTGACCTGGATATCTCCTTGACGCCTGAGGATCTGCCGAAGATCGAGAAGGAAATGCAGCGTATCGTGAACGAGAACCTGCCAATTCAACGCCGTGAAGTATCTCGTGAAGAAGCTCTACGCATCTTCACAGAAATCGGTGATGAGTTGAAGCTGGAGCTTATCCGCGATTTGCCTGAAGATTCTGTGATCACTATCTATGACCAAGGTGAATTCTTCGACTTGTGCCGTGGACCTCACGTCCCATCTACAGGCAAGTTGAAGGTATTCAAGCTCTTGAACTTGGCGGGTGCTTACTGGCGCGGCAACTCGGACAACAAGATGCTGCAGCGTATTTATGGAACAGCATTCTCGAAGAAAGCACAGCTTGATGAATATTTGCACTTCTTGGAAGAAGCGAAGAAGCGCGATCACCGTAAATTAGGTAAAGAGCTGAAGATCTTCTCCTTCTCCCAAAAAGTTGGACAAGGCTTGCCGCTCTGGCTGCCAAATGGTGCGACATTGCGCCGTACGATGGAGCGCTACATCGTGGATATCGAAGAGCGCTTGGGATACAGCCACGTGTATACACCGGTACTTGCGAATGTGGAATTGTACAAAACATCCGGCCACTGGGAACACTACCAAGAAGATATGTTCCCAACAATGGTTATGGATAACGAAGAGCTTGTTCTGCGTCCAATGAACTGCCCGCACCATATGATGGTGTACAAGTCTGACATGCGCAGCTATCGTGAATTGCCAATTCGTATCGCCGAGTTGGGAACCATGCACCGCTATGAGATGTCCGGAGCGCTCACGGGCTTGCACCGTGTTCGTGCTATGACATTGAACGATGCGCATATCTTCTGCCGTCCGGATCAGATCAAGGAAGAATTCGCGCGTGTTATTAATTTGATTCGCCGCGTATATGACGATTTCGGAATTAAGGATTATCGCTTCCGCTTGTCTTATCGCGATCCGCAGGATACAGAGAAGTACTTCCCAGACGACCATATGTGGGAAATGTCTCAACGCATGCTGCGTGAGGTTGTTGAAGAATTGGGTCTTCCATTCTACGAAGCAGAAGGTGAAGCTGCATTCTACGGACCGAAGCTGGATGTGCAAATTAAAACAGCGCTTGGCAAGGAAGAGACACTGTCGACTGCACAGCTGGACTTCTTGCTTCCTGAACGCTTCGAGCTGGAATATGTCGGCGATGACGGACAGAAGCATCGTCCTGTCGTTATCCACCGTGGTATCATCAGTACGATGGAGCGCATGACTGCATTCTTGCTGGAGAACTTCGCAGGGGCGCTTCCGCTCTGGCTCTCTCCAGTACAAGCGAAGGTCATTCCAGTATCGCCGAACTACGAAGAGTATGCGAAGGAAGTAACAGAATCTCTGCGTGATGCAGGTATCCGTGCTGAAGCGGATGTGCGCAACGAGAAGCTTGGCTACAAGATTCGCGAGGCACAGCTGGAGAAAACACCATACATGCTCGTCGTCGGTGAGAATGAGAAGAACAATGGTGCTGTATCCGTGCGTAAGCGTGGAGAAGGCGATCTTGGCATGAAGCCGGTAGCAGAAGTGGTTGCGCTGCTGCAAGAGGAAATCCGTACGCGCCATATTGCGCAGGCTGCTCCACAAGAAGATTCACAGAAATAAAGGGCGAGCTAAGAGCACCCTTGTCATAGAGAAGCTCTCGTCTTAGACGGGGGCTTCTTTTTTTTTTTTTTTTGATTCGCGGCATTCATTAATAAAGTTCCTTAAAATCTTACGTGACAATATTGTAAGCTCCGCATAAGGTTAATCGCACGATATCATTTGTATCTTGCTCTATAATTGAATATATCATCATGAGATGAAACACAAACGGAAAGAAGTGATTGGACGAATGAAACTTACAGGAAGACAATTGCTACATACGACAATAGCATGTGCAATGGCATTTACCCTGCTTGCAGCTCCGCTAACATCTGGTGGCACAGCTTATGCACAGGAGGCCGTGGCGGATCAAATCAAGACGATTAGCACAGCAGGAATGCAATCTCAACAACAAGCAACTTCACATATCCAATACGATATCCAAGCGAAGCTGAATACGGACGATATGACCATTACAGGCAAGCAGACGGTGACATACCGCAATACGTCTAAGGATAAGCTTAATGATGTTGTATTCCGTCTGTTCGCAGATGCCAATCGTTCGAAGGATACACAATCGAGCATGTTCGTAAGAGCGAATGAGGAGATTGCGAAGGAATACCCAGATAAGAAATCAGAGGATTTCCTTGGCGGTATTGATATCCTTAGTGTAAAGGATGCTTCGACCGGTGCGACCCTAGCTACCACAAATGAGAAGCAGGCGCTTACGGTTCAATTGGCAAAAGCATTGGGCAAGGATGAGGAAGTGACGTTAGAGCTTGAATATAAAACGAAAATTCCGTTCGGTTCACAGCGCTTGTCCTATTATAAGGACATCATTAATGGGGCGCATTGGTTCCCGGTTATGTCTGTGTACGATGAAGCAGCACATAAGTGGAATAAGACCCCATATAGTAAGACATTCGAAACGGATTACTATGAGGTTGCCGACTATACGGTTGCAATGGATGTTCCAGACAAGCTGCAAATCGCGATGCCTGGACAAATGTCGGAGAAGTCTGGTGAAGCTGGCCGCAAAATCGTAACGACGAAATCGGACAAGACGCGCGAGCTCGTGTTCTTCTCCAGTGAGAAGTTCCATAAGGCCAGCAAAACCAAGAATGGCTTAACGATTGAATATGTATATTACAACGACAACAATGATCCTGCGAAGACGGCAGTTGTCAATAAATATATTGATGAGGCATTTAAAGCGATTGAATTTTTTGGCGATAAATTCGGCAAATACGAGTACCCCGATTTTCGGATCGTGGAATCCCATGTAGAAGGTGTTGCTGTTGAATTTGCACGCCTTATCCAAATGGGGCGGGTAAATCCAAATGCTGTTCCTGAAAAGGATTCTGTCTTTGTCCATGAGATTGCGCATCAGTGGTTCCATTCCATCATCGGCAACGATTCTGAAACCGAGTCGTTCTTGGATGAAGGGTTTGCTGACTTTTCCAAGGTGTATTATTATGATGCCCAGGGCGACAAGATGAATGGATTTGATAGTGCCCGTATTGAAACGTTCTCATTGGATCGGGCTATTAATTCCCCGAATGACAAGGCTGGAGATTCTCCGGATGCGCTGTTCTATAAAAAAGGTCGCCTTGCGATTTATGAATTGTACCGCACGGTTGGGCAAGCGAAGTTCGATGCCTTTATGAAGGAGTATTTCAATCGCTATGCGTATCGCAACGCAACCGTAGCGGGACTGCTCCAAACGATTGAGGATCAGTTTGGCAAGGCTGTGCGCGATCGAATGGATGATAACTTAAACAAGCCTAATTTTGAACTCAAGCCGGAATACCAGATGACAGAAGCTGAAATGGCGGAGTATATGCGGTTGTCGATTTTAGAAATGTATGATGGGATCGATCAGTCCTATCCTAAGTTGCCGAAAGAAACAATGTACAAGGTGCTTAACAAGGCGATGCATGGAGAACCGCTGGCGATCATATACAGCAGTCCTGTAAGCGCAGAAGCGAAAAAGCAGCAAGAGCAATTTTTCGAGAATATTTCCAATGTGTTGAACATGGGCGGCGTTAAGCCTGTGATCTTGAGTGAGAAGCAGGCTGTGAAAAAACAGTTGGAGACTTCTCTGGCAAAGAGCAATGTCATTGTAATCGGCAATCCGAAGTCCAATTCATTTATTCAAGCATTGAAGCCGGCTATTATTGCAAAAGCTGAACAAGCGGGCTTCCCTTGGAAGGAAGTAATGAACACAAAAGGACTGCTAGGTGGCTACGGAATTATGCATCCGTACAATAAGGATCGTCTAGTGGTGCATTATTTCTGGACAGATGATCATATGACGAAGAAATCAGCAGAGCAGTTGTTGACGGGAATTGGTTTTCAGAGCTTGTCGGTTACGAGCAATTTCCAACAGCATATTGTGAAAAAGGTCGACGGCTCTATTTATAAAGATAAGCATGTAGAAAATCCGATCGCCAAGTTTTTTGAATAAGCCGAGTAATCAACAGTAAGGAATAGCATATTGGATAATCAATCCAAGACAAATGAAGCAAGAATGTGAGACTTGGGCTGCAGAATAATTCTGCAGTCTTTTTTTTTTTTTTTTTTTTTATTTTTATTTTTATTTTTTTATTTTTTTTATTTTTATTTTATTTATTTTTTATTTATCACTATCTTCATGAATATTATGTTAGGTTATATTACATTCAATTTGTATAACTTGACGCATTTCATGCATTTTATAACATAACCCATTGATTTGCACAATTTACCTTTATATAATTCCTCTAACAACAAGATTTTGTGTAATAAAATCTAACATATAAATAGCGAGGAGTGTAGAGAAAATGAGGATGAACAGAGACAAGAGCCTTAATCGGAGTAGGAGCAGACGTTTTGCTTCGGCGACTGGTGTGCTTGGTGCTGGATTTGCATGTTTTAGCCTATTTCCGGATGCTGTCAGTGCCGCGGGGGAGGCTTCTGTGCAATCACTGGAATCTGGTCTGAACGCACTGTGGGTAATGCTGTCGGCTATACTGGTGCTGCTTATGCAAGCGGGATTCATCCTGCTGGAAGCAGGGTCTGCACGAATGAAGAACGCAGGTCATATTGCCGCAAAAACGGTCATTACGGTTGGGCTTGGCTCTCTTGTATTTTGGGCAGTCGGCTATGGCTTGATTTTTGGTATGAATGGCAATTCGTTTATTGGTTGGGGTGATTTCTTCTTTACTCCAGCTTCCTCTACAGGGTTACCACCTTCCGTATTTTTTACCTTCCAATTAGCCTTTGCTGCTGTGTCACTCTCGATCGTGTGGGGTGGATTTGCCGAGCGCGCGCGATTGTCCGCTTACATTTGGTTTGCGATTCTGTTCACGGCATTGATTTACCCAGTGGTTGCTCACTGGATATGGGGAGGTGGCTGGCTTGCGATGCATGGGAAGCAGGATTTTGCCGGTTCTACGGTTGTGCATTTAACAGGGGCTATGGCTGCGCTGGCTGCGACATTGCTTTTGAAGCCGCGCATGAACAAATACGATTCAGACGGTTCGTCCAAGAAAATAAAAGGTCATAACCAAGTATATATAACGCTCGGTGTGCTTCTGCTGTGGGTGGGGTGGTTCGGTTTTAATGCAGGAAGTACGTTGTCGATCGGTGATGGATTTTTTGGATATGTCGCCATGAACACACAGCTTGGAGCTGCAGCGGGGGCTGTTGCGGCGCTTGCTATTAGTTGGCTGCGCAGCGGCAAGGCAGATGTGCCTACCCTCTTGAATGGAATGCTGGCGGGCTTGGTTGCGATCACAGCTTCGTGTGCATTCGTGGAGCCTTGGGCGGCCATCGTAATTGGTTTGGCGGCTGGTATTCTAGTGTACTACAGTGCGCTCTGGTTCGATCGTCTGCGAGTTGATGACCCAGTCTCAGCCTTGTCGGTACATGGGGTAGCAGGGGTATGGGGCACGCTGTCCAATGGGATATTAGCCACTTCGGCATTGGCGGAGAAGGTTGGTGTAGGCCAAGGAGGCTGGCTGGATACAGGCAGTCTGCATCAGTTATGGGTGCAAGCCTATGGGATTCTAGCGGCGGGCGGATTTGCATTTGTCTCTTCTTACGTGCTGTTGTATGCAGGGAAACGGTTGTTTGGCTTGCGTGTCAATGCGGAGCAAGAGCGTATCGGCTTGGATTTAAGTGAACATGGCGAGTATGGCTATCCTGAACATTTTGAACATGTTGATCAAGATATGCAAGAATCGCTCAGAACGGAGTCAGATGAGGAAAGCGCTAAGCAGTATTCCGAAGGATTGAATGAAAGAATCTCTTGATCTAAAGGGGACTGAGTGCGAATAAAACTCTGTTGAACGTGGTGAGGAAGCTTAAAGAATCTCCCCTGAAGGGGGCTATCCTTACAACAGGTGTTTGCCCACAAAAAACAGCGACCAGGCTCATTTTGAGAACCCGGTCGCTAATCCTGCTGTGTTCAGCGTTCTTTCTGCTTCTATTTCGTTGCTTTTTCACCTTTGGAAGCATTATTGCGCAAATGTAGATAAACCGTATGTTTTGTGATTTTCAGCGCATTTGCCACAAGAGTGACCGCATCCCTTAGGTTGAATACGCCTCGTTCATGCAGCAGTCCGATAATATGCTTGTTTCGGTTCGCATAAGAGATGTCCGGAGAAGCATCAACCTCTTCAATCGTTCGTTCAATCGTTTCTTGAATCATATCCTCCACGGATGAAGCAAAATGCTCGGACTGCCCCCTTGCTTCCATATCCGGTTGCGGCAGGAAGGTTTGCAGTACATCAGCAAAAGATTCGTCAATATTCATGTTGATGCAAAGCAGGCCGATAATCTTGCCGCTATCACCCCGAATCGCGATCGTGCTGGACTTCATCTGGCGATTATTCTTGCTTCTCGTAAAATAGCTGAGCGACTGCTTTCCATTGGATTGTTCAATTTCTTGCAGCATTTGCAAAGCAATATTGGTGATAGGCGCTCCCAGTTCCCTGCCTGTATGATGCCCATTTGCGATTTTGACAACCGAATGCTGATAATCTTCCAAACTATGAAGAACAATTTCCGAAGCAGGCCCCAAATAATTGGCTAATCCCTCTACTACTGCATCGTAGGATTCCAAAATTAAATGATCTCGCTCTGTAAATCTTGTATTCATTGCATCAAGTCCTTCCCTAGACAACCCGAATTTGACCAGAAGATTTCTTTGTCATTCGAGAAATATTATATTGCTTGATACAACATAATAATGACGCTCTGGACAATCTTATAATCAAAAAAAGTTGATAAAATAAACTAGATTTGATTATATCAACTATTAGTAATGATAAATTACTATTATCATAACGCGAACTTCAACCTCAATCAATCCCTGATTCATTGTATTTTCCAAAATAATCCGTTAGACATTCGATATGAGTTGTATCTTTGTTACGATATTAAATAGGGGGACGTGCCGCGCTGACTAAGATAGTAAAGCGTTTTCCTTTTCCTTTTGTTTCCGTATTTCTTGAATTATTAGTCATAGCAAACTGCTTAATAAAGGTAAATTGCGGCAATTTCCGAAAATATGTATAAAAGAATTGTGTAAATAAAGAAAAGTTGATACAATCAAGTTAAAGTTAATGGACTCAAATATTTTTGAGTTCATTAACTATTAATCATTTATATAGAATGTATTTTCAATCAATCATGTAGCGGTATAAATGCACTTTTAATGTTTTGTAAGCGGTTACTACACTTTGTACCCATGAAGGAGGATCTTCACGTATGGACATCGTAATCGGTACAGCCCTACTATTGCTCGTATTGTCCCTGTTCTCCCTTTTCAGCTTCAAAGCGCCTAACGGCATGAAGGCAATGGGAGCGCTAGCAAATGCGGCAGTTGCCAGTTTTTTGGTAGAAGCATTTCAAAGTTATGTAGGTGGCGATTTGTTCGGCTTCAGTCTTGCCAAGGAGGTTGGGCTCGCATCCGGCAGTATGGGCGGTGTGGCCGCAGCTGCACTGGTAGCGCTTGCAATGGGCGTTTCCCCCGTCTATGCTCTGCTGCTGGGGGCAGCTTGTGCGGGAACAGGATTGCTGCCTGGCTTCATTGCCGGTTATCTCGTATCATTCCTCGTCAAGCTAATCGAGAAGAAAGTCCCGGATGGACTTGATCTCATCGTCTGCATCATCGTTGCTGCACCGCTCGTTAGATTTGTAGCTAACATAGCAACACCAGTAGTCAATGCGACACTGCTTAATATTGGCGGCATCATTACGACGGCAGCTAATGATAATCCAATCGTGATGGGTATCGTGCTTGGTGGAGTCATAACCGTCGTGGCAACCGCACCGCTCAGCTCGATGGCACTTACTGCCATGCTGGGACTTACGGGCTTGCCGATGGCCATCGGAGCCTTGTCCGTCATGGGTTCGTCCTTTATGAACTTTGTCTTTTTCCATCGTATGAAGTTTGGTGACCGCAAAGACACGATTGCGGTGGCGATTGAACCATTAACGCAAGCAGACATCATATCAGCCAATCCGATTCCGGTATATGTAACCAACTTTCTGGGAGGAGCGATGGCTGGGGTCGTCGTGGCTTTGTTCAATCTAACGAATAATGCGACAGGTACGGCAACCCCAATTGCGGGACTCATGGTCATGTACGGCTTCAACGATCCGCTTACGGTAACAATTGCGGCAGCCTTATGCGCCCTTTGCGGCATCACGGCAGGTTTAATCGGCTCACGGATTTTCAAAAACTATAAGATCCGCACGGTAGGTGAGATTCGCGGAACCGTGCCTGCTCCTAAGCCTACAGCCGCAGCGGGCACTGAAGTGGCGTAAACCAGAACAAGATATAACGAAGTTAGTGGCATCAATCATTCATCAATTCTGTGTAAGAGGAGGATTATTATGCCGTTCACATCTGTATTTGATATTATCGGCCCTATCATGATCGGCCCATCCAGCTCACATACGGCAGGAGCCAACCGAATTGGACGCGCAGCCCGCAATCTGTTCGGACGGCTGCCAGAATCCGTCACGGTTACCTTATACGGTTCATTTGCGAAAACGTACAAAGGGCATGGGACAGATATGGCAATCGTAAGCGGAATCCTGGATTTTGACACGTCAGACGAGCGAATTCCGAATGCCCTCAGCATCGCAGAAGAGCAGGGCGTTCGCATTACTTTCGTGACATCAGAGGAGGAGGGCGAACATCCGAATACGGCACGTCTTACGTTGCGGGACAAGCGCGGCGGGATCGAAGTTGTCGGCATTTCAATCGGTGGAGGCAGCATGGAAATCCGCGAAGTCAAACAATTGAATCCAAACCCAGCCGGCAAGACTCCCGCCATGCTGGTTCTGCATGAGGATAAGCAGGGTGCCGTGGCGAATGTAGCCTCGCTGCTTGCGCAGCATCATATTAATATCGGATATATGGAAGTGTCCCGTTCAGGTAAAGGCGAGAGCGCCTTGATGGCCATTGAACTTGACCAAGCGGTTGATGTGACTGTAATCAATCGCATGCATTCGCTCCCTCATATTAAAGAAATATGGCAAGTGCAAACCTACCAGCGCACGAGCGCGGAAGGAGGACAATCATGTTCCATAGCGTAGCCGAGCTTGTCCGGTTGGCCGAAGAAAAGCAATGTAAAATATCCCGCGTGATGCTGGAGAGAGAAGTAGCGCTTCGGCAGCAGACGGAAGAAGAAATCATGCAGGCGATGGATGCCAATCTGACTGTGATGGAGCAGGCCATCGAAAAAGGCCTAAAAGGAGTCCGGTCTCTCTCGGGCTTAACCGGAGGGGATGCCCTCCTCCTTCATCAATATATTGCCAGCGGCAATGCCTTAGCTGGATCTCTCGTTCTTGACGCAGTCAGCAAGGCCATTGCAACCAACGAAGTAAATGCGGCCATGGGCATTATCTGCGCCAATCCGACCGCAGGTTCGGCGGGTGTTGTTCCAGGGGTTTTGTTCGCCGTCAAGGAGAAGCTGAACCCTACGCGGAAGCAAATGCTCGAATTCCTATTTACGGCAGGAGCCTTTGGATTTGTTATTGCGAACAATGCGTTCATCGCGGGAGCGGCTGGCGGCTGCCAAGCGGAGGTTGGGTCCGCAACGGGAATGGCTGCTGCGGCAGTCGTGGAAATGGCAGGCGGAACGCCGCAGCAATCGGCAGAAGCGATGGCGATTGCACTCAAGAATATGCTGGGATTAGTATGCGACCCGGTTGCAGGACTTGTAGAAGTTCCTTGCGTGAAACGTAACGGTGTCGGTGCTTCATCGGCGGTCGTAGCCGCGGATATGGCTTTAGCCGGCATCAAGAGCAGAATACCGGCCGATGAGGTAATTATGGCCATGTATGAAGTTGGACGTTCCATGCCAAGCTCCTTCCGCGAAACTGCCGAAGGCGGTCTGGCCAACACGCCGACTGGCCGCAAGCTGGAACAACTCGTGCTGGGCCAATAACGCGAACGCCAAAGTTCCCCTGGACACTTGTTTGGCTTATATGCCATGAGATGGAGTTCAACGTTACGTTCATGTAAGGCAAAGGCAGGCAATCGCCTGCTTTTTTTCTGTCTTCGCATTTTAGTTCAGTTCCCCTATCATTGCATATCGTCGCTTAAGATTGCTTCCAACTTTCATTCAGAATTTGTTCAGCGCCATCGATTAGGATAGGAAGGAAGTCGTTCGTGTGGGTAAAATTCCCAAACAAACGGCTCAAATTTATTTACGGAAAGGAGAGGGAACGATTTGAGGAGGACACTAAGAAGGGCGCAGGCGTCGATATGGGCGCTGCTGCTCATCTTGAACATAGTGCTCCTGCCTGTTACGGCGCATGCGAACGCAGATGGTAACGACTCACAAGGAATTCAATTGCGATTAAGCAGCAGTAAGGACACTGTGCTCACAGGAGCAACCTTTACCTACACAATTGATTACAGTCTATCCAGCACGACAGAGGACTATTCCGATGCGGAAATTGTGCTTCCCTTGCCTGAGGGCATCGTATTCGAGGAAGTGCAGGGATCTGAACATGTCGTAAGCAAACATGAGAATGTGGGCGGCGTGGATAAGGTAACGTTTACATTCAAAAATCCTACCCCATCCGGCGCGACGGGAAAACTGCAGGTGAAGGCACATTTCCCTAACCACACAACGCCTGACGGGACTGCCGGAACGGCAACGGCAACATTCATCCACCATTCCGGAAGCTTGCAGGTTGAATCGAACCCTGTAACAGTTACAGGGAAGGCATCTGCGGATTGGGTTCTTACGAAGGAGCGAATCGTACCTGTTGAAGGTGTGAAGCCGCAGCCAGGAACGGAAGTCGTCTACGAAATTACGCTGAAGGATAACAAGAATCCGGCAGACAAAGACGGCAATCTCAACATTGACCATGTAGTGATTACCGACGTTCTGCCGCCTGAAGCCGAATTCTCCAAGGCAGCCCCCGCGCCTGATTCCATACAGGGTCAGACACTGGCATGGAAGATTGATGCGAAGGAGCTTAATAAGGAGAAAATAACGGATCGTTCCAAAAGCATACTTGTTACGGTTCTGTATCCTAAAGACAAGGTGATTGATCCGAGCACCGGCAACACAAAAGCGGTGGTGAATACGGCCAAAGCATCTTATGAGCCTCTGGGAGATGCGTCCAAGGAACTGACTGCGAAGGCGGAACACGACTTTATCAAGCAGCCTGGCGGAGGAATATGGATATACAAGCAAATCTGGAGCGGTCAGGAGAAGGAATTGTCGGAAGGCCAGGAAGTCAGCTTTTATATTGGCGGAGTAGGGAATGCTGCCAATGTCCCTCTGGATAAAGCCGTCATGACAGATATGACGCCGAAGGGCATGAAATTGCAGTATATCCGCATTCCAGCCTTTGACGGTGCAGATAAAGATGAGTACGAAATTCAGTACACGTCGAAAAGCACACCTGATGAGAGTGACTGGAAACTCTGGAAGGAATTAAAATTCAAGTCACAACACAAGCTGTTGGCAGCAGATCTGAACGCTGACATTCAAGGCATTCGCCTTGTTTTGGGAGATGTACCCGTTGCGTTCCGTCCGCATGATGTTTTAGAACTTCGTTACCAATTGACCTCTTATGATAGTGTCAAACATGATGATTATAAGTATGGCGATTTCCCTCGACTGACAGAAAAGTACCCGAACGATGACTTTACCTATCTGGACAAAAATAACGGCCTTCCTACGAACGAAGAAGCCAAGCAGCATCCGAAGCAGTGGAAACAAACAATTAACTATGCAAGCATGGAATACAGCTTCAATGGCGAGAAGACCGAGTATTTGACGGGGGTTAAGGTATTGGCGGTGGATAAGCGTCCGCTGCTGGAAGTGGATAAATCGGTTGTGAGTGGAAAAAGTACTTCCCCAGGAGGTACGGTTACTTATAGGATCGTTGTAACCAATGCCAGTCCAATTGATGTTCTGTTTCGCGACCCGGTTGTAACGGATCTGCTGCCGAAAGAATTGGAATATGTGCCGGACAGCTTGAAGCTGGGGCCGCTTAACGGCAAGCAGGTGCCTGCTCCTGCGTTCTCAGAAGCCAAGAAGGATCAGCAAGGGCGTACGCCGATTACATGGGCGTGGGGTACAGAAGGCAGCAACTCCTTGACGCTGCAGAAGGGCGAAGCGCTCACCTTTACCTTCGAAGCGAGAGTGAAGCCGGATACCCCGACGGGCGAAGTTTACAATGAAGTTGAGGTCACATCAGAACGGCACAACTATATTAACGGGTTGACCAACTTCAAGAACCAGCGTTATAAGCAAGAGAACGGCAAGTGGTATGTATACAACGGAGATAAAATTGATGTGAACGGCATCGATAGCTTGATCTCCGAAAAATGGGTTCAAGGGGATTTGGATAACGGGCAATGGTCTAAGTATCCAAATATCGGAAATGTTGCGCCAGGCGGAGAACTTAAGTATAAGATCTCTGTAACGAACCGGGGATCAATTGGCGTCAAAAACCTTTTGATCGTAGATGCCCTTCCGCATATCGGTGATCACGGGGTCATCGACAAATCGTCGCGAGGCAGCAAGTGGACCCCGATTCTGAAGGAGCCGATATCGCCTCCGAACGGTGTAACGGTATATTACAGCGTCGATGAAGAGATATCGATGACAGGCGGCAACTGGGATAAAGAGCCTCCGCAAGATATATCGAAGGTGCGAGCCTTAAAGTTCGAATTCGCTGGTGATGTCATACTGGCTCCTGGCCAATCCAAGGAATTGACATGGACAATGCGTGCGCCTGTTGATACGCCTGCAAGCGATGATCAGATCGCATGGAATTCCTTCGGATACACCGCGACTCCGGTCATTAGCGATAAGGCTATGCTCCCGGCAGAGCCGCTCAAGGTCGGCATTAAGATAAAGGGCGATCCAAAGGGAGAGATTGGGGATTACGTCTGGTACGATGAAAATGGCAATGGGATTCAGGATGAAGCACCGGATCATGGTGTTAACGGCGTTCGCGTCGACTTGCATCGCGAGAGTGACGGCAAGGTAATACAAAGCACTGTAACCGGCAATAATCACGAAGGGCAGCCCGGATACTATCTGTTTACTGGCTTGGATGCGGGCAAATACTACGTTACGTTCCACTTGCCGGAAGGTTATGATGCATTTACGGTGAAAGATGCAATAACGAATCCAGGGAAGAACTCCAAGGCGAATGTGGAAGGCAGAACAGACATCATTACACTGGAGCAGGGCGGCAAAAACCATAACATTGACGCAGGTCTAATTAAGAAGGATATTCCATCTATTCCGGGCAAGGGAGCCATCGGCAAATATGTATGGATCGACACGAACGGCAATGGGATTCAAGATGAGAATGGTACTGGATTAAATGGGGTTGTGGTCGAATTATATAACCACAATAATGAGAAGCTGACTACGACTGTCACTCATTCCGTGTATTACAGCTCGGTGACAAATTCGGTCTATGATCCGACTGTCACGGGATCGGTCTACGATCCTGCCGTGACCGATTACGTGTATCAGTCTGGTTACTACTTATTTAATGATTTGGATCTCAGTACTTATAAGATTCGATTCATTGCCCCAGAGGGGTATTCGTTCACGAAACGGTATCAGGGAGATGATCGCGCACTCGATTCTGATGCGGATCTGAATGGCTGGTCAGACAACATCGTACTTACGGCGGAACGACCACGGGATCTAACGATTGATGCGGGACTTATTGTAAGAACGGTCAATCCAGATCCAGAACCGGGAACGGGCGGATCTACTGATCCTGGAGGTGGCGGTTCTACAAATCCTGGAACGCCTGTAGAGCCAGGCAAACCGGGCGATCAGGAACGGCCGACGATTCCAGGTACAATCGTAGAAACCAAACCTGGGAATCCAGATGGCGATACGAATCCCAAACCAGGCGAAGCGACTGAGCCGGATAGCGATACGAAGCCAGATAAGGGTCAAGGTACTGATAAAGAGCCAGCTGAAGGAACGAATGAGGATGAAGCGGACGGTACCGATTTGGGTGGAAAGCAGGACGTTGATCGGCAGCCGAACCGCCCGATCGTCTTGCCTCAGACTGGTGAGCAATCGCCGATTGAACCAATCATCGGTATGTTCTTGTGCGTCGCTGCTATCATCATGTGGAGATTAAGCAAAAGAGGGGCAGCAGATCGTTAACGAATCAGCCGTCGAGGAGTAAAGCTCCTTGACGGCTTTTGTTTGTGCATTGACGCCAAACATGCGTACAAATTTTCAAAATCATGCGATAAAAAAAGTTGCTTTATATTCAAATTTGAATATAATGAGTTTATGGTCGTGTTATTCAAATTTGAATATAGAGGTGGTAAGGGTGGGTTCTTCTTCTCGTGCTCGCATAACGGTTATTGGTCTTCTGCTCGGGCTGTTGATTGTGTCGCTGGATCAGACGATACTATCGACAGCCGTGCCGACGATTGTTGCGAAGCTTGGCGGCTTCGAACAGTATGTATGGTTGTTCTCGGCTTATCTGATTGCAAGCGTGGCGTGTATGCCGTTGTTCGGCAAGTTATCTGATATGTACGGACGCAAGCGATTCTTTGCGCTCGGGATCATCGTATTCATGGTAGGCTCGGTACTATGTGGAATGGCAGGTTCGATGCAGGAATTAATTTGGTATCGTGCGATTCAAGGTATTGGCGGCGGTGCGCTTATGCCCGTTGTATTTACGATTCTGTTCGATATATTCCCAGAGGGAAAACGAGCTAAGATGACAGGGATGTTCGGGGCAGTATTTGGCCTTTCCAGTGTGTTTGGGCCCATGGCTGGAGCTTTTTTCTCCGACCATCTGCACTGGCGTTGGATTTTCTACGTGAATCTTCCGTTAGGATTGATTGCTTTTCTACTTGTTATGCTTGGCTATCAGGAGACACTCCGCTTCAATAAGAAGCGGATTGATTGGCTGGGAACATTCATGCTGGTTGCTGCAATCTTGTGCTTCATGTTCGGGTTGGAGATGGGGGGCAAGGATTATGCCTGGTCTTCCCTAACGATCATCTCGCTATTTACAGGGGCACTCCTTATGCTTGTTCTATTTATCATTGTTGAGATGAAGGTGGCAGAGCCAGTCGTCCCGCTTGGTTTGTTCAAGAGTAAGCTGTTTACCGCGAGCATGGGGGCAGGGCTGCTAATTGGAATGCTGTTGATGGCAGGAGCGACTTTCATTCCGTTATTCATTCAAGGAGTTGTGGGCGGATCCGCAACGAATGCCAGTACAGTACTGACGCCAATGATGCTGGCACTCGTATGCAGCACCGTTACAGCAGGATTTCTGCTTAGAAAGATCTCGTTTCGCAATATTATGCTCATCTCGGGAACATTGCTGCTGCTGTCTGTTGTGCTTTTATCACAGGTAACGCCTGACACCTCCATGTCTACGATGGTTGTATATATGATTATGATGGGCTTGGGGATAGGTGCCTCCTTCCCCGTTACCTCGATCGCGGCACAGCATAAGGTGGATTATCAGCAGCGGGGCACAGTCAATTCGCTAGTGCGGTTCTTCCAAACACTTGGCAATACGCTCGGAATCAGTATATTAGGGAGTATTCAGACCTCTTATTTACGTGATCGCTTCGGCGATGTGCTGACTGATCCAAGGCTCGTGGAGCAGCTTGGCAATCCGCAGGTACTGCTGCAGGATCAAGTGCGTTCATCCATTCCGAAACCAATTTTGAAACAGTTGACCCGTGTGCTGTCTGATTCCATTGCCCATGTTTATGCGTGGTCCATTCCGATCGCGGTGCTTTCCCTTTTGTTCATTTTGCTTATGGGACGTGTTACAATGATGTCTAAACACTCTCATGGGAGTGCGGCAGCCGCAGAGCAAGGTGGAGAACCTGCGTGATTGCGAATGGCTGTCGTTTCATGAAGGAAGAGGTGGAAGACATGTCGATGAAGCTGGCCATACTTGGTTTGCTTATGGAGCAAGATCGCCATCCTTATGAGATGAGTCAGGCTATGAAAGAACGCGAAATGCATAATTATATGAAAATTCAATACGGGTCGCTGTATTATGCCATTGACCAGTTAAACAAAGGCGAATTTATAGAAAAGGCTGAATTCGTTAGCGGTGGTTCTCGCCCGGATAAGACGATCTATCGCATTACAGAGAAGGGGAAGCAAGAGCTCGAAGAACTGCTCATTGAAGAGATGAAGAAAATGCCGCATTTGAATCATCCCTTTTATGCGGCCCTGTCCTTTGTCAAGTATGCGGATCAGGCAATAGTTATGGAGATTATTCAGAATCGCATTTCTTTCTATGAGCAGGAAGCAGAACGAATGTGGGCCCTGTATGAAGAGCATATTTCATATGCCCCTCGTTCCGTGCTTCATATGCTGTATGGAGGCTATAAATATACAGTAACGGAATTGAATTGGCTGAAAAGCCTTCATGAGGATGCGCTGGCTGGCAAATTAGGCAGTAAAGGCGAACCCTTGCCAGTACAGAAGCTGCATTAATGGAAGTTGTCGAAAGAACGTCTCGGAATGTCGGGGATGTTCTTTTTTTGTTGAATATGAATAAAAGCGAAATGAGCAGGACATCCTTCCCACTAAGGGAGGGGTAACCATATGTTTACAATATCGACTACAAGTTCGGAACGGAAGGGAAACATGACATCGAGATCGGATAAGCGCGCTATCGTATTCACAAGGTTGTCGTTAGGTATTGCAGGAGCGATGCTATGTGTAGCAGCGGGTATGCTTATAGCTCCAATGTCTGTCCAAGCGTGGACGACAGAGACGGGTGCATATCAACAAGGGGCGTTAACACAAGCAACGTTGTCCACCCATGCTTCCTCACAGGTGCAGCAAACGCAGAAATTGACCTGGATCTCGAACGCCACAACTGAAGCACTGCCGCTCGTGTATGTGCAGCCTTTGCCGACAGTAAAGCAGAAGGTGAAGGAAGAGCAGGAACGTCCACATGTTGCGGTTGCAGCGGCCAAATTGACATTCACGGCTGCTGAGCTTGCTCCACAACAGGAGCGCATCATTCGTTCGGTAAAGGTTGTTGCTACTGGCTATACGGCAGGAGCTGAATCAACTGGCAAGGAGCCGGGGCATCCAGAGTACGGGATTACTTATTCCGGTGTTAAAGTGCGTCGAGACTATGTGTCCACGATCGCAGCGGATTTATCCGTATTTCCATTAGGAAGCATCCTCTATATTCCGGGATATGGATATGGGATTGTAACGGATATTGGTGCCAAAATTAAGGGCAAGAAGCTTGATCTATTCTTCCATACAACGAAGCAAGTATACGGACAGTGGGGCAAGAAAGAAGTGGAAGTCAAGCTTATTAAACGCGGTAATGGAAAAGTATCGGAACAAATGCTGGACGATTTGAATGCAGCTGTCTTTAAAAATAAAGGGATTCCGGAGTCCATGCTCTAATTGGGGCTTTGTTTCATGATGAGCGCTAGGGGTGTGCATTCGAATAATCGAGTGCTGCGCTAAGCATAATATCTCCTGTAGGAACGCAAGTTTCTGAATTTGACCCGCCTAAGCGCGGCGATGCAGGAGGTGAATGGAAATGCCGAAGAACAACAAAGCGAACCGCATGCAGCCTGCTAATGCGAAGTACACTTCTGGTGAGTTTGCAGCCCAAAGCAACGCTGCTGACATTGAGTTTGGCCAAGAGGTTGCTCCTACAGCAGGTGCTGTAAAAGGAACAGAAAAAGGCATCGTGCAAAAAGTGCAGGAAGCTGATCAACAACAATAATACAACAAGATGCAGTGGCGAGTTATAGACTCAGCCAGGCATCGTAACGAATGGCTGCCCTTGCTTGGGCAGCCATTTTCATTTCATTGCGGAAGTGAAAAATGCGATAGTAATTCATTTCCAGTTCCTCGGTCTCGAGACTGAGACAAACTTCCTTCCTCCGTCGCTGGTAGATGGACATGATTTCTCTTACAATTACTACATAATGAATGAAATGACTGTAGAGAAATGGAGGGAACCGTATGAATAATAAGCGTGGCAGATGGTCGGGAGGGTTGTTTCTAATCGCGATCGGCGCTTTCTTCATGCTTAACCAACTTGGTTATATTGATATGGATCTTGGGGAATTGATACGCACATTCTGGCCGGTGATCCTTATCTTAACGGGATTTAATGCGCTTATACAGGGGGCGTTCTGGGGGCTTATCCTTCTAGCCATCGGTGGCTACTTCCAGTTATCGAATTTAGGAGTTCTGACGGTGGATATTGGTTCAGCTATGAGGATGCTCGTTCCATTTATCCTCATTATGGTCGGTGTAGGGATGTTGATTCGTCCGCGAAAAAATCGGCATAGAGATAAGTATCGTGATCGTAAGCGTTGGGACGAAGGGTACTGGCATGAACATGGTGGACAACATGATCGACCGTTTAGTGAACCGCGTCCACTAGATGATGACTTTGATCAGTCCTTTAATAAGCATTTTAATAAAGACGGTGTATCCGATGTTCCTCCGCCTCCGGGATATGATGAGACTGGTTCGGCAGTAGGCGGGGATAGCGACAGACGCTATAAAGAACCGTTTGGACGCAATCAAAGCCAATCATCTGATTATGATCCATTTTCGTATAAGGGATCAGTACCACCGCCTCCACCGCCGCCTCCGCCAATGGGCTCAGGATCGAAGTTCGACACGGTGAACAAGTCAGGCTTTATCGGTGATATTCATTTAGGCTCTGATTATTGGGAATTGAAGCCGATGAACATCTCGCATTTCATTGGTGACACGGTAATCGACTTGACGAAGGCGCAAGTGTCGTACGGCGAGACGAAGATCAATGTTTCTTCTTTTATAGGAGATGTGAAAGTATATGTTCCGAATGATATGGATCTTGGTGTAGTGGTAAGTTCAAGCTCCTTCCTTGGCGATGTGAGAGTATTCAATCAGGAGAAGGAAGGGTTCATGAATAATCTGCAAGTGGAGACTCCCTATTATTATGAAGCAGGCAAGAAAGTGAAAATCTCCGTCAGTACCTTCATAGGGGATGTAAAGGTCATGAAAGTGGGGTAGTGCAATCATGGTGTCACGCTGGTTTCGCAGCACGAAGAGTGTCAAGTGGGAGCTGCTTCTCACCTTTGTGATTTCAGGCTGTATTATCATGAGTGTGTTCTGGATTGGCTTCGTCTATGGAGGTTCCTGGTATAGTGGGATGAACTGGTGGCTGTTCGGTATTGTGACGGTCATCATCGTATCGGTCATTATGGGTTATGTCGCAGGCGTGCGCCTTCAGCGCCGCCTGGACGTGCTTCACGATAGTATGATGCAGGTGATGAAGGGCAATTGGTCAGAGCGGATTCCGCTTGGCGATGAAGAGTCATTTGCTCGCTTGTATGAAGACTTCAATACGATGGTAAGCGGGATGGAGCAGAAGCTTCGTATCTTGCAGAAGATGTCCGAGCAGCAAGTGATGGATCGGGAGCGGGAATGCGAAGCTGTTGTATTGGAGGAACGAAGACGTCTAGCAAGAGATTTGCATGATACGGTTAGTCAGCAGTTATTTGCACTTCATATGGCTTCCTCTTCCTTGACGAAGGTCATGGACATGGATATGGATCGGGCGAAGAAGGTGGTTGGCCATCTTGTTGAGATGTCCCATACCGCACAGCGCCAAATGCGCGGCTTAATTGCACAGCTTCGGCCGCTTGAGCTTGACGGCAAGACATTGCAAGAAGCGTTGGGCCGCTGGTTCCCTGACTATTGCCGGCAGAATGGCTTGCAAGGTAAGATTGACATTGAACTAAATTGTGAATTGTCGGAAGCCAAAGAGCATCAGTGCTTCTTAATGATTCAGGAAGCCATGGCCAATGTAGTCAAACACGCGAAGGCGACGAAGGTTACCTTGACTCTGCAGGAGACGCCGAATCAGATTATTCTTGCTGTGGCAGATGATGGCCAAGGGTTCGATCTTCAGAGTGCGTCATTCAAGGCAGGGAGCTATGGACTGACGACGATGCGAGAACGGGTGGATAAGCTTGGCGGTCACATGGATCTCATAAGCCGTCCGGGAGCGGGAACGACGATACGCGTACATATCCCTCGATTTGAAGAAATAGAAGAGCAGTCAAATGACGGAGGTCATTCCAATACAGAAATGTGTGAGTAACGGAGAACGGACGGGAGGCGAATCTGTTGGGGGATAAGACATCGGTATTTCTTGTGGACGATCATGAAATGGTGCGGCTAGGTCTTCAAACTTACTTAATGCTCGATCCGGAGATTGAAGTTATTGGTGAGGCTAGTGGTGGTAGAGAAGCGATTGCTGCCATACAAGCGATGGCTAGTCGGAATGAGCCATTGCCTGATTTAATCCTTATGGACTTGATGATGCCTGACTTGAACGGGGTAGAGACGACAAGAGAGCTTATCGCACAGTTTCCGAATTTGCGAATTGTCATGCTGACCAGCTTCATGGAAGATGAGCAGGTTGTCGAAGCGATTCAGGCGGGGGCAGTCAGTTATGTGCTCAAGACGGTGTCGGCTGAAGAACTGGTATACGCGATTCGTGGCGCGCTGCAGGGCAGACCGGTCATGAGCGGAGAAGTATCACAGGCATTGACCCGTGGACTGCGCAAGCGTGCAGCTCAGCCGGATGACGAGGGACTGACGGAGCGGGAGAAGGAAGTGCTGCTGCTTATTGCTGATGGCAAGACGAACAAGGATATTGCAGATGAGCTCCATATCAGCATCAAGACGGTTAAGACACATGTATCGAACCTACTTATGAAGTGTGAGCTGCAGGATCGTACACAGCTTGCGGTGTTCGCTCATCGTAAAGGGTGGGTTAAAAACGAATAACTACGTCTATCCTGTAAATAGACGTAGTTGTGAGCGTGATGCTTCAGTTGCCTAGATATATGATATTCTAGGTCTAGACACTAACAGATTTGAACTGTGCTGTTTATTGCGTCGACAGGAATTGCAGAACAGGCCGAAGGGCCTGTTTTTTTGTCGAACTTTTGTATTATCATCTTTTATGGTGTTTTATATTGTTTTTAAGCTAGGATTAAGGTTTATCGTCCATTATATAAACATATCATTACGATACTTCATTTGATACGAGTACATTAGGAGGTAGGCAAAATGGACGAACAAAAACGCAATTTATTTCGTGCATCCGACAAGGATTCTCATACATCAGCATCAGACGACAGCGCTGCTCGACAAGAGCGCGATGGCAGCCTGAGTGAGGAACAGGAACTGGGCAAGCAAAATGAACGTTACTATTACGCCTACGGCCCTTATCAATCTGTAAAACAAGAAGAACCTTCGAGAACCACAACATCGACAGATCCAACTGGACGTATGAATGATGTGCAGGTAACGCCGCCAAATCCGGTTAAGCCGCTTCCGTTCTCCAGCGCTACGCAGCAGGGAGGGGCTCAAGCGAGTGGATATATGGCTCCGAATATGCGTGGTGACGGAGGAGGCCAATCTGCTCCACCGCAAGGTGATTGGAACTTCAAGGATTCGAAGCGCAAGAGAGGGACTTCCTTCAAGGCAATATTTGCTTCCTTCATGGCAGGAGCACTCGTCATTACGGCGCTTATGATTACGGCTGACAAGACGAACCTGTTTACAGGAGGAACGGCGCTTGCTGGCGAGGGGGCTGGAAGCAGTGCGGCAGGTGCGAATGCGGTGCAGACCAATGGGCCTGGAACTACGCTGCCGAACGGCTCGAACAGTGTAGCGGATGTATTTAAAAAAGCTAGTCCTGCTGTCGTGAAGATCGAGACATTCGGAACGACAAGAGGGCAAAGCGGTGGTGGCAGCAATCCGTGGATGGATGACCCGTTCTTCCGCCAATTCTTCGGAGACGGCTATGGGAATGACAATTCCCGCCAGGATGTGAAGCCGAAGCTGCAGCCTCTTGGAATCGGTACAGGGTTCATTTTTGATAAAGACGGTTATATATTGACGAATCAGCACGTGATTGAAGGTGCGGAGGCGATTCAGGTACAGGTGGAAGGAAACAAGGAGCCGATTAAGGCAGAGCTGCTTGGACATAGCAAGGACTTGGATTTGGCTGTACTGAAGATTGAAAGCAAAGGCGATCTTCCTACTGTTAGCCTTGGAAATTCTGATGCAACCCAAATCGGAGACTGGCTTGTTGCAATCGGCAACCCGTCTGGATTCGATCATACGGTTACTGTTGGTGTACTTAGTGCACGCGAACGTAAGATCAATGTTGACGATAACGGCAGCGCTCGTGAATACCAACACTTGCTTCAGACAGATGCATCGATCAACCCTGGTAACTCTGGCGGTCCGTTGTTGAACATGCAGGGCGAAGTTATCGGCATGAATGTAGCGGTAAGTCGCCAGGCGCAAGGAATTGGATTCGCGATTCCATCGAATGTGATGAGTAAGGTTGTCGAGGATTTGAAGAATAAACGCGAGATTGCGAAGGAGCCTCTGCCGTTTATCGGTGCAACACTCATTACGATGACAGATGATATTGCAGACCGATTAGGTATGAATCTAATTAAGGGGTCTCTCGTGAGCGAAGTGTTGTTCGGTACCCCTTCTTATGAGGCAGATTTGCGCGCATATGATATCATTACCGGTATGGATGGGACTAAATATACAACCAAGGAAGAGCTAATTGAACAGATTAGCAAGAAGAAGGTTGGCGATACCGTTAAGCTTCAAGTCGTACGCAACGGCAAGTCGATTGATGTAAGTGTGAAGATTGGCGATAAGAACAAATTCACGAAACAATTGCAGCAATAAGGGGAAGGGAGTGCGTCACGACATGAGCAATGGCACTTGAAGGACGCATCCCCCCAAGTATAAAGATAGGAAGCACAGAATGGCTTATGCGATTTCTGGCTTCCTTTTCGCTTTATTGGCAGAATAACAAATGATTTGCATATTTGATGGAAATCGGAAAAAGGGGATGAGTATGATGCGATCAACGATACTGGTAATTGATGATGATGAGAAAATTACCTCCATGCTTCGAAGGGGGTTGGTGTTCGAAGGGTACGAGGTACGTACGGCTTCGAATGGATCGGAAGGGCTGCGGGACATGATGCTGCATGAACCAGACATGGTCATATTGGACGTCATGATGCCCGAAGTTGATGGATGGGAAGTATGCCGCCGCATGCGAGAAGGGGGCAGCAGTGTGCCTGTGCTCATGCTGACGGCTAAGGATGAGGTGCAGGATCGCGTGAAGGGGCTTGATAACGGGGCGGATGATTACTTGGTAAAGCCGTTTGCACTTGAAGAGCTGCTTGCACGTGTCCGTGCCCTGTTGCGGCGTCGCAGTGATAGTGAAGGGGGATCGCATCGGCTAACATTCGAGGATATTGTGCTGGACTTACATACACGTGAAGTACAGCGGGACGGCAAGGCGATCGAGCTTACAGCGAAGGAATTTGAACTGCTCCATCTATTCATGCAGAACCCGAAGCGGGTACTGCCGCGCGATATGATTATGGAGAAGATATGGGGATATGATTACAGCGGTGAATCCAATGTGTTGGAAGTATATATTGCCATGCTTCGTCAGAAGACAGAGGAGCATGGAGGCAAACGCATCATACTAACGATCCGTGGGACGGGCTATGTACTGAGAGGGGACAGTTAGATCGATGTCAATTCGATTGCGGCTTACAGTCTGGTATTCGGCTTTGCTTGCCTTTACCTTATTTTTGTTCGGGATTGCGATTTATACATTTGTCGACTACAACATCTATAAAGATATTAAGACCCGCATTTCCAACCAGATGGATCAATTGTATATCCTCCCCTCTATCGATTGGGAACGTTCCCAGCTGAATTGGGATGTTCAGCAGTCTAATCGGTTAAATAATGAGGAAGTGTTTTTTCAGACGATTAACTTCAGTTCAGGCAAGCTAATTCGTTCTGATAACTTGAAGTCCCTCAATCTGAAGCTGCCTGTTCCGTCGAATCCAAGCCAAATTAAAGCAGGCATACGAAAGGTTGAGGTGCAATCGTTTCAATTTCTCGTGTATGAGAAGCTGCTGAAGCTGGAGAACAATGATACGATCATCGGAGCTGTACAGGTCGCTGCCTTTACCGGACATGAGGCTCGATTTATGCGTGAACTAAGGAGTATTCTCGTTGTTGCGTCCATGGTTACCGTTGTACTGGCGTTCTCACTAGGGCTCTTCTTGGCGCAGAAATCATTACGTCCGATTGAGAACATTATTAAAGCGACAGACCGGGTTCAGAAGGGTGCGGATCTCAGTGTAAGAATTCCGCGTGTCGGGCCGCCGGATGATGAGGTTGGTCAATTGACTGACCGCATTAACAGCATGCTCGGGCGGATGGAAGCCTTCTACAATGAGCTTGACGAGGCATACCGGGCACAGCGCAGATTCGTATCTGATGCATCGCATGAACTGCGCACACCGCTGACTACTATTCGGGGAAATGTTGATCTGCTTGAGAAGATGTGGCTGCAAGAAAGCGGGACACTGGCGTTAACAGAAGTAGACAAGCAGCAAATGTCTATGGAAGCGTTAAGCGACATAGCAGATGAATCGCGTCGAATGAGCAGGCTTATCAATGATATGCTGTCACTGGCTCGCGCGGATGCCGGTTATGTGATGGAGAAGTCGATGATTGAATTGAAGTCGCTCGTGGAGGAAGTTGTGCGAAGAGCGCAATTCTTGCCGCGCAAGGCTGAATGGATTCTAGGAGATATAGCAGCAATCGAACAGAAAGTGGTATACGGCAACAAAGATTATTTGCAGCAGATGCTGTTCATCTTCATCGAGAATGCATTCAAATATACAGATGGCGGGTTTGTGCGTCTGGATGCGATTATTCAGGACGAGCAAATTGGCTTGAAGGTGCAAGATACGGGAATGGGCATGAATCAGAAGGAAGTTCCGTATATCTTTGAGCGATTCTATCGTGCTGACGTATCTCGCGGGGTTACTTCCGGAACGGGACTCGGTCTGTCGATTGCGAAATGGATCATTGATGAGCACCGCGGTTCTGTGGAAGTAGTCACGAAGCCAAATGAGGGGACGACGTTCATTATCTGGCTGCCGCTTGCTTCGGTCGACGAATGCGAGGAAGTTCCGGTATAATGAAGAAGCCGGATGCTTGTGGTGCAGTTTCATTGCAGCTCTTAAAGCGGACGAAGCGATTGGAAGGGAAGCAGGTGTACATGTGGAAGTAATGAAAATAACACCGCGAGGTTATTGCTATGGTGTTGTTGATGCAATGGTCATTGCACAGCAAACTGCACGCAATCTGGATTTGCCGCGGCCTATCTATATATTGGGCATGATTGTGCACAACAGTCATGTAACGAACGCATTCGAGGATGAGGGCATTATTACGCTTGATGGCCCGAACCGGATGGAAATCCTGGATCAAGTAGAGTCGGGGACGATTATCTTCACGGCGCATGGTGTATCGCCAGAGGTTCGCCGCAAGGCACGTGAGAAGGGGCTTACGACTGTCGATGCTACTTGCCCGGATGTAACACGTACGCATGATCTCATTCGCGAGAAGACGGCGGAAGGTTACGAGGTTATTTACATCGGGAAGAAAGGACATCCGGAGCCTGAAGGGGCAATCGGTGTTGCGCCGGACAGCGTTCATTTGATTGAGCGGGAAGAAGAAGTTCAGTCGCTTCAACTGGCGACAGACAAGATTATTATTACGAACCAGACGACGATGAGCCAATGGGACATTAAGCATATTATGAATCGATTGGTTGAGAAATTCCCATCAGCCGAAATCCATAACGAAATTTGCATGGCGACACAGGTTCGTCAGGCGGCAGTGGCGGAGCAAGCGGGAGAATGCGATCTTGTTATCGTTGTCGGCGACCCGCGCAGCAATAACTCGAACCGTCTTGCTCAGGTGTCAGAGGAGATTGCCGGTACGACGGCGTACCGCATTGGAGACTTGTCTGAGCTGGATGTGGAATGGCTGCGAGGCGTTAAGAAGGTTGGGGTAACCTCCGGCGCTTCGACGCCGACGCCAATTACAAAGGAAGTCATTGCGTTCTTGGAACAGTTCGACGAGGCGGATCCAGAGACATGGGAGAAGACGCGGACGGTAAATATGAAGAAGCTGCTTCCTCCTGTTCGAACGAAGTCGAAATCGTGAAGATGAAACAAAGGGACTAGCTGGTACGTAGAAATTAAGAAGAACAGGTTGGGTCAGAGAGGAGCAATCACACATGAAAATATCGATAAAGACAGTAATTGCAACACTCAGCAGTATATGGCTGTGGGGCTCATTGAATCCTGTTGAAGAAGCGGGCTTCGGTCCAAAGTAATGTAACTTCCTATCATAAAGTCTATGTGCAATATGTATAGGCAAATGTGAGTGGCTCCTTCAAAGGAACTTAAATGCTAAGTTCCTTTGGGGGAGTTTTTTTATTTTTTCTATGAAATCATTGGAAGCCTGTCACAAAATGGAACGGTGAGATTGTTATACATATGTGAATACATATTCATAATTGTAAGAAGAAGGAGAATCATCCAATGAAAACAACGATGAAATTAGTAATTGCTACATTAAGCGGCATCCTGATGTTCGGTTCTATGAGCTTCACAGTTCAGGCGGATCCATCCCAGACAGCGAGTGACACTGCGGCTGCCACATCGACTGATCAGGAGCTAACATTAGAAGAACAGAATAAGATATATGAAAAGGAAGTAAGAAGAATAGGGCAAGAGGCTAAAAATCCGGGTGACGTGTATGTTGCTTTTATTAGCAATAAAAAATTGATGTCCGGAATGGAATTTCTCTATATAGTCAATCCGCTTACGTTCAAAACATACGAGGAATATATAAAAAAGGCTGCTACGTATCAAGGGCCAGTATTGCAGAAGCCAACCAACCTGCCGAAGGGATATAAGTTAGCCAAAGCGGAAATCGAGTATCTGAAAAGTAAGGAGTTCGAAGCAGAAGTCAAAAAAGAAGCCGCTATTGAGGGACAAGGAAAATTACTTTATGCGAAGAAATATGATTGGAAGGTACCGGGCGAAATCAAGCTTGAGTTTGTGAATGGGAAGAACACGTTTCTGTTTGAAATGTACACGATCGACCCGAAAACAGCGAAAAAGCAAACAGGCTATGTCTATGAACCTGCTAGCGAAAAGGCAAAATACAATTTCCTGTCTTGGAGGGTGAAAGACAAAGCAATTACGATTCAAACGAATACGGATATGTCCAAAGAAGATCTAATCAAGCTTTCGAAAACGATGGTGCTTGAGAAAAAATAATAAGCAGGGTTTCGTAATCGGACGAAGTATATCGAGTAACCCCCGGGGAAGCTGTGAAGGATTAGCAGTTTTTCAGGGGGTTGTTTTTTGTTTTTCAGGGATGATTTGAAAATGATGTCACGAAAGGCAAGGTGAGAGTTGTTATATAAGATAAGGCGTCAAAAGATTAACTAGAGAGGGGCACTTTGATATGAAAATGACAATGAAACTTGCAATCGCAACGCTAAGCGGCTTCCTATTATTTGGTTCGATGAATCTCGCAGCAGAGGCAGCGTCTTCTCGTTCGATAAGCGATATAACGTTGAAGACGGCAGCGGCTAATCCAAAGACCATGACTGAAGGTGAAAAGCTGGAGAAAGCAGAGGAGGAGAGAATCAAAAAATTGCTCGAAAAAAATCCGGATGATACCTATATCGTATTTGTCAGTAATGAATTGACGAAAGTCAAAGGCAAAGCAGAGGTCTACTTGCTGGGCAACTCCTCTCCAAAGTATGACAAATATGAGGACTATCTAAAGAAAGCATCCAGTTTGAAGGAAGCAACGCTGCAACGACCTGCTAACTTGCCCAAGGGATATGTCTTCTCCGAGGCAGAGATTACAGGTCCATATAGCGTTGATTATGCTGCAGATTTGAAAGCAGAAGCGAAAAAATTAAAAAAACAGATTTACTCTAAAAAGCTGAATTGGACAACTACAAATGAAACCAAATTAGAATTCAAAAATGGAGACGATTTTATCAAAATAAGCAGCCGTAAGCCTGATGCGGTGGATAAGAAAAATTATAGTCAAGAGTATACCTATACAACCGCGGAAAAAATGAAAAAAGATAATCCATATGTAGGCGAGAAATATATAGTAAATTCGTTGGTTTGGATCCAACACGGCAAGCTGCTTTCCGTTCATACGAATCCAAAGAATCCAATGACGAAGGAAGAGATGATCAAGTTGGCGAAAACGATGGTCAAAAAGTAAGAATCGCCATGTTATTGTTGCAAACGTAAGATAGTTCGATATTGAACACCCTCAGGGAAGACGTGGATCAGCATGTCTTACCTGGGGGTATTTTCGCTGCTTAGGTTGAGAGTCATGTCACAAATCAAATGGTTGAAATTGTTATATAAATGGTAGATATTACATGTCAAACAGGAAAGGTGCGATTTTATATGAATACGAAGATGAAAATAGCAATTGCTTCACAATGCAGCATTCTATTGTTCGGATCCATGCACCTCATGTCAGGCACAGCGCCAGATCATGCTATAAGCGGCATCAGCTTGAAGGCGGCAGCAACGAAACCAACGACTGCGAATGAAGGCGAGAAGTTGGAGCAAGCCGAGAAGGCTAAACTTGACAAGCTGTTGGAAAAAAATCCGTGTGATATGTATCTGATATACAGCAGTTTTCAGCCAAAGGGATTTGAGGTTTTTGGTTATGGCAATTTTAATCCGCGCTATGAGAAATACGAGGACTATGAGAAGTTGTTGCGTGTTATGAAAGAGCCGGCTCCGCAGAAGCCTGCTGATCTGTCGAAGAGCTATACGTACGATGGGGTAATTGTTGCTGCGCCTTATACAAATGAGTATGCGGCAGCCCTGCAGGCTGAGGCGAAAAAGCTCGGCAAAAAGGTGTATTCAAAGAAGCTTGAATGGAAGGATACGAATATGATCCAGTTGCGTTTTGTGAACGGCAAAGATTATATTCAGTTCTCTAGTTATCGGATTGAAGAGATGGATAAGAAACAACAAGGATATGTCTATATCGCTGCTTCGGATATGAAAAAGAAAAATCCAAAACTTGATCCTAAATTTATTACTAGCTCATTAAATTGGTATGAACAGGGTAAGGGGTTCTCGATTTCAACCAATGCAGAGAATCCGCTGACGAAGGAAGACTTGATCAAGCTGGCGACAACGATGGTCAAAAAATAGCTTTGACATCACTAAATTCTGGTGAATACATGTTGACATATATAAACTACGGTTGTAGTATATTGATTAACTACATCCGTAGTTTTATTTATTTCAATTGATCGTTGAAAGGAGTGTTGTGGAATGAATGCAGTATCAAAGTAATTTAGTGGCTCTAAGTAGCGTGTTGTTACTAGGTTCAACAGTGGATCAATCCGCACACCATCATTTCCGCTACGGATGCGGAATTGGAAATCATGCACGTCTTATGGACAAATCCGAATTGCCCATTCAGTGAGGTCGTAAAACAGCTGACGGAGCGCATGGCGTCCAAAAAATGGGAGTCTGTAACAAAATGGAACGTAGAGATTGAAATAAATGAGGACATACTCATAATCGCAGAAGAAGGGGAATCAATCCAATGAAAACAACGATGAAATTAGTGATTGCTACATTAAGCGGTATCCTGTTGTTCGGTTCAATGAGCTTCTCAGGTCAGGCGGCTCCATCCCAGACAGCGAGTGACACTGCGGCTACCACATCGACTGATCAGGAGCTTACACTAGAAGAACAGAGTAAATTAGTTAATAAAGAAGTAAGAAAAATAGGTCAAGAGGCTAAAAATCCGGGTGACGTATATGTTGCTTTTTTTAGCAATAAAAAATTGATGTCCGGAATGGAATTCCTTTATATAGTCAATCCGCTTGAGTTCAAAACATACGAAGAATATATAAAAAAGGCTGCTACGTATCAAGGGGCAGTATTGCAGAAGCCGTCCAACCTGCCGAAGGGATATAAGTTAGTCAAAGCGGAAATCGTGCATTCGAAGAGTAAGGAGTTCGAAGCAGAAGTCAAAAAAGAAGCCGCTATTGAGGGACAAGGAAAATTACTTTATGCGAAGAAGTATGATTGGAAGGTACCGGGCGAAATCAAGCTTGAGTATGTGAATGGGAAGAACAAGTTCTTATTGGATATGTACACCATCGACCCGAAAACAGCGAAAAAGCAAACAGGTTATGTCTATGAACCTGCTAGCGAAAAGGTAAAAAAGGAGAGTCCTGAAACCGCTTATAGTTTACTGTCTTGGAGGGTGAAAGACAAATTAATTTCGATTCAAACGAACACGGATATGTCCAAAGAAGATCTAATCAAGCTTTCGAAAACGATGGTACTTGAGAAAAAATAATAAGATAAGCAGGGTTTCGTAATCGGACGAAGTATATCGAGTAATCCCCGGGGAAGCTGTGAAAGGTTAAGCAGTTTTTCTGGGGGTTATTTTTTGTTTTTCAGGGATTATTTGAGAATGATGTTACGAATGGCATGGTGGGAATTGTTATATAAGATGAGGCGTTAAAAAACTAACTAGAGAGGGTCAATTAGAAATGAAAATGACGATGAAAATAGCAATTGCTTCACAATGCAGCATTCTATTGTTCGGATCCCTGCACCTCATGTCAACAGCGTCAGATCATGCTATATACGGCATCAGCTGAAGGCAGCAGCAACGAAACCAATGGCTGCAAATGAAGGCGAGAAGTTGGCGCAAGCGGAGAAGGCCAAACTTGACAAACTGTTAGAGAAAAATCCGTGTGATATGTAGCTGATATACAACAGTTATCAGCTAGAGGGGTTTGAGAAGGAGTATTCACTAAATTCTGGTGAATGCATGTTGACATATATAAACTACAGTTGTAGTATATTAATTAACTACATATGTAGTTATATTTATTTCAAAATGATCGTTGAAAGGAGTGTTGTGGAATAAATGCAGAAACAAGGTAATATAGTGTGGCTCTAAGCAGCGTGTTGTTACGAGTGGATCAATCCGCACACCACCATTTCCGCTGACGGTACAAATTATGAATGCATGCAACATAAACGAGAGCATTTTGAATGTAAAATCTGTTGACACCGATGAAGTAAAAATATAACATGTATTTATAACTACAAATGTAGTCTAATATACGAATGTACTTTGGGGGTTGCATGCATGAATCTGAATCAAATACCACCGATTACGGATGCGGAATTGGAAATCATGCGCGTCTTATGGGCAAATCCGAATTGCCCATCCAGTGAGGTCGTAAAACAGCTGACGGAGCGCATGGGATGGAGTCCGAATACGACACGAACGCTTCTAAATCGCTTGGTGCAGAAGAAAGCGGCGGGGGCGAAACTTGAAGAAGGTTCGAAGCGCACCCAGCTATTTTTTTCGATCATCAGCGAGCAGGAATACTTGCGATCGGAAACTACGTCTTTTATGAAGAAGCTGTACGGCGGGGCATTAAAGCCGATGCTGGCTAATTTCTTAGAGGATAAGACGCTGAATCCACAGGAAATCGAGGATTTAAAGGCTTTATTTGACGGAAATAGCGGCGACGAACCGGAAATGAGAGATTGCAAATGAGTTCGACATTGCATGAATGTTTATTATCGTTTTTTGGCTGGGTGATTCGCGGCTCATTCATGGCAAGCATCCTGGTTTTACTGGTTCTGATGCTGCAACTTCTGTTAAGAAACAAGCTTGAAGTCAGATGGAAGTACCTGCTGTGGATCCCTGTGGCGATTCGATTGCTGCTGCCTTGGGCACCGGAGTCTTCACTTAGCCTATACAATGTTTTTTCATTGGAGACCATAGTTCCAGAAACTAAGCAACAAACTCAAAATACATCAGCTTGGCACAATTTGTGGAGAAGGCCAGGTGAAAAGAGCGAAGCGGCAGCTCAAGCAGAGAATTCTATTGATTCGGAGAAAAGCAACCTCTTAAGAGGGAGTGTAGAAATATCGGATTCGTCTCATGAATCTGGTACTGTATGGAACATACGCTTCTGGTGGAGTGGGTTCAAGCAACTGGGTTTCATCAATATGCTGATGTCGGTTTGGCTTTTGGGTATCCTGCTTTTTGCTGCGAAGACTGTCTTCGACCAACTTCGATTGAAGCGAGCCTTACATGCGGCAAAAAAAATTGAAACGCCTTTTTTAACGACAGTGTTTCGTGAAACGAAGCGGCTAATGGGCGTAAAGCGTGATGTGAACTTTATCGCTAGCGAGCTTATTCCCGGGCCTGCCGTTGTTGGCTATAGCAAGCCAGCGATTCTCATTTCGCCAAGTTTGCTCGTCACACTGCAAGAGGATCAACTTCAATACATATTGGCGCATGAATGTGCCCATATACAGCGGCGGGATGTGGCGGTGAATTGGATGATGCATATCCTACTCATTTTCCATTGGTTTAATCCATTATTGTGGCTTGCCGTACATAAAGCAAGGCAGGATCAGGAGATGGCCTGTGATGCATACGTGCTGGATCGGATGAGTTCACAGGAGCATGTACAGCAAAACCATGCATACGGGCAAACGATTATCCATGTGTTGGAGCATTTTTCGGGAAAACATCATTACCCGGGGGTTGCCAGCCTGTCCTCTACTCATAAACAAATGAAAAGGAGACTTATCATGATCAAACAATTTAACAAAAAATCCTACCGCGTATCTATTCTGGGATTGGCAATGATTCTTATGCTAAGCAGTGTGTCGTTGGTTAATGCAAAGGAAGGAAATGCGGCGAGTGCGCCACAAAAGAGCTCCGTGCAGGAGCAGGATCCACAGATAGCGAGTGACTCTGCGGCTACCACATCGACTGATCAGGAGCTTACACTAGAAGAACAGAATGAAATAGTTGATAAAGAAGTAAGAAAAATAGGTCAAGAGGCTAAAAATCCGGGTGACGTATATGTTGCTTTTTTTAGCAATAAAAAATTGATGTCCGGAATGGAATTCCTCTATATAATCAATCCGCTTGAGTTCAAAACATACGAGGAATATATAAAAAAGGCTGCTACGTATCAAGGGGCAGTATTGCAGAAGCCGTCCAACCTGCCGAAGGGATATAAGTTAGTCAAAGCAGAAATCGAGTATCTGAAAAGTAAGGAGTTCGAAGCAGAAGTAAAAAAAGAAGCCGCCATTGAGGGACAAGGCAAATTGCTTTATGCGAAGAAGTATGATTGGAAGGTACCGGGCAAATTCAAGCTTGAGTATGTGAATGGGAAGAACAAGTTCTTATTGGATATGTACACGATCGACCCGAAAACAGCGAAAAAGCAAACAGGCTATGTCTATGAACCTGCAATCGAAAAGGTAAAAAAGGAGAGTCCTGAAACCGCTTATAGTTTACTGTCTTGGAGGGTGAAAGACAAAGAAATTACTATTCAAACGAACACTGATATGTCGAAAGAAGATCTAATCCAGCTTTCGAAAACGATGGTTCTTGAGAAAAAATAGATAGATAAGAAGGATTTCATGATCGGACGAAACATATAGAGCATCCCCCCCGGAGAAGCTGTGAAGGATTAACAGTTTTTCCGGGGGGGTGTTTTTTGTTTTGGCGCATGAATGTGCCCGTATACAGCGGCGGGATGTGGCGGTGAATTGGATGATGCATATCCTACTCATTTTCCATTGGTTTAATCCATTATTGTGGCTTGCCGTACATAAAGCAAGGCAGGATCAGGAGATGGCCTGTGATGCATACGTGCTGGATCGGACTAGTTCACAGGAGCATGTACAGCAAAACCATGCATACGGGCAAACTGTTGGAGCATTTTTCAGGAAAACAACATTACCTGGGGGTTGCCAGCCTGTCCTCTACTCATAAACAAATGAAAAGGAGACTTATCATGATCAAACAATTTAACAAAAAGTCCTACCGCTTATCTATTCTGGGATTGGCAATGATTCTTACACTAAGCAGTGTGTCGTTGGTTAATGCAAAGGAAGGAAATGCGGCAAGTGCGCTACAAAAGGACTCCGTGCAGAAGCAGGATCCACAGGCTGCTGTGAACAATGAGCCGGGAACTGTCTATCTAGATGACACGTATATCGTATATATGTACACGATCGACCCGAAAACAGCGAAAAAACAAACAGGTTATGTCTATGAACCTGCAATCGAAAAGGTAAAAAAGGAGAGTCCTGAAACCGCCTACAGTTTCCTGTCTTGGAGGGTGAAAGACAAAGAAATTACTATTCAATCGAACACTATGTCCAAAGAAGATCTAATCAAGCTCGCGAAAACGATGGTGAAGAAATAGCTTGTGTCCAAGCCCATGCTATCCGAATAGGATGCGTGGGCTTTTATAAGGTTAAAAACATAAAACAGGTTGACATTATAAAAGTACAATTATAGCATGAGTATAACTACATGCGTGGTCTTGAACGATTGAGTTTGGAGGTTTCATGAATGAATAAAGTACCGCCTATTACGGATGCTGAACTGGAGGTTATGCGCGTATTGTGGGCGCATCCCGATTGTCCTTCCATTGAGGTAGTCAATCAAATGACGGATTTGATGGAGTGGAGCCCGAATACGACTCGGACGCTCCTGAGCCGATTGGTTCAGAAAGAAGCAGCCGGCGCAAAGCTGGAGAAGGGGTCGAAACGAAACTATTTGTACTACCCGCTTATCAGCGAGCAGGAGTACCTGCGCTCCGAAACCAAATCCTTCATGAAAAAGCTGTATGGCGGAGCTTTGAAGCCAATGCTGGCTAACTTTTTGCAGGATAAAAAGCTAAATGCGCAGGAAATCGAGGATTTAAAATCGTTATTTGACGAGAACCGTGATGACGGTGGATCAAAAAAGAGCGATGCGTAAATTCGAATTCATGCGCTACTACAACCCTTGGAGAAGACGGCGATACAGCCAGTCTTATTCTAAGGGATTTTTTTTATTTATTTGATAAAAAGTCGATCCGTGTCACAATTCTCGTTTTTAAGTTGTTTATATAGATGAAAGGAAAAGTTCCATAGTAGAGGTACAGGGGAGAATTGTCTTTATGAAAATGACGTCAAAACTAATCATTGCAGCAATATGCGGGTTGCTAATGTTCAGCCAAATGAACAATGGCGCGGAGGCGGCGCCAGCCAAAAGCACAATTGACTATACCGTGAAAGGCCCTTCAGGAGAGCCGAAGGTCTTTGAAGATGAGTTGGCAAGACTGCACAAGTTGGTTGAGCAAAATCCGGGTGATGCTTATGGCATATTTATCGACAATGAAAAGACGAAAAGCAAGGGGCAGGAAATTATCTTCACCGGATATGTCGCCCCTTCATTTGAAACCTATGAGAATTATTTGAAGAAGGCGACTGATTTAAAAGGAACCGTATTAGTAGAACCTACAAATCTGCCAGAAGGGTATTCCTTAACGAAAGCAGAAATACGGTGCCCATATAGTCCGCAATTTAAGAACGATTTGCGAGCAGAAGCCAAAAAGAAAGGTGCAGCGGTGTTGTCGAAGAAATATGAATGGACGGAAGCGGGGCAAATTGTACTGAAATATATGAACGGTGAGGATACGTTGCTTTTGGAATATATTGCACTTGGTTCGAAAGCATCCCCTGCCCAGAAAGGGTATCATTATCAAACTGCTGAAGAGGCAAGACAAAAGTTGCAGCCAGAATATCGGGATAGCCCGCAGCAAAACACACTTCTATGGACGGAACAAGGCAAGCAATTTCGAATTATGACCAATGAAGGAAATGCATTGACTCAGGAAGACTTAATCAAACTTGCGGAAACGATGGTCAGAAAATAATGTCACAAATGAGGGGGTTGAAGTTGTTCTATATAATAGGTGATTCAAGAATGAAGGAGGAAATGTGGAAATGAGTACATATAAACAATCATTAATGAAGAAGATGGTAGTGGTAACTTGTATGGCAGCTATATTGGGTACAGGAGCAGGAATGACTGTTGTTAATTTGCCTACCGCAAGTGCAGCGGCATCCGGATCGAGTGTGTTACAGGAATGGGGGGACTCAGGGGCAAAGGCAGCCAGCAAAAAAGGCTTGACCACAGTGAAAAATGCGAAGGAAACAAAAGATGGAGTTACATTGATCGTGCCTGAGCTTATGTACGACGGTGCTCGCTTTGTCATGGTGTTGAAGGTCGAAGGCGGAGAGAATCCGCTATATGCTAGTAAGAGCTATCTGATAAACGGACAGCCGCTACAGGTGGACAAGCTATCGATGATGGCAAGTTCGGTTCCTGTGGAAAAAGGAAAAGAGAATAATATGTGCATGATAGAGTTTACAAATGCTGCTGATCCGAAAACGGGAGAGCCTATTCTTCCCAATGAATTTGAGTTGACGATTAATGCGAAATTTGAGGCAGCGGAGATGACTCTTGTCATTCCAGTGAAAAACATCTCCAAACGGGATATAAACATACAGCCAAATGCAAAGAAGAATACGCAGAAATTCAGTTACGAAGTAACGAATCTGCGAATGACCGATGCAACGACAATGCTGCAAATTCATAGCAAGGGAGAAATTCCAAGCAGCAGCACGAAGCGGCCGAATAAGTATCATCAATCCAAAATGTATTACGAAATCGTAGACGATAAAGGCAACGAGTTAGTTCAGTTCAGACTGGGCACGTATGCGAAAAAGCCGGATAAAGAATATAATGAAAAAATCATGTATGCTCCATCTGTTTCTGGGACTAAATTTATTACTGTAAAACCATTTACTCTTTTTGTCGATAAGAACGGGCTGCCTCTTGAGGATAAAAAACGAAACATGATAAAGGACTACCACAAAGCGCTGGAAATGAAGATTCAAGTTACCTCGTAAGCTGTGTAACTAGTATAAATAGGGATGATAAGAAGTCGTGCGTTACGTTCGGCTTCTTTTCTTATTTTTCTGAAAATTATTGCATCAAAAGGGTTGACGATCCGGTAGTTGTTCTGTATAGTTTCTTTAACAGTTAAAAGCATAAAAGCTTATACGCATTAAAGTGCTAAAGTAAGTGTAAAAGTAAAACTACAATAAGAAGTGTCATTGATGAACGCATTTCTGCTTTAAGGGGTTAACTGGCACTGCGCATAGAAAGGGTGTACAATCATGATTGTTATTGTAAATAATGAGACATCTGAAGAACAGATCGCGAATATAGCCAGCATCATTGAAGGGCAAGGCAATCAAGTTCATATATCCCGTGGCACGGCTCATACGGTAATTGGGATAATTGGACATGCGGAGCCGAAGCTGGCAGAACATCTTAGACAAATGAAGGGCGTAGAGAACGTGGTTAAAATTACGAAATCATACAAACTGGCAAGTCGTGACTTCCATCCGGAAGATACGGTAATTGAAATACGCGGCGTGAAAATCGGCGGCGGCAATTTGGTAGTTATGGGAGGGCCGTGTGCGGTTGAATCACCTGCTCAAATCAATGAGATTGCACGGTTGGTGAAGGCAGCAGGCGGACAAGTTCTGCGCGGAGGAGCATTTAAGCCGCGTACGGGACCGTACAGCTTCCAAGGCATAGGCGTGGAAGGGCTAGAGATGATGAAGGAAGCGGGCGAGAAGCACGGACTTCTTACCATTACAGAAGTGATGACGCCTGAATATGTAGATATTTGTGCGGAGCATGCGGATATTTTGCAGGTAGGCACACGGAATATGCAGAACTTCGATCTGCTGCGCAAGCTTGGAGAGTGCGGCAAACCGGTATTGCTCAAGCGCGGCTTCAGCGCAACTTATGACGAATGGCTTAATGCTGCGGAATATATATTGGCAGGCGGCAATCCAAATGTCATGCTGTGTGAGCGCGGTATCCGCACATTCGAGACATATACACGGAATACATTTGATTTGACCGCAATACCGGTTATGAAGCAGCTTAGCCACTTGCCGGTCATTGCCGATCCAAGCCATGCGACAGGACGCCGCGAACTGGTAGAGACGATGTCGAAGGCATCTGTGGCTGCAGGTGCGGACGGTCTTATTATTGAAATGCATACCGATCCAGACAATTCGATGACAGGCGATGGGGTACAGTCCCTCTTCCCGGATCAATTTGCTGGCTTGCTGCGCGAGCTGGAGCAGCTTGCTCCACTGTGCGGCAAAACATTCGAAACGAAGAAGATGGAGCCAACCTTTTTTGATACATGGGAAAAATAAAGGCGACGTAAGGCGTAAAGCGAGAGGTAAGAGGTAGACCTACATCATTGGGTTTGCCTCTTTTTTTATATCCTTTCAAATATAAAACTATATACTTTTAAATCAAAATATATATAATATGCTTAGAAGTGAATTTAAGAAAAGGAAGTTTTAGCATATGACATTAACCATGGGCTTTATCGGGTTTGGGAAGTCAGCCAACCGATATCATTTGCCTTACGTGAATACGCGTAAGCATATAAAAGTAAAAACAATTTATGTCCGGCAAGTTAACGAACAATTAGCGGCTCCATATCGCGAAAAGGGTGTTGCCTTCACCACTGATTTGAATGAACTATTGAACGACAAAGAAATTCAATTGGTAACGATCTGTACGCCAGCACACACGCACTACGAATTGGCGAAACGAGTTATACTTGCAGGGAAATCAGTTATCGTTGAAAAACCATTCTGCGATACCGTTGAACACGCGAAAGAATTATTAGCTTTAGGCCGCGAAAAGGGTGTAGTCGTGATGCCTTACCAAAACCGTCGCTTCGATGGTGATTTCTTAGCTGTGAAGCAGGTCGTTGAACAAGGCTTCCTTGGCGACATTGTGGAAGTTGAATCGCATATTGATTATTTCCGTCCTGGTTCAATCAGCCGCGAAGGTGCGAAAGAAGAAGGTTCATTCTATGGATTGGGTATTCACATGATGGATCGCATGGTTTCGCTATTCGGACGTCCAGATGTGGTGACCTACGATATTCGCAATAATGAAGTGGCAGGTGCGATTGATAACTATTTCGATGTGGATCTTCATTACGGACACCAATTGAAAGTTAAACTGAAAACCAACCATGTCGTAGCAAAAGATTATCCGCGCTTTATCGTTCACGGAACAAATGGCTCATTCATCAAGTACGGTGAAGATCAGCAGGAAAATGATCTGAAAGCAGGCATTATGCCTGAGAGTGCAGGCTTTGGTGAAGATTCACCGATATACTATGGCATTGCAAAATACCGGAACGCGAACGGTGATTGGATTGAAAAACAAATCAAAACTCCGCTTGGCGATTACGGTCGTTTCTATGATGCAGCGTATGAAACCATCGTACAGGGCGCAGCAAAGCTTGTGAAAGACGAAGAAGCGATAACAAGCATGGAAATCTTGGAGAACGGATTTGCAGCACCATCCCCTTCCGTTTATAAGCTTGAAGCATTGCAGTTGAATGAATAGAAGGTGTCTAAGCAGAACATCCAGCACATAGGAGGCGAGGAAATGGCAAGCGGGTCTACGCAAGTAAAATACCTCGCCATTTACCAAAAAATCAAACAGCAGATTTTAGACGGTGAGTATAAAGTCAATGAGAAAATCCCAAGCAGCCCGATCCTTGCTGAAGAATTCGGTGTGTCGGTTCTCACCATCAAAAAGGCGTTGGATCTGTTAGTTCGTGACGGCTACATCATCCGCCGACGGGGCAGTGGAACGGTGGTACAGGATTGGCATCAGCAGGAGAAGGCGCGAATGATTCAGACCTTAACCGGTACGAAAGCTGTATACGGCAGTGAGGTTGAAAGCAAGATCATCGAGTTTGTGATTGTCGGCGCAGATGAAACCATTGCCGGAAAATTGGGGATTGCAGTCGGCGATTTTGTCTATAAAATCATCCGCCTCCGCATCATTCACGGTATTCCAACGATTATGGAGCATACATGGATGCCGATTTCGATCATACCAGGTGTTGAAGCTTCGGTTCTAGAGCAGTCAATTTACTCGCACATACAAAACAAGCTTGGTCTTGAAGTGGGGACATCGATTGTCCGGGTCAAAGGAGTTCGCCCAGATGAAAGGGAAAAGCAGTTTATGGACGTGCAGGATCAGGATTTCCTGATGCGGGTCGAACAGGTAGCCTACCTGACTGACGGACGCACCTTTGAGTACTCTTACGCCGACCATCTGCCAGAAACCTTTGAATTTGAAACTGTCATTACCGCGAAGAATTATAAAGAATCATAGACGTAACAGGATGGAGCGATTTTTTGCCCATCCTGTTTTTATTTATCCTCAATTACCTCAATTAAACGATAACATCAGAATCACTTTTGTAGTTCTGTTGCTTTCGGAAATCTCGAATGCGTTCAGGAATGAAGATTGATCGATGAACCTCCAGGTGTAAAAGTTGATGCTGGTGAAAGCATGAAAAAATACGGATATAAAAGATGATTTCTTAGACGAGTAAGGAATTGAAGCAGCTGAAATTTTTAATGATAAAACTTATCTATATGTGTGATTGTGCAAATAAAATGAATGATAGGTTATGTACCGAAACGTAGTGTGTTGATAAAAATTAGTTCAAACGATCAGGTATTGATGAAGTTAGTCTAAAATATACCGGAATGATCAGGAGTATTTAAGGTGTGTAGGGAATGAAATAAATTTTAATGTTAGATAATCTTACATATAATAAAAAAATACCTTACATGAATATTGACGAAAGAGCATCCAGCTACATATAATAATTTCAACAAATAATACAAAGTGAACATTCGGATGAAAAGAATATGAAATGTTCGGATTGGGGAGGAATCGAGATGTCAGTCAATACCGTGTTGGAGTTAATGAAAGAGAAACAAATTGAGTATGTGGATTTTCGTTTTATCGATCTGTTAGGTCGTGCGCATCATATCAGCTTGCCTGCATCCGAAGTGGATGAGAGCACGTTCGAGAACGGCGTTGCGTTTGACGGTTCCTCGATTACGGGTTTCCGTGGAATTGAAGAATCCGATATGGTCATGATGCCGGATACGGAGAGCAGTTATGTCGATCCATTTACGGCACGTCCGACGCTCATTATTATGTGCAACATCTTCACGCCTGACGGCGAGCGTTATGAGCGTGATCCTCGCAGCATTGCACAGAAGGCGGAAGAGTATTTGGCAACCACAGGAGTAGGCACGGATGCTTACTTTGCGCCAGAATCTGAATTTTTCATCTTCGATGATGTTCGTTATGAGAATACAATGAACAGTTCTTCCTTCTTCGTCGATTCCGAAGAGGCTTCTTGGAACACGAACCGTAAGGAAGAGGGAGGGAACCTGGGCTTCAAGATTCATACAAAAGGCGGATATGTACCCGTAGCGCCGATCGATACACAACAAGACTTGCGCAGTGAGATGTGCAGCCTGCTGCAAGAAGCAGGACTTCGCATTGAACGTCACCACCATGAGGTTGCAACGGCAGGGCAAGGCGAGATCAACTTCCGCTTTGATTCACTGACGCGTACTGCAGATAACCTGATGAAGTATAAATATATTGTGCACAACACGGCACGCCGCTTCGGGAAAGTAGCGACCTTCATGCCGAAGCCGCTGTTCGGTGATAACGGAAGCGGGATGCACGTGCATCAATCGATCTTTAACGGCGATACACCGTTGTTCTATGAAAAGGGCGGCTATGCGAACTTGAGCGAGATGGCATTGCATTATATCGGCGGAATTTTGCACCACGCGCCAGCGCTTATCGCATTGACGAATCCGAGCACGAACTCCTTTAAGCGACTTGTGCCGGGATATGAAGCGCCTGTAAATCTTGTGTTCTCGAAAGGCAATCGTTCTGCGGCTGTACGTATTCCGGTAGCGGCGGTTACACCGAAGGGCTGTCGGATTGAATTCCGTACACCGGATTCTACGGCGAATCCATACCTGGCCTTTGCTGCGATGTTGATGGCAGGTCTCGACGGAATCAAGCGCAAGCTGGATCCTACAGTGCTTGGCTATGGGCCGTATGACCGCAATATTTACGAACTGTCGGATGCGGAGAAGCGTGAGATTCGCAGCGTTCCAGCGACGATGGAAGAATCACTTGATGCGCTTGAAGCTGACTATGAATTCTTGCTTGAAGGCGGCGTATTTACCAAAGCATTTATCGAAAATTATTTGCATATCAAACGCAAGGAAGCCAAATCCGTAGCGATCCGCATCCATCCGCAAGAATATAGCTTGTATTTTGATTGCTAATACCCACATTCATATCGTCATAGCCCTCGTGTCCCTAGCGGATACGGGGGTTTTTGTTTTTGGAACTTACTACGAACAACAGCTTATTTTCTTCATGTTGTCCCTGGCTCCACAATTTTTATTTGACGGCATCGGGCAATTAAAGTTATCATGTTACTGAAATTACTTAAACGTTTAAGTTAACAACAACCAATAGATGGGAGGGGAAGAAAGTGTCTAAACGCTTCTTCATTTCAATGTTGATGGTCTCATTGTGCATCATGATGCTGCTCTCGGCTTGCGGCGTACAGCATGCGACCTCAACATCATCGGAAGCTGGAGGGAAGAATGCATATCAGGGAGAAGGGCAAGCCGGATTGCAGCCGGAGAAGGGAGCCCATTTGCTTGTATGGGAATCGAAGGGGCCTGAACTGGATTTTTTGAAAGCGGTCGCAGAAGATTTCGAACAGGAATATGGGATTGGTGTAAAAGTAGTGGCGGTTCCGTCAATCGACGCTGTCACGAAGCTGACGACAGATGGACCGGCCGGAATCGGAGCCGACGTGTTTTCCGCGCCGCATGATCATTTGGGGAATGCAGTCATGGCAGGGCTCGTGCTGCAAAATGATGTATACGACGAACAAATGAAACATCAAATTATGGATTCCGCCCTAGAGGGTGTCAGCTATGATGGGGTGTTCTATGGTTTTCCAACCGCAATCGATACGTATGCGCTGTACTACAATAAAAAACTGCTGAGTAAAGCTCCTGCCACTTACCAAGAGCTCATTCGGTTCGCTGAAACGTATAACGATCCAAAAAACAAACAGTACGCCTTTATGTGGAATGTAGGTCAGTTATATCAATCTTACTCGTTTCTAGCAGGCTACGGGGGATACATCTTTGGCAATGGAGGGAAGGATGCTGGCGATATCGGCTTGAGCAATGCGGAATCGATTGCAGGAGCCGAGTTCTTTCAATCTTTGAAAAAAATACTGCCTGTCAACAGCAACGATATGAACGACAATATCATTACCGGATTTTTCATGGAAGGGAAAACAGCTGCTATCATAGGAGGGCCTTGGCTCATGACGGACGTGAAGAGCGCGGGCATCGATTTCGGAGTGGCGCCGCTTCCTCTGCTGCCTAATGGAGAACATCCACGAAGCATGTCCGGCATCCGGGCGCTGTATGTGAGTTCCTATACCGAATATCCGGTTGCTGCGAAGCTGTTCGCGAGCTATGCGACTTCTCGCAAAAATCTCGTCAAGCGATATGAAATGACAACACAACTGCCGCCGAGACAAGACATGATGGAGGAGCCGAGCATCAAGGGGAATGCGAACGCACTTGCCTTTCTGGAACAAACGAAGCATTCTGCTCCAATGCCGTCCATCCCAGAAATGGGCAACGTATGGGTACCGGCGGGGGCCGCCCTTGCTGCAATATGGAATGACAATCAACAACCAGGCGAAGTTTTAAAGAAGGCAGTCGAGCAGATCAATACAGCGATTCAGACAAAAAAATAGCTCAATCACATTGTAATCAAAAGCTGACTTTTTGAACTACATCTAAAAAAATCGACGAAGGCGGTCTTCCGAATGGAACTGACAACAGGTGCCCGTCGGCATCGGACGAAAGCGGCTGTATTCTCCGCTGTGTGTATCGGATTAGGCCAGCTGTACAACAAGCAGTATATGAAGGGCTTGCTGTGGATGATCGCGGCACAGTTATTCTTTTGGATCTACTATCCGATTGCTTATCGAGGAATAAGAGGGCTGATAACGTTAGGCGACGCGCCTACGAAGGTGGTTGCCGGACAAGTGTTCAAAGGCGATCATTCTATTTTCATGATGATTGAAGGACTTATTACGTTGGTGCTTATTCTCTTGTTCGCCGGGTGCTATGTCCTGAATATTTATGACGCAAAGAGAAACGGAGCATTGCGGGATGAAGGACACCCTGCTCCGGGGTTCATCGAATCCATCAAGCAGACGAAGCTTCGGCATTTCCCATATCTGCTGCTGCTGCCTTCTATCTGCTTCGTGCTGTTCGTAACGGTAGTGCCGCTCATCTTCAATGTGCTGATTGCCTTCACGAATTATTCGGCTCCGAACCATATTCCCGACCGGAACTTAGTAGATTGGACGGGGCTAAGCTCGTTTTATGATTTATTTACACAAGAAGCGTGGCGCAACACCTTCTTCGGCATTTCGGTGTGGAACGTCATCTGGGCTGCGGCCTCTACGGTGTCCGTCTTTTTTAGTGGGCTTCTGCTAGCATTGATGGTGAACCATCCCAAAGTGAAATTCAAAAAGTTTTGGCGTACGATGTTCATTTTGCCGTGGGCGGTTCCGCAATTTATATCGATTCTGGTATTTAGGGTGCTGCTGAACGGTTCGTTCGGGCCTGTGAACGATATGATCACCAAGCTCGGATTAGAGCCAGTACCTTGGTTGTCTGATCCGACAATGGCCAAGTTTACGATTCTGCTCGTGAACTTGTGGTTCTCCACTCCGTTCCTGATGGCATTGATGTCAGGGGTATTAACGACAATGCCGCGTGATTTGTACGAAGCTGCTGCTGTGGATGGAGCTACTGGAACGCAGAGATTCGTCAAGCTGACGCTTCCGCTCGTGTTAGCGGCGACGGCACCGATTTTAATCATGCAATTTGCTTTTAACTTCAATAACTTCAATTTGATCTACATGCTAACGGACGGCAATCCTACCCAGCCTGATTATTATTACGCGGGCAGCACGGATATTTTAATCTCTTGGATATTCAAGATGACGTTGAATCAAAGCCAGTTCAATATGGCTTCTGCTGTCTCGATCATTATGTTCGTCTTTATCACCGTATTTTCCTTATGGAACTATCGGCGGATGAAGATAACTCAAGAAGAGGATATGGTCTAAATGTCTAAATTTTTGAACAACTTGGTCGTGGCGGGCATTTACGCGGTGTTTGCCGTGCTGCTCCTGACAACGGTATATCCGTTGGTTTGGGTAATCGGAACTTCGCTTAACCCGGGCAATTCCTTAATGGTAAGCCGAATGTTTCCTGATCAGCCCACGCTTGCTCATTATTCGGAACTGATTCGAAATACGGATTTCGTGCTATGGTTTTCGAACACGGTTACGATCGCTCTTGCGAATGCGGCATTGTCAACGACATTGGTGGCAGCGACGGCCTATGCATTTTCACGATTTCGATTCAAAGGGAGAAAGCAAGGGTTAATGACATTGCTCGTTCTTCAAATGTTTCCAGGCTTTCTGTCCATCATGGCGATCTTCGTGCTGCTGATGCAGACGAAGCTGCTTGATACGCATTTGGGTCTCATTCTCATCTATGCGGGCGGTTCTATCTCGATGGGAACTTGGGTCATGAAGGGCCATTTCGACACGATCCCAAAAAGCTTGGAGGAAGCGGCCTATATTGATGGCGCGGGCCACCTGGAGACGATGTTCAAAATCATACTTCCACTGTCATTGCCTGCAATTACGTTTGTTGCATTGAACAGCTTCATTACGCCATTCATGGATTTTATCCTGCCGCAAATCGTGCTCAGATCATCTGAGAAAATGACGCTAGCCCAAGGCTTGTACAACATGGTGGCGAACGAGACGAATTCAAGCTTTACGACCTTCGCTGCTGGCGCCGTTCTTGTAGCGCTGCCGATTACGTTCCTGTACATGTATTTCCAGAAGTATCTCATTCATGGGATGACGGCAGGTGCAGACAAAGGCTGACGACAGGGTACATCCTGAGCAATCTTCGTGATCAAAAGCGACCATAAATTAGTGTTTGAAAGTCGGTTTTCAGCACCGAGAAGGTTGCAAGAACTCAAAGCTTATGCTTCCGAAGTGAGCTTTGCTGCGCAAAGCTTGTAAAGAGCAGCGGAATGTAGGCGAGACTACATGAGCAGCTAAAATGTTTCTGGAAGAAACATACTTCGAAAGAATACGCTCTTCGAGAGTGAATGCAAGATTCGAAGCCGAGTTTACATCCTGAATAATCTTCGTGATCAAAAGCGACAAAAAGGAGTTTGTTATGTTACTGGAAGCGATTTACCACAGACCTGGAAATTCATATTGCTATTCTTACGATAACGACACGATCCATATCCGGCTGCGCGCGAAGAAAGGCGATCTTCGGTCAGTCACAGCTCTGTATGGTGATAAATACGATTGGGACAAGACCGTAAGGGAAGCTGCCATGTTCATCATGGGTAGTGACGAACTGTTCGATTATTGGCATGTGGAGGTAGCTCCTCCGCACAAGCGGCTTCGTTATGCCTTTGAATTAGCTGCGGGCGAGCAGACGATATGGTATACGGAAAAGGGATTCGTTGCCGAAAAGCCAGCTGATCCACTGACGTTTTTCGACTATCCGTTCTTATGGTCAAGCGAGGTGCTACAGCCGCCGGCGTGGGTGAAGGATGCGGTGTTCTATCAGATTTTCCCTGATCGGTTTGCCAACGGGAACCCTGACAATGATCCTGAACAGGTGCGGCCTTGGACAGCCTACGATCCGGGGCAGGATGATTTCTACGGCGGTGATCTCCATGGGGTGTTGGATCGTCTGGATTACATCAGCGAGCTTGGCGTTAACGCCATTTACTTTACCCCGTTGTTCGAGGCAAAGACGAATCATAAATATGACACGACGGATTATTTGAAGGTGGATCCGCAGTTTGGCGACGTGGCCCTGTTGAAGAAACTGGTGAAGGCCTGCCACGACCGGGGGATTCGCGTTATCTTGGATGCGGTATTCAATCATTGCGGCTATTGGTTCGCCCCGTTCCAGGATGTTATGAAGCATGGGGAAGCATCACGCTATCGGGACTGGTTCCATATCGAGCAATTTCCGCTCGTGCGGGAGCCGAGAGCATCTTACCGCTGCTTCGCCTTCGAATCTCACATGCCGAAGCTGAATACGGTCAATCCCGAAGTCAAAGCCTACCTGCTTGAAGTCGCGCAATATTGGATTCAGGAATGCGATATCGATGGCTGGAGATTGGATGTTGCGAATGAGATCGACCATGATTTCTGGCGCGAGTTCCGCAGAACATGCAAAGGATTGAAGCCGGACTTTTATATTTTGGGTGAGATATGGCATGATGCGATGCCTTGGCTGCGCGGCGATCAGTTTGACGCGGTCATGAATTATCCGGCTACGGAGGCTATTCTTGATTTCTTTGCAAAAGGGACAATCGATGCGGAACAGTTCTCTTATCAAGTGAACAGGCTGTTGGCTGACTATCCGAAGCAAGTAGGTGAAGCTACCTTCACGATATTGGGCAGCCATGATACCCCGCGTTTGTTAACCATGGCTCAAGATGAACGCAAAATGAAGCTTGCAGCGCTGTTCCAGTTCACATTCCTGGGTGCGCCATGCATTTATTACGGGGACGAAGTGGGCATGACAGGCGGGCCGGATCCGGATTGCCGGAAGCCCATGGTATGGGAAGAGGATAAGCAGAATGGCGGACTGCTGCGTTTTTATCGGGAACTGATCTCTTTGCGAACCGCCCATCCAGCACTGCGGCAAGGCTCATTCCGATTCGTTTATGCATCTGGAGATCACTTGGTCATCCGAAGACAGCATGCTGACGAGCAAATGTATATTTGCTTCAATAATAGCGAGCAGGCAGGAGCGTTCTCCTTTTCGTTGGAGCTGGATGATTCGTTGTTGTTATCACCTTCGATGCTCGGAGATGGATCATTTACGTTGGAAAATAACAACGTTGCGATTAGCTTGCCTGCGTATGGCTGGATGGTATTGATGACTGAATCAAGATAAATAAAGCTACGACTAGATATGTTCTGCGGGAGACTAGGGCTAAATTGACACCCTATGGGCGGTATGCTTTAATTGGCTTAAACGTTTAAGTCTAAGCCGAGCGAGGTCGAATAAGATGAAGAAGACAACGATAAAAGATATCGCCCAAGCAGCGGGTGTGTCCATTGCTACTGTGTCCTATATATTGAATGACGTTAAGAATCAATCGATTTCGAATGAGACGCGCGTCAAGGTGTTAAAAATCGCGCAGCAGCTCAAATACGTGCCGAACCGAACAGCCCGCTCTTTAAAAGTAAAGAAGTCGGGCTTGATTGGAATTCTGGTATTCAAGGACGATCAACAAAGCTTTGGCTCAGATTTGAAGTATGCCAAAACGATAAGTAAGATCGAACAGCAATGCAGTGCGCTTGGCTATCATGTTATTTATATGCAAATCGACAATACGGAACCGTCATACAAGGTTATTATGGAACGGAATTTGGACGGCGTATTTTTAATCAATGTGGATCAGGAGCGATTTGCGACGATTACGCCTTACTTTGGCTTCGGGATTCCCGTGTTTGTCGTGGACAGTTATATTGAAGACTCGCTTTTTCATAAAATTATGCCTGATGTGGAAGCGGGCTTTCAACGATCCTGCGATTTGTTGAATGAAGTTCCGCAGTTTCTCATCATGGATCGCTATAACAACAACCAATGGTCGGATGTCATCAGGCAGGCATCGGGCTTGCCGGAAGAACGGATTCATGTATATGAACACAGCCAGGGGATGGAGTCCTTTTTGACCAAGTTCGATGGCCAGCCGGGCATCGTACTGAATGAATTTATTGCCAATGAAGCCGCCAAAGTCCATCCCAACTTGATTGCTTGGTGTACGTGCCACTGTCCCGAAATTCTCGGTCAAGATACAGAGAGGGTCACTTTCGACTTGAGTAGATACGATTCATTTGTAGGCGTTATGAACAGCTTTATTGATGATGTGGAGTTTGTGCACGAGGAGAAGTTTTTGAAATTACCAGTCTCCTCGTAGATCAATATATGAGGAGAAATGCGTAGTGGATTCATCACGTCTTATTCAGATTGACGAATTTTATTCGAGCATCTTATCTAATCGAAGAAAAGTATTTATTTACTTGCCTCCGAGCTATTCGGCGAACGAACAGAAGCGGTATCCCGTGCTCTATATGCACGATGGGCAGCATGCCTTTTTCGCGGATCACAAGGGAGACTCCTGGGATGTCCATCTTACGGTTGATCGTCTTGTTGCCGAAGGCAGGATGCAGGAAATCATCGTGGTTGCCATTTCCCATATTGAAGATGCACGGATTGCGGAGTACATGCATGCCAATCCGGACGGGCATAACCTATTCAACACAGCGAATCAAGGCGAGATGTATGAGCAGTTTCTCGTAGAGGAAGTGAAGCCTTATATCGATCGAGAATACCGGACACTTCCAGGCAAGGAGCATACGGCTTTGATGGGGTCATCCGCTGGCGGCTTGGTGTCCTACAATATCGGATTCCGCCAATCGGATACGTTCGGCATGATCGGGGCTTTATGTCCGTTCGTTGTCAGTGTAAATCCGGATACGATGGAGGATCGCTGGCTAAGTCATATCTATTCGGAAAAGAAGGATATCAAGATCTGGATGGATGTCGGTGATGCGGAAGGCTTCACCGTTATGGAGAAGCATGTCCGGCAGGTCGTAGACACGCTCGTTCGTATTGGATATGAGCCGGGGAATGATCTGATGTATTACTATGCCGTCGGTTCCGGACACGCTCAGAAGGATTGGGCCGCAAGGGTTCATGCGCCGCTCCTTTATTTCTTCGGTGATATCGGAACGCCTGTACATGCTGAATTGCATGGTTCCCATGTGGTTGGAATTCTGGGGCCGACGCAAAGGTTCAATGCGGTCGTTCATTACGACAGCGGCTTTGTTATGACGGATTTGAACGCCCGGTATGAAGTGGCCGATCCTCGCATCCTAGAAGTGACCGTGGATGGAACGCTCATTCCGAAGCGGTCGGGCAAGACGCGCGTCATCTATCATCATGATCAGCTCACAGCACATGCAGAGATTACAGTCATTCCGTATCTTTCGGAGACGGCTGCAGTTACGTTGGTTGTAAAGGTGCCCGAAAATACGCCGCCTACCGAAAGGCTGTATGCAGGGATCGAGCTGCCGATAATCGATGCTGGGCAATATGGGGGCACGTTCAAGGTGCCACGGGATATGGCGTTCGAGTTCCGGATTTCACGTGGCTTGGGCAAACATGAAACGGATCGTTACGGTCATGAAGTGCCGTATCGCAAATTTAGAGTAACGGATGGTTTGGAGCTGCATTACGAAGTCGAGAATTGGATTGATCTAGCGACGGAAAGGGTGGAGGAGCGATGAGCACGAAGTACGGATCAAGCATCCTGCGCGTTGAAACATTTCACTCGGAATATCTGAATAACGATAGAGAACTGTTCATTTATGTTCCTCCGAGCTACCAACAAGACCCGAACAAGCGGTATCCAGTCTTATACATGCATGACGGTCAAAATATTTTCCATCCGGCCTTCAACGGCTATTCATGGAATGTGCACGCTGCCGCCGATAAGCTGATTGCCGAACAGCGCATGGAAGAGATCATCATTGTCGGCATTCCGAATATGGGGATGGAGCGGGCAGATGAGTTCACACATGACTTGGAAGGCGTTCGTTATCAGGACGACAAGTTTGCAGTCCAACCGCGAGGCCATCAGTATGAGTGCTTCCTGATTGAAGAGGTCAAGCCTTATGTGGATGCCTTATTCCGCACGCGACCGGAACCGGAGCATACGGCCTTAATGGGCTCTTCAAGAGGTGGGCAGGTGACGTATCATATAGGGCTGCGGCGTCCTGACGTATTCGGCATGCTGGGGATTATCTCGCCTTATTTGTATTGCGTTTATCCCGAAACCTTGGAAGAAGTGCCGTTGTACCATACCTTTACCGCCAAGCAGTCCATTAAGAAAATTTGGATCGATCTCGGCAGCCGTGAAGGGCTGCTGGTCATGGAGAAGCATGTGCGCGAAGCAGCGGAAAAATTGCTTAGCATCGGCTACAAAGCAGATGACGAGCTTGTCTACCTCTATGAGCCCGGTGCGGCGCACGTAGAGAAGGATTGGGCAGCGAGAGTGTCTGCGCCGCTTCTTCACTTCTTCGGCAAGCGTGGAAAGGCTTGCTCGCTTACGCTGCATGGGGATCAAGTGGTTGGGATCGAAGGGCCTCCGTGCCGGCTGAATCCGATTATCGAGTTCGATTCCGGCTTCAAGATGTCAGCACTTCGTGCCGCATACCGTGTAGAGGATGAGCATATCGCGCAGGTTCGAGATGATGGCACGGTTATTCCGCTTCGCCCGGGCGTTACGGAAGTAACGGTGCAATTTGAGGGTTGTTGTGAAGCCTCGATGCCACTGCGAATCGTGGAGGAGCTCAGTACACATGTTGACTTGGAGATCATTGTCCATGTGCCGCCTGGTACGCCGCAGGATCTCAAGCTGTACGCTTGGTTCCCATTGACGTACGATCCGAACACGGATGCATATGCGACACGCCTGCGCATCCCGCTGCATACAGATTGGCTGTTCCAAGTGAGTCGTGCAGACGGAATCGTGGAGGTAGATGGAGCGGGGGCTCGCGTCGAACGCAGCTATAAGGCAGAGCAGGACGAAACCCTAGAGATACATGTTGAGGGATGGAACGGGTAATAAGAACTATCGGATGGAAGCACGATGTGAATGAACGAATAGATAAGTGATATGCGACGAATCGGAAGAAGAAAGAGACGAGAGGAAATGATACAGCATGAAGACATGGAAAACGGGCTTCCTATGTGGCGCTATCTTGTTTACGGGCATCGCATTAAGTACTTCGGCGATAATCGCCAATGCTGAGAAGCATGGACTTGATGGGGAAGGAAAGAAACTGTCGATCGACAAGCCTGTATCGATAGATGATCATCTTCCAGTGCGAGAGCTGTCGGGGGCAATGGGCGATCGAACGGTACAGGTTACGCCGATGGATAAAGATATCCCTAAGAATGCTAATACAGACGCTATCGATCATGGTGGTATGACGAAGGTCGAGAATCGAAATCGTAAGAAAACGGGAGTGAACCATGGCAGCAGTGACAAGAAGCAGGACAAGCTGCCAGTAAGCTATACGGTTAACGAAGTAGAGGTTACGGTTCATTCGATTCGGGTTACGGAAAAGGCTACGGACTTCGAAGTGACGATTACAAACAATTCGGATAAAGACAAGGTTACACTTGATATGCAAAAAGTAATAACGAAAGCGAACATCGGCGTTAAAGGTAGAACAGCAGAAGCGGTCGAGATTTCCTTAGATAATCCGGACTTTTCGAACAAAACGATTCGTCCAAAGAAGGAACTGCATGGCTGGATCCGCAATCAAGGCTTGCAGGATCGAGATATTGTCAATTTGTCGCTTGCATTATCCGTAAAAGGAGCGAAGGAGACAAGAACGTATTCGTTCCTTATTGATTGCACCAAGTTGAAGTTCCGTACCCTATAATCGGTGCCTGATGCTGAAGTGAACAAGGCGTGCGTGAGAAGAAAATTTCTCATTCACGTCTTTTTGCTTATGTTCTTACCATACTCCGTTCGTACAAGCACTAAGCAGGAGAAACACAACCCAATGTTTTTCTTTCTTATCTTATGGTCTGCTGCTTTTGAACCGTGTGAATGCCGACTACGCAGGGTTTCATTAGAGATATAATCGAATACAAAGAAAAAAAGTAGAAAAGAACCGAACCTTTTCGGGTGAACGAGGCAATATAGGTTGTAAGCTTACCAAGGAGGGCCCTTTTTTCAAGAAAGATATCAATATCGAGCACTGGATTGAACGGATGAAGGAAGGTGCTCAGGCTGAGAAAATGTATGAAGCGAAGCATCCTAATGTGGATATTCAAATCAAGGAATACAGCCAAGGGGGGGCTCCAATCAAGAAGGAAGTGCGGAGAAGTATGTGAATACCACTACTACAGAGCTATTGTCCGGTAAAGGGGCCGATTTGATTGACTTGAATGTGAGCGGGTTGCCGATTGGAAAATACGTAGACAAGCAAGTGCTGGTGAACTTGAGTGAAATTATGAGCTGTTCAGGAGATGATAGAGTGGATTCACATGTAGGAATAAGAACCGTTTAGCGGCATGTCTAAGCGGTTTTTTTGCTCTTATATTTGCGATAATGAAAGCGCATGATCTTGAAACGTAAGTTCCCCTATACTACAAGTTGTGTCGAAGAATGGGGGAACGAGTATGAGTAACATGGTGGAAGGATTGTTAACTAACGCAGAGTTTCGCAGGCTCTGGATCGGGCAAACTGCATCCCAGTTTGGGACTCAGGTTGCATTATTAGGAATGCCATTAGTGGCAGCTCTCTATTTAGGCGCCAGTCCCATGCAAATGGGGTTGCTTGGTTTTGCCGAGTATGCGCCATTTATCATTTTCGGTTTGCTCGCTGGTGTATGGATAGACAGATTTCAAAGGCGACCAATTCTTGTTGCCGCTAACTTTTTCAGGGGTGCATTACTGCTCATTGTGCCGCTGACAGCCTTAACCGACTTCCTGAATATGAAAGTTCTATATTTGGTAGCCTTCATAGTGGGTATCTGTACTGTTTTTTTTTGATGTTGCCTATACATCCTTTTTGCCTTCCATTGTGAGCAGGGAGCAGCTTGTTGATGGGAATAGCAAACTAGAGGTAAGTAAATCTACCGCACAAATTGCTGGGCCGGGTTTATCAGGCGGACTGGAACAGTTAATCACCGCTCCTTTTGCAATATTGTTCACATCGGTATCCTTTTTTGTATCCGCTGTGTACATAGCCCGGATTCGCAAGTTGGAGACAGTCGTGACAGATGCGAAAAAACAAAAAAACATGTGGCTGGAAATGAAAGAAGGGCTGCATACGGTTTACACAAGACCGTTGCTGTGGGGAGTGGTGCGCTGCTCAACAGTATTTAACCTTTCCTGGAACGTTATTTTTAGTGTTTATGTTCTATATGCATCGCAAGAACTCAAAATCAGTGCGAGCATTCTTGGCATCATTTATGGAATGCTAGGAGTAGGGTACCTATTTGGCTCTCTTCTTGCCCAAAGGGCTGTAAGTCGTTTTGGAGTAGGTCCAACAATTGTGGGTTCCGCTACGCTCGCAGCAAGTGGCGGTTTGCTTGCTCCATTAGCAGTAGGATCAGAATTAAGTATTGCGTTGATTATGATGCTCTGACAGCTTCTTTTCGGAATGGGTGTCTCCATGTTTAGCATTAGTACCATCAGTTTACGTCAAGTAATTGTTCCCGATGCCCTGCAAGGTCGCGTGAATGCTACTTTTCGATTTATCTCGTGGGGTTCTTTACCGCTTGGTTCGTTAATTGGTGGGATGATAGGCGGGGCAATGGGTTTACGGTTCGCTTTATTGGCGGGTGGCATTGGATTGTTAGCTTCGGCTTGTACATTATTGTTCACCCCATTTTTACACCTACGCGTGAAATCATTTCATGAATTAACACTGGACAAAGATATGTCTATTAAGAGCTAAGGAGTGCCCTAAGAAGTATGAAACGAACAGGTTCGATCGTTCAATGAAACAGCGACAGTCTAGGACTTAATTTTCTTGTCCCAGTCTAATACAATTTTTTCTGCTGACAGATGGGATAATGGCGTTATACCCGAAACCGATTTTTTCACAATGTAGTGTATGAGGGAATGCACTCTTTTGGTTTCGATATGAAGTAATACAAATGTACTGCAGATCGCAAAGAAGCCCGGGGATTTCCACCCTTGGGCTTCCTGCAATTACGGCTCCGAATCGTCAGTAGCCGTAATTCTGTCTTTGCCGATAACATAGCGTAGCCGTATCAAGAAATGAACTTGGCCTAATCACCAAGTAAGGTCGATTTGTTGGTAGCTATTAGAACCGGAATTTGGACTGAAAGAAACAGATGCTGGACCAAATGCTATAGTGACGCTATAACTTCCAAAAATATTACTCTTTGCTTCATTATATGCTCCTACGACACGGTTTATCGCTGTACTATTCTTCTTTTTCATTGTAAGTTTGGAAGTACCTTTGAATTTAAAACCAGGTACTGCAACTTTTGTGCTATTAAATTCCCAGGCTGCCCCATACATGTGATACTGAACTGGTTGTCCATTATTACATGTTGAACTATCCGGAGCTGTCCATTGCCATCCATTGGCAATTGTGTAATCATATGTTTGAGTTGCACACGCATATTTTCCAGACTGAACTTCCCAGCCGTCTGGAACAGCAATCGCGATATTATCCTTGTATATTCCATCAGGAGAAATGGAAGGATTTTTCTTCCATTCAAAACTATTGTAGACATCATCCATGTTAGTTCCGTTATAATTAATTACAAAATGAAGTAATGTCAGAGACAAATCACTAGTAGGAATGTTGTCCAGTGTTTTCATTTGATCGGAACTCACTAATGAATTTGTTTTTTGATCTCTGATGTACTCTTGTGTTGTTGAGTCGGCAAATTTAAGGTCTTCACCTGAATTTGTAACAATGAAGTTTTTGAGATCATAATCCATTCCTTCAAGGATTGTCTGTGGAACTTCCGCTTTAGTTAAGATTGTGTCCAATTCGGTTGCGGTATATGTTGTTTTCTCGGCGAATGTTGTACCCATGTTGATAGTGAATGTAAGAGCCAATACCGTGAGCAGAGAGATCATTTTTTTCACTTGTTATCCTCCTTAAATTACAGATGTAATTTTATTTTAAACTTCAAAAAAATAAATTTTTATATTATCGCCCCCTCAAAATTTTATTTGAATCAATTACACAACCTAATTCAAAACAATTATGAAGTTGATTCATTTGTATAAAATAACTGAAAGGAGAGAACAAACTTGATGAATAAGAAAAAGTCCTTACAGTTGATTTTAACTGGAGCATTAATAGTTGCCGTTTTATTTTTCCTGTTTAGAAATTACAGTTCACCAGCTCACACTACATCTTTTATTGAAATTATTGAAAAAGGAACTAAAACTAACAGTAATGAGCCTTGGGCTATTGTGAAAAACCCATTAGATGCTAAAGCAGAATCATTTAAATTAATTCTTGATACTTTTAATACTCAAAATCTTTTAGTTGTAGGTAAAACTTATCTTGTAACTTATGAACACTTCAAAAATGATAACACTTACAAATTAGTGATAATTGATGAAGTTGATACAAAATAAACCAAGTAATATATTACCAATATACCATTTTTATCTAAATCTCGCAATATTCGAAAGTTTCATAACTTCTTCGAGGGGAATTATAAAAAAAGTACAATCCCCGTTGTTGTGCAGACCAACGGAGATGCTATGAATGTATCTATCATAGTAACAAGCAATATAAGGGCGCACAGACGGCCGCAGCGCATATCTACGATAGCAATAACAAGCATGTAACGACTGTTACACTGGAGAAGACGGGCGGCAACTGAAAACAAGATACATTCGAGCTCTCGGTTACCTCCCATAAAAACTCAGTTACAGGCAAAACCTTTATGTACCGTAAATTCTCTTCGGACTATACAGCGCTAGACGGCAAGTCTCGGGTTGAGATTGAATCTGACCCTGCAAGGGCAACCGGCATATCGGTTTGTAAGACTGTATTCGTATGGATTTACGGAAGTATGTACGATGACGTACAGAATCTCCAGATAAGAAACTAAACAAGGAAAAGTCCCATTTGGGGCTTTTTCTATGAAATTTACGAGATTCCTAGGCAATGCTAGAGAAACGAAAAAACGCCCATTGCTTTGGCGGGCATGGCGCTCTTCGTTCAAATACCATACGGGCGTCACCCATTCTTTGGAGGGATTTTTTACGAGTCTAGCAAAGGCGCAAAAGTCAGGGGCATTAGCGATGAATCTCTTATTTTCCGTAACGAACTCATCCATGTTAAGATACCTATAGATTGGATAGATTCAGAATTAGCCCGGTAATTCCGAATGGACGGTCAAGATGACGCATAGTGTTGTTGATCCGTACTCTAGGAATCCGATGAGTATACAGGTTCGGTAGTTTTATGATCGATAAGGGGGATGCAGAAATGACGGAATGTACGGCTTCATTTCATATGGGAGAAGGATTAGACAATATCCTCGTGCTGGATCGCACGCAGCATCTGGAGGAGCCCGACATTCTGTATCCTTTTGCATTGGACGAGCTGCTGTGCAGACATACAGGCAAGGGAGGGCCCGCTGTATGTCACCTGTGGCGTCATCCGCGGGGCTTCGTGATGGGACTACGTGACAGCAGATTGCCGCATGCGGCAGAGGCGCAGCAATGGCTGGAGTCGCTTGGCTACTCGACGGCTGTCCGCAGCACGGGCGGGGCGGCCGTACCACTCGATTTGGGTGTTGTGAACATTTCCCTGATCTTGCCGAAGGAAGGGATGGGCGACAAATGCTTCCGCTCGGACTATGAGCGCATGTATCAGTTGATCAAGCTTGCACTGCAGAACACGGGCTACACGATCGACAAGGGTGAAATCGATGGCGCATACTGCCCTGGCGATTTTGATCTCAGCATTGGCGGCATCAAGTTTTGCGGCATTGCACAGCGGCGTCAAGCTCATGCCTTTGTCGTGCAGGCATTCGTCATCTGCGAGGGTTCGGGCAAGGAGAGCGCCGAGCTCGTCCGCTCCTTCTATGAGCGTGCTGCGTTGGGTGAGGTGCAACCGGATCATCCTGTTGTGACCGAAGATAAGACAGGCAGTCTGGAAGAACTGGCTTCGCTCGGCAGCACTGTTGGCGGCGGGGCGGCTCACGTATTTATTGAATCTGTCAAGCAAGTGATCCGAGAACGCCAGTCCGAGCGTTGTCTCGAACAAGCGTCCTCAGGATTGTGGCTCCCAGAGCCAGAGCAAGTGCACGAGGTTATCCATACATTGCGTGAACGTTATGGAATCAAAGCGTGAGAGTCTAAGCACTGCTTCTGCCCGTGTATCTGAGTACACATCTGCGGTGTCGAATGTAGTGATCCCAGCTTCCAGCGCAGCATGTACACAAGCCTGGGCTGCATGAACGTCCACTTGGGCGCCGTGAGTTATCCAATTCCCAAAAGCAATCTCGCTCACAGATAATCCGCTTGTACCAAGCTTTCGCGAGTTCACTCTAACCCTTCCTTTTTCAGGTAACGGTTCGAGCATAGCAAGCTTATATTAATTGGTGAAATACTCATTATTTTGCGTATTGATTCGAGAATCCTATTAATACTCCAGATGCTCCTTATCATCGATCCGCTTGCGGAAGACGTAGTAGCTCCAAATTTGATATCCGAGCACGAATGGCAGAATCGTCAGCGAGATATATGTCATCACCTTCAGCGAGTAAGCGCCGGAAGCCGCATTCATAATCGTCAGATTGAACTCAGGGCTGATCGAGCTGACCATCACTCGTGGGAATAAGCCGATGAACATGCTCACGGCCGACAGAATGATAACGGCTCCTGTCATGGCGAACGCCAGTCCATCCCGCTCACGCTTAATGAATGACATGGCCAAGAGCAATGCGCCCCCAGCTAACAGCGGCAGGATAAGCCAACCGCTGCCATGAACCGTATAAATATCAGTGCTGACATACGTCATCATGGCGAACAGCAGCAGGACGACGACAACTGCCGGGCTGACATCGCGAGCTGCCTTCCGTGCCCGATCCCGCAGGTTGCCGGTGGTTCGCAGCGTGATGAAGACGAGCCCGTGCAGAATGCATATCATGACTACGGCCACACCGCCAGCGAGGGAGTAGCCATTTAGCAGGTCAAGCACACTCCCAACCATTTCTTTGTTCCCGTCAATCGGCACACCGCGAATGATATTGGCGAATACGACACCGAATAGGAGAGGAGGCAGCAGACTACCAATGAAAATCGCGACATCCCACGCTTTCCTCCAAGCGCCATAATCCATCTTGCCCCTGAACTCGAACGCGACACCGCGCGCGATAAGCGCCAGCAGCAGCACGACGAATGGGATATAGAAGCCACTGAACATCGTCGCATACCATTCCGGAAAGGCGGCAAACATAGCCCCGCCAGCGGTAATTAACCATACCTCGTTCGCATCCCAATAAGGACCGATTGTGTTGATAATGATGCGGCGCTCATGATCTGTCTTCCCGAGGAACCTGGCGACCATGCCTACGCCGAAATCAAATCCTTCGAGGAAGAAGAAGCCAACGAACAGCACGGCGACGAGTATGAACCATAACTCATTTAGCGATAGCATGCCTTACCTCCTTATCAAATGGATCGTAATTCTTCATATCTTCTTCCTCCGGTTCTTCCATCAGCTCATCTTTACGTATCACCTTGACGAAGAGAACAGCGTCGATAATGGCGAGTACCGCATAAATGGTCGTGAACGCAATGAGCGAGAAGAGAAGTTCTTCCGCCGTAACTGTCGGCGATATGGCGTCCTCTGTACGCATAACTCCGAACACAACCCACGGCTGACGACCCATCTCGGCCATAAGCCATCCCGCCGAATTGGCGAGGAACGGAAAGGCGATCATGCCAACCATCAGCTTCAAGAACCATGGGCGCTGCTCCAGCTTCTTCTTGCGGGATAATATCAGGCCGTAAATGCCGACAAGGCACATGAGCCCTCCTGCGGCAACCATCATGCGGAAGCTCCAGAACGTCATTTTGACCGAAGGAATATAATTTCCTGGTCCATACTTCTGTTCATAGCGAGCTTGAATCTGATTCATCCCTTCCACACTGCCGCTAAGCTTGTTGTACGATAGCAGACTGAGCATATATGGGACTTGGATTTTGAACGAGTTTTCTTTCTTTTCCGTATCGATTGTGGCAAATAACGTGAACGGTGCCGGATCCTCACTCGTATCCCAGAGTGCCTCGGCCGCTGCCATCTTCATCGGCTGAGAAGTGAGCAGATGCTGCGCCTGTGCATGCCCAATGTAGGCAACGATGACGGACGAAATCAAGGCAACGGTAATCGAGACGCGGAACGAACGGCGGAACATGTCCGGATTGTGTCCACGCAGCAGTTTCCAAGCGCTGACGCCTGCCATGAAGAAGGCGCCGGTTGCGAATGCGGCGAACAGCGTATGCGGAAATTGCAGCCACAATTGCGGATTCGTAATGAGTGCGAAGAAGTCGCTCATTTCTGCCCGTCCATTGTTGAATTCATATCCGACAGGCGCATGCATGAACGAGTTGGCGGTCAAGATCCAGAACGCCGACAACACGGTACCGATCGAGACGATCCAGATGCAAGCGAGATGAACGCGCTTCGATAAGCGCTCCCAGCCGAACACCCATAAGCCGATGAAGGTGGATTCCATAAAGAAGGCGAGCAGACCTTCAATGGCAAGCGATGGCCCGAACACATCACCGACGAAGCGGGAATAATTCGACCAGTTCATCCCGAACTGAAACTCTTGCAAAATGCCGGTGACGACGCCAACTGCGAAGTTAATCAGAAATAACTTGCTCCAGAACAAGGCAGCTTGCTTATAAATCTCCTTGCCCTTGACGACATAGAGCGTCTCTAATACGGCGATTAAAAACGCCAGTCCAATCGTCATGGGGACGAAGATGTAGTGGAATAATGTTGTTGATGCGAATTGGATTCGCGCGAGAATGACCTGATCCATAGAGGCCTCCTTGTGATGAAAATGTGATCGTCGTGGAACAAGAAAAAGGTCTGTGAGATTCGAATAATGTGAATGTCTTCACGTTATGTGGTGCTGTGAGTGTGGCACTCGTTAAGATTCAGTCGTTAAGAAAAGCGTTAGGTTATGAGCTTGACGAGGCTGTATGTACATCGCAGCACACATCATTGCACACATCGTACATACTCTTGTCATATGGCACTGGCAGCCAGTCAAGTGAAGTTCTCACGTTCAGCATTATCTTAGAGCAGACTGGAGGGGATGTCGCCATCCATTTCAACAGGGCGGGGTCATCCATGTTCAAGAGACTGACACAGAGTTGACAACGTTTCGATGAAAAGGGTCAGTACGAGATCACGAAGAGCAATGATATACTTAATTATATGTGATAAAAATCACAGACCAAGAAAGCAAGAGGTGTATTTCCATGTGGCAACCGGATCGTTCCAGCAATCAACCACTATATCAGCAGATTGCCGCATATATTGAGCGCAGCATTTATAACGGTGAATTTTCTCCGGGAAGCGTCCTTCCATCGGAACGCAAATTTGCCGAGCAAATACATGTAAATCGAAGCACAATCGTTCAAGCTTATGAAGAGCTGCGTGCTGCAGGCATTATTGAAAGCATGGTCGGTAGTGGTACTCGAGTAAGCAAGTCGAAGTGGGGGGCAGACTCTCAACAAACGCCAGATTGGCATCAATATTTAGATAGCTGCAAGCTAGTCCAGCCTGATCCTGTATACGCCGAATTGATTCGTTCCGCACTGGATTCGGGCAGCAACTGTATAGACTTTGCCAGCGGAGAACTGTCACCCGATTTGTCGCCAAATGAAGAGATGCGGATGCTTTTGAGCGAGCATCTGCTGCATGAGGACATGAGCTATGACGATCCTCAGGGCTATGTGCCGCTGCGGGAGGTTCTGTCCACTTCTTTACATCAATATCGCGGCTTTCGAACGACAGCATCATCGATTCTCGTTACATCAGGGTCTCATCAATCGCTCTATTTAATAACTCGCCGATTGCTTCAGCCTGGGGATGCGATCGCGATAGAGGATCCTTCCTACTATTATTCTCTGCCGATGTTTCACTCGGCGGGCTTGCGCTTGTTTCGCCTGCCTGTAGACGAGAAGGGGGTATGTCCGGAAGGGATATTGTCCTTGTATCGGGAGCACAACATACGGATGATATTCGTGAATCCGAATTATCATAATCCAACGGGCCGTGTGCTTGACCCCTCTAGACGGGAACAATTGCTTGAGATTTGCGGCAGCTTAGGCATTCCCATTGTGGAGGATGATCCGTTCAGTCTGACTTCCTTCACAGGCAGTCCACCGCCAACGTTGAAATCGATTGATACAAACAATACCGTCATTTATATTGGCTCATTATCCAAAATTGTAGCGTCAGGCTTGCGGATCGGATGGATGGTTGCCCCGCAGTCTGTTATCACGCGGCTTGCTGCTGAACGACAGCAAATCGACTTCGGAATGAGTGTGCTGCCGCAGCGGATCGCCGCACGTTTGCTGTCGGAAACTTATTTTGACAGCCATTTGATACGGCTGCGGCAGGAACTCCTCAAGAAACGGAACTTGCTTATAGATGCGCTGCAGCGCGAACTTCCGGGGGAGGTGGCGTACTCCCTTCCACAAGGAGGGCTGCACTTATGGTGCAAAGTGAGAACCCCCGTTCATGATGCAAAATTGCTAGAGGAAAGCATAAAGGGAGGGGTTCTCTATAATCCTGGTACGGTCTACGGTTCAGAACCAGGGTATGTCCGGTTTACGTATGCAAGACCGCATGAGGATGAAATTGGGTTAGGAATAGCGCGGTTCGCTCAAGCGATTCATGCATCACAGCAGCGAGCAAAATGATTCATACCGGAGTAGAAATTCAAAAAAAGAAATGCAATTGGAAAGTTCCTCCTTTCTAGTTGCATTTTTTTGTAATATGATAGAGAGGAAAGGAAAAGAAAGCGTTTGCGAAATTGGGCGCAGATGAGCTTGGAGGGAGGAAGAAGGAGGGACTATGCTATCCGATAACTAGATGAGATGGAGGGAAATAATGAAGAGATCTATGTATTTGAAAGCGGTTTCGATGCTGCTCAGTTTGATGGTTGTTATGACCTCGACGCTTACAGTAGTGCAGCCTAAGGCGTACGCTCAACCAAACGGGCAGGAGAATGTAAAGGTGGAGCATCAAGATGAAGGCCCAGTCCTATCTAAACCAGATAAGGGTGATGGGACTCCGCCGAGCGTTACAGATGTCGTGTATGACAAGGATGGCAATATCCTTCCGAATCCGATTGGAGACTCCAATGAGGAAGCTGCTCGTCTCCTCGCGGATGCTACATTTAGCGGAACGAATCTAGCTCTGCATAAGCCAGCCTTTTCCTCCGGTAATGAAGTAGATTATTTGGGGCCTGAGCTGGCTGTAGACGGAAAAGGGAATACAAGATGGTCTTCGGCGAAGGAAGATGATCAATGGTTCTATGTAGATCTTGGAGAGAAAAAAGCTTTCGATCGTGTCGTAATCCGCTGGCAAACACCGGCCGAAACATACAAGATCCTTGTATCGGATGACGCTCAGAACTGGACGAATGTGAAGGACAACGATGGTTCCATCCAATGTAAGGGCGGTGTGGAGACGGTTGATTTCCCTTCCCTCGAAGCTCGTTATGTGAAGTTCCAAGGTGTAAAGCGTGCTCCTGTCGATGGAGTACTGTATGGCTATTCCTTTTTTGAATTTGAGGTGTATCAATTGAATGACTTGCAATCTGTCATTGACAAGGTGACGGCAGCGCTCACGGTGCAAGCTGGACAGACGAAGCTCGATTGGTCCACTGCAGGAGTGCCGGAAGGCTACAGCGTCAGTGTATTTGGCAGCGACAGGGTTCCTGTCATCGACCGTGATGGCAACATCCGTACACCGCTAGTAGACGCCAAGGTGAATCTGATGATTCAGGTGGAGGATCAGAATAATCCAGACCGGAAGCTGCTGTCAGGAAGTATCCCCGTAATCGTTCCAGGCTTGCATAAGCAGACATCGGATCGTAACCCGGAGCCGGAAGTAATCCCTTCTCTGCGCGAATGGTATGGGGATTCGGGCAATTTCAAGCTAAAGAAATCTTCGCGAATTGTAGTCAATCCAAAGGATGAGTCTTTGCTCCGTAAGGCGGCAGAGCTGACTAGCGCAGATGTATTGGATCTGACGGGATACCAGCTTACGGTAGTCTCTGGAACGCCGAAATCTGGGGATCTGTATCTGTCGATTGATCCGTCATTATCATGGCTTGGCGATGAAGGAAATGTATTCAAGGTAGGGGATTACGTAGCCATTACCTCTTCATCAGCTAAGGGGGCTTTCTTCGGAACAAGAACAGCGCTCCAAATCATTAAGCAGAATAAGGACTTGACGATTCCGCGAGGTGAAGCAAGGGATTATCCGAAGTATGAGAAGCGTGGACTCATGATCGACGTAGCCCGCAAATTCTTCACGGTTGATTTCCTTCGCGATTATGTGAAGCTGTTGTCATGGTACAAGATGAACATGTTCCAAATTCACTTGAATGATGACGTCGGGGAGCCATTCGCAGATGGCACACGTGCAGCTTACCGCTTAGAAAGCACGACGTATCCTGGACTTGCAAGTGCCAGTGGGCATTATACGAAGCAAGAATTCAAGGATTTGCAGCTCATGGGCATGGACTATGGCATTAATATCATCCCTGAAATCGACACACCCGGACATTCTCGCGTATTCACGACCTACAACCCGGCGCTTGGAGACGATTCCCATTTGGATATTTCTAAGCCGGAAACCGTGGAATTCATCAAGAACTTATTCAATGAGTATATAGATGGAAGTGACCCAACATTCGTCGGGCCAGAAGTGCATATTGGCACGGATGAATATTGGGGTCCGGATATCGAGCGCTACCGTTGGTACATGGATACACTTGTGAAGCATATTAACAGCAAAGGCAAGCACCCGCACATGTGGGGAGGCTTGACCCAATATACCGGAACGACGCCGATTAGCAATGACGCAACGATGGACATCTGGTATGAGCCATACGGTGCGCCACAGCAGGCGGTGGATCTCGGCTATGATGTCATCAACTCGCAGAATGTATACATGTACATTGTGCCTACCCTATACGGAAACTACTTGAATTCGCAATTCCTGTACGATGAGTGGGAGCCGAACAAGTGGGAGAACACATCGCTGCCACTTGGCCATCCGCGCGTGAAGGGTGGCATGTTCTCGATGTGGAATGACGTATCTGAAGCGAATGGCTTGTCAATGGACGATGCGCATATCCGATTGCTGCCTGGCATACAGGTCGTAGCAGAGAAGCTGTGGACGGGAACGCGCGATGATAAATCCTTTGCGCAATTTAACAATCGTACAAAGGTGATCGGTGATGCGCCGAATGCGGATCGTTCCCACAAAATAACAGTAAACAATCCAGAAAATCTCGTTATGGAGTACATGTTCGAGAAGAAATTCAAGGATAGCTCAGGCAATGGCTTTGATGGCAAGGCAGTCAATGTGGATATTACAGAAGGGAAATATGAACAGGGCGCGCATTTCAACGGCGGCAAGAGCTACATCGAGACGCCAGTTGATGCGATTGGGTTCGGTTGGACCGCGTCCATGTGGATCAAGCCGGACAAGGATAATCCAGATGACGCTGTCTTGATGGAATCGCCTGTTGGCACTTTGAAGCTGAAGCAGGGCAAGACAGGCAAGCTTGGATTCAGCAAAGAGCATTACGACAGTACTTTCAATTACGTCGTTCCAGAAGACAAGTGGACCCATATCTTGCTGAAGGGCGATGACAAGGGCGTATCACTATTCGTCAATATTGATGAGTATGTGGAACGTTTGGAAATGCAATATCCAAAGATGAATACGCTTGTCTTGCCGACGCTTCGCATTGGAAGCGAGACGAACGCATTTAAGGGTATGTTGGATAATGTGGTCATCTACAACAAAGCAATCGAGCTGCTCAGCACGGAAAATCTGGCTTTGCAGAAGGCTACGGAATCTTCGGAACCAGAGTTTCCTTACTATTCCTCGGATAAGGCTGTAGATGGCAATCCGTCTACTCGTTGGGCCAGCAAGTATGTGGATGATGCTTGGTTCCTTGTAGACTTGGGAGAGGTCAAGGATATCAATAAGGTAATTATCAAGTGGGAAGGCGCCTATGCGGAGAAGTATCAGCTTCTTGTATCTGATGACAAGACGAACTGGAGAAATATTTCCGGTGAAGGCGGAATCATCGAGTCCAAGGGTAAAATGGACATTCTCGAATTTGATACAACGCCAGCACGCTACGTGAAGTTCCAAGGCATCCAGCGGGCAACCGTCTTCGGCAACTCTTTCTACGAGTTTGAGGTATATTCACCAGGGCAAATTCCTGAATACAAGCAGTTGATCGCTACCATGGATGATATGCTGGCGAAGATCGGCAACAAGGGGAAATGGTACAAATTGCTGCTCGAAGTACTGAACCGATACCCATACGATGCCAATCGTCCGATTGATGAGATGAAGACGCTCATGTCGCAGCTTCAACCGAATTAACAGACAGGTGAAAACCTCGCTTCCTTGCTGGAGGCGAGGTTTTTTGGTGCAGCTGAAAAATCAACATCATGCAATCTTCACATTTTTATCCACACTATGGAATGACCCGTGGTTCATTCTCGTGTTATCATAAGGGGAGCAGCTGATATTTTACGTCTAAACCATACAACTAGAACTTTAGTAAGTAGGCTGCGCTGAAATGCTAGGGGGATTATTTCATAAATAATAGACAAAAGGGGAGTGGGACGATTATGGCAGTGAGAAGACGTTGGCTGATTATGGGGAGCATTCTGCTTATGCTCGGAGCCGCAACAGGATGCGGAAGTCCGGAGGCAGAACAGCCAATGCAGGGTGCACAGGAGAAGGAGACGCCTGTTCAGGTGGCAGCCGTGCAGAAGGGGGCGCTGAATCAGACCAATGAGATGATTGGAACAGCGAGTGCAAGCCGATCTGTCGAGGTGATTCCGAAGCTGAGCGGCGAACTGAGCCGAGTGAACGTGAAGAAGGGTGACACCGTCAGCAAAGGCGAGACTCTGGCAAGCGTGAAGGCAGACGATCTCGACATTCAGCTCCGCTTGGAGCAGCTGGGCTTGGAACAAGCGCAGGACCAATATAAAACGCTGCATAATGCACAGGCATCCGAGCTTGAATTGGATCAGGCGAAGCGCAGTATCGAGCAAGCCGAGCTGCGTATTCAGCAAGCGAACAACCGTAAAGCAGACGCGTCTATCAAGGCGCCAATCAGTGGTCAGGTGGTGCGTGTAGCGGCCGAGCAAGGCGAGCTTGCGGCAGGCACTTCGCCGTTGTTCACGATCGTGTCAACCAACCCGATCAAATTCACGGCAAATGTGAGCGCTAATCAGATGCTGCTTCTGCAGAATCGGAAGGAAGTCAAGGTGGAGCTGCCGGATCTCGGCAAAACCATGAATGCGAGCATTACCTTTTTGTCGCCTGTTGCGAACGAATCTGGATTTTATGCACTGGAAACACAGGCTGAGAACAAGAAGGACGAGATTAAGCCAGGCATGACGGCCAAATTCTTGGTTGATCAACAAGTCCTGAAGGATGCTTTGCTCGTGCCGACAGAAGCAATCGTTGAGAAGAATGGCACCTCACATGTATTCGTCATTCGCGATGGACAAGCTGTCGAGGAAGCGGTAGAGGTGCTTGAGGCGCAATCCAAGCTGACGGCGGTGAAGGGAAATCTTCAGCCGAATGATCAGGTTGTTGTCAAAGGACAACTGACTCTGACAAGCGGCAATAAAGTCAAAATTGTCGAGGGGGCACGCTAACGTGAAAGTAATCGACGTCTCCGTTAAGCGTCCTATCGGCGTAATGATGCTCGTGCTGGCGATTCTAGCACTGGGCTTGTTCAGTCTGCGCAGTCTTGCAATCGACCTTTTCCCGAAAATCGATGTGCCGATTGCTGTAGTCGCAACCTCCTATCAAGGAGCGGCTCCAGAGGAAATTGAGAAGCTGATCTCCAGACCGCTGGAGTCTTCTCTGAGCACGATTCAAGGGATTGACACCCTATCGTCTCAGTCACAGGCGAATTCCTCGCTGGTCATGCTGCAATTCAAGACCGGCACGAATATGGACAACGCCCTGATCGATGTCCGGGAGAAGGTCGATCAAGTGAAGGGAATGCTTCCCGATGATGCCAACGATCCGACCGTGCTTCGGTTCGATCCGAATCAGATGCCGATCATTACACTTGGCTTGACGGGCGCATCTCCAGAGAAGCTTCAAGAATATGCGGACAAGACCATCATTCCATCCTTGGAACGAGAACGTGGAGTTGCATCTGTCTCTGTTGCTGGGGGCAAAACACGCGAAATACTCGTTGAGCTGAATCGTGCAAGCCTGTCGCGGTACGGCATTACGCCATCTCAAGTGGTGCAGGCGATCAACGCAGAAAATAAATCTCAGGCAGCGGGCTCTGTACCGAAAGGTGTGCAGGATCTGCAAATCCGGGTGAAGGGCGAATACGGTTCCGTAGATGACATCAAGCAGACTATCATTCATTTGCCGCGTGGGGGACAAATACAAGTTAGTGATGTAGCTGTCGTCAAGGATACGTTCAAGAAGCAAACCTCGCTGACGTTAGTAGATGGCAGCCCTGCCCTCGTTCTGTCGGTACAGAAGCAATCGGATGCGAATACCGTAGCGGTTGCGGATAACATCGACAAGGGACTTAGCAAGATGAAGGACGTATTGCCGCAAGGCATTGAACTGAAGAAAGTGTCCGATACGTCGACCTTCATTCGTCAATCGATCGACAGCGTCATCGGCAATATGATGAGCGGCGGTGCATTAGCTGTCGTGATCCTGCTGCTTTTCTTGCGCAGTGTACGCTCGACCTTCGTTATCGCGCTGTCCATGCCGATTGCGATTATTTCGACGTTTACGCTCATGTATTTCACGGGGCAGACGCTCAATATCATTTCGATGGGCGGGCTTGCGCTCGGCATCGGGATGATGGTCGATAACTCTATCGTTATATTGGAAAATATATTTACCTACAGGCAGCAGGGCATGTCCATGAAGGAGGCGGCCGTGAAGGGGGCATCTGAGCTCGCTTCTGCGGTAATCGCCTCAACAATGACAACCCTCGTCGTGTTCCTGCCGATCGTGTTCATTCAAGGCTTGACTGCCGATATCTTCCGGCCGCTCGCACTGACGGTCTGCTTCTCGCTTATTGCATCGCTTGTTGTGGCGATTACACTCATTCCGATGCTGGCGTCAAAGATCGTATCCGAGAAGAAGATCATGCAGCAGGAGAAGAAGGGCTGGTATATGCGCTTCTTCGGCGGGTTTGTTGCAGGGTATAAAAAGATATTGAAATGGGCGCTCGGACATCGTAAAACGACGGTGTTTGCCACGATTGCTTTACTTGTAGGGAGCTTCTTCCTCGTACCGTTCATTGGCATGGAATTCATGCCTGGCGGGGATCAAGGGCAAATTCAGATCAAGGTTCAGACGCCAAGCGGCACAAGTCTGGAAGAGACGAAGAAGACCGCTGACGAAGTGGCAGCCCTGCTCAAGCCTTATGAGGGCATCATTGAGACGGCCTCGCAATCGATTGGCGGCGGTGGAGGATTCGGCGGAGGCGGAACGAATTCTGCTACGTTCACCGTTCAACTCGTTCGCGCTTCGGAGCGGGATATCAAGACCAAAGAACTGATGCAGAAATTAACGGATGCGACAGGCAATATTGCAGGCGCAGACATTACCGTATCTGCTCAGGAGTCAGGCTTTAGTGCAGGCGCTCCGATTCACATCAAGCTGAATGGCCAGGATCAGAAGGTATTGGAGGAAGTTGCGAATCAAGTGGTGTGGATGATCTCTGACGTACAAGGGGTATACAATGCAGAGTCTTCCGCAGCGGAAGGCAATGCGGAGTTGAACATTACTGTCGATCGCAGCTTGGCCGCTTCCTATGGCATCTCCTATCAGCAAATTTTGAGCGAGATTTCGCTTGCCATGAATGGGCAGATGGCTACCCAATATCGGGAAGACGGCAATGAATATAATGTGAGAGTCATAATGCCGGAGGAAGAACGCAACAGTATCGCTGCATTGAATGCCTTAACGATTCAATCGCAGAATGGCCAGTTAATTCCACTGTCTGCTGTTGCGAAGTTCAATCAGCTCCAAGGGCCTGTCATGATTCAGCGCGAGAATCAGCAGCGTCAAATTAACGTTACGGCTGATATTGCGGGCAGAGACCTGGGCAGCATATCGAAGGACATTGAACAATCGCTAAAGAAAATGAATTTCCCAGATGGGTATTCATACTCCATGGGCGGAGCGAGTGAAGATATGGTGGAAGCATTCGGGGATCTTGGAATTGCACTCGTATTCTCCATCTTCCTCGTCTATGTCGTCATGGCGGTTCAATTCGAATCGCTGCTGTATCCGTTCATTATTATGTTCGCGATGCCGACGACGTTCATTGGGGTTATTGGCGGATTGTTCCTTACGGGCACACCACTGAGCGTAACGGCGATTATCGGGGTCATTATGCTCGCGGGTATCGTTGTCAACAACGCGATTATATTGGTGGATTACATCAATATCCAACGCCGCAGCGGATTGGATCGCCATGAGGCCATTATGCAAGGTGCGCCGAGCCGGATTCGCCCGATCTTCATGACGACGTTAACAACGGTGCTCGGCTTGCTGCCGCTTGCGCTCGGCATCGGGGAAGGCGCGGAAATGCAAGCGCCGTTGGCGGTTGTTGTAATATTCGGTCTGTCCTGTTCGACGATCTTTACGCTGCTGCTGGTACCAGTTATGTACACGTATTTGGATGATTTCTCGAACTGGATGAAGCGCTTGTTCACACGCAAAAATAAAGTGGAAAACGTAAGCGAAGCAACAGTATCTAATTAATTGGAATCCCCTATAGTTTTATGGAAGAAATCTTGGTATATAGCAAAGCTCCTACGAACGAATACAGTCGTTTGTGGGAGCTTTTTCTTTTTGATATACAGCCAACTCCAACCGGTACATAAAAGAATTGACATGTTGAATCGGACAGATTACGCTTGATTTTCCTATTATTCTCATTTCTGGGTTGATAGACATGGCTGTCCTTCTACTAGAATGCTGAAGTAGATAGGGATAATGGAATGAATGTGTAGATGGGAAATAATATCTTGGAAAGGAAAAGGTCCGATGCCTAAACGAATACATGCATTACATGCGAGCTGGCTGTTCCTTGTCTCTTATGTATTAAGCAATATGCTGTCCACTTTTATTTTTCCTGACAAGCAGCCATTGTACGCAAATTTGGGCCTGTTCTTGCTCTATGTCATGTTTGCACAGATTGGCCTGCATGTACTTCCTTCCGTTTTATTTATAAGCAGCAAGCGAATGTCATGGAAGGCTGTATTCAAATTCCGCCACGTATCATTAAGTACGATGCTGCTAAGCCTCCTAATTTACGGAATCAGTCAAGTTCCAATGCTGTTCATCCATCAAGTCACAGAGCTTATTTCAAATGTCCTTGGTCGCTCGTATCAGATGTCCTATTATCCACTAGCTGCTGACTTCACATCGCTGCTCATCCTCATCATGGCTATCGGAGTATTTCCTCCGATATGCGAGGAGTTGCTGTTTAGAGGTGTACTATTGACCGGATATGAGGAAAAGGGAAAATGGTTTGCAGCGGCGATGAGTGCTCTCCTGTTTGCTCTATTTCACGACAATCCGTATCGGCTGCTGGAGCTGTTCTTTTCTGCATGGGTTTCAGCCATAATCGTGCTTCATGCCCGGTCGATCTGGCCGGGAATAGTCATTCACTTGGCCACAAATACAACCTATGTCATTGGTTCCTATATGAAGGGTGGAGACCTCGTTATGGGCGTCACTTCAACCGAAGCCTCCCCGAATTATTGGATAATAGGAGGATGGGGAGCCTTGTCTGTTCCGGCTGTTTATATAGGGTATATGCTGCTGCGAATCATTGCCAAGAAAGAACAGGGCAAGGAGAGTCACAACAGCACCAGTCAAATGGATAGTAGAAAAGGGTATAGCTGGCTAATCCCGATTTTCCTGTCACTTCTCATCTTTGTACTTCAGGTCATGTAACTAAGGCTTTTTAACAATTCCGCATCTATAGCATCGGCCAAATCTCTGCCCACACCGCATCCAAAATATCCTGCAGCCGATCTTCCTGACTATTGATGGCGATCACGGCATCCTTATCGGGCATGACCATACAGAACTGTCCATGCGCGCCATCCGCCCGATAGGCATTGTGGGAGCACATCCAGAATTGATAGCCGTAGCCTTGACACCAGTCACGGCTGCCTTCATTGCCGATCTGCTTGCTCGTTGCAAGCTGAATCCAATCGGCAGGGATCAATTGTACACCGTTCCACATTCCTTGCTGCAGAAGCAGCTGGCCGAAGCGGCTCAGTTCTTCGTTCGTAAGTGCCAGCCCGGCACAGCCCAGCGTTACGCCAAGCGGCGAGGAATCCCATGTCTCTTCTGTAATTCCAAGCGGCACGAACAGCCTTGGACGCAAGTAGTCGTGCACCGTTAGTCCGACGGCTGCCTGTACCATTGCCGAGATCATGAATGTATCTCCGCTGCTGTATGTGAACCGCTCGCCTGGCACTCTATCCAGCGGCAGAGACATGTAATAGCGAACCCAATCCTTTTCCTGCAGCGAAGCTCGTTCCTCTGCCCAGAGAGGGGGAGAGTCATGACCGGAAGACATGCGAAGCAGCTCGCCCAGCTTGATGCCTGCGGGGTGAAGCAGGGGATTGGGCTTCGTGTGCATATGAGCGTACTGCGGGAACACATCTCCTAGCGTTGTATCCAGGGTCAGCTTGCCTTCCTCAATAGCAAGACCCACGGCCATGCACGTGAACGACTTGCTGATCGAATGCTGCAACCGCCGGCTGTCTTCTTTTTGATCCCACTTTCCGAACAACTCCCCGCCCTGACGAACCCGCACAGAGGTGACCTGCAATTGTTCAGCCTTAATCCGATTCACAAATTCGGTCAGGCTTGAGGGTTCTATCATCTCCATTACTCCTTTCTCAATATGAGTATATGAGTGGTATGTTCTATATCCGTTCCAAACCATTTCGCACGCATGACAATTCGAGCATATTCCGTTTCGCCAAAACGCATTGTTGTATATGTCAGGGATGATCGATGTAGAAACGTGATCCAAATCTCTTCATGAAAATCATGAAATCACGCGTCACCAGTGGATAGAAACGTTTCTATTAAGTATGATGAAATCTATACTTCAAGTATGTCATTGGTTCTAGTGATTGTCAATGAGTCTATAGTAATCGCTTTCTTTTTATTTTACATCTCAAAAAATGGGTAATTTCCAATTAAGAGTATTCAAATTTTACCCCTTTGATCGATTGCATCAAAAAAAGCATTGACAGATTCAGGAACATAGATCTATGATTGTGTCGAAACGATTCGAAAGAGTTGCTTACATTACGCAATCATGTGTTTTCAGCGAGTGATTTTCACTTAGTTGCAGACGAAAAGCTGGATTACAGTTAGAGAACGAACAGGTAAAGCACTCGATAATTAGATGATCTAAATAAGTCAGCCCTATAATTTCAAAAATACGAAAATGAAAGGGGTTACATATGGCGCATGTAACGATAGAAACTGGGTCGAACATTTTGCGAATGAACACGAGCATCCACGTGATTTATCCCTTGGAATCACAAATTCCGCCAAGCAGTACGCTCTATTTGCTGCATGGTGCTGGTGATAATGCGAGCACATGGCAGCGGCTGACGACGATTGAGCAATATGCTCAGCGTCACAATTGCACGGTTATTATGCCAGAGGCTAATCGCAGCTATTACACAGACATGGCGTATGGACTCGATTACTTTACATTCATTACCGAAGAGCTTCCCGATTTGTGCAGCAAGCTGCTCCAGTTGAATATCGAGCCAGAGCATACATACGTTGCGGGCTTGTCGATGGGAGGATATGGCGCTTTGAAATGTGCGCTTACCTATCCCGAGCGATACGCCAAGGCAGTATCGTTGTCCGGGGTTACCGATATGCAGCGCCGACTTCGCGATCCCGATATGCCCCAAGGAATGGTGAGAGAGATGCAGGCGGTGTTTGGCATGGATTTACTCGTGAAGCCCGAGCAGGATCTATATGCGCTGGCTGCCAAGAGGATGGAAGCGGAAAGCTTGATGCCGTCCATCCTGTGCTGCTGCGGTTCGGAAGATCCTTTTATCGAAATGAATCGAGCGTTTGCTGCGTACATGAATGCCGCTCCCTCATCCGGGTTCCACTTCCACTATGTTGAAGATTCAGGCACCCATGACTGGGTATTTTGGGAGAAGCATTTGAGGACAGCGTTTGACTTTCTTTTTGACAACAAGAAGCTATCTGAGAGGGGAAATGCAATGTGAAATCTGCAGCCTTGCAGGGGCTAGACGGCAAGCTGAAGAGTCGTTCGAAGCTGGGAGCGCTGTTCAGTGAAATATGGAAGCATCGAATGGTATATACGCTGCTCCTTCCTGGGCTGATCTGGCTACTATTATTTGCGTATTTGCCAATGGGCGGCTTATCGCTTGCCTTCAAGGATTATAAGGCGAACTTGGGCATTTGGGGCAGTCCATGGATCGGGTTTGAAAATTTCAAGTACGTGTTCCGTGATCCCGCCTTCCTCGATGCGCTGTGGCGGACGCTGTACATCAACATCATTAAGCTGGTCATTCAATTCCCATTCCCGATCCTGCTGGCGCTCATGCTGAACGAGCTTCGAATGAAGCGTGCGAAAAAGGTATTTCAAACCGTGCTGACGTTTCCCCATTTCTTGTCATGGATTATCGTGTCAGGGGTTGTCATTAATGTACTGGCCTATGATGGACTTGTGAACAGCGCACTGACGCTGCTTGGATTGCCAACGATTAATTTTCTTGGGTCGGAGAGCACGTTCGTTCCGATGCTGCTGCTTACGGATATCTGGAAATCCGCCGGTTGGGGAGCCATTATCTACTTGGCCGCTATTTCGGGTATCGATCAGGATCAATTCGAATCTGCCCAAATTGATGGGGCATCACGGATGCAGCAGGTGTTTCGCATTACGTTGCCCAACATTATGCCTACCGTCACGGTCATGTTCATTCTGTCCGTAGGCGGACTGATGTCATCGGGCTTTGATCAAATTTTCAACTTGGCAAATGCAGCTACGAAAAATGTGTCCGAGGTGCTGGATGTGTACATTTACCGGATCACCTTCCAATCTTCCACTGACTTCTCGTTCTCAACGGCGGTCAGCTTGTTCCGATCTCTGGTGAATATGATCCTGCTGCTTGCTGCCGATCGAGTAGCGAAAATGCTGGGCGGAGACGGGCTATTCCGATAAGGAGGGATGCAACAATGAGCAAGAAAACGGCAAGGCGGTCTTCGTTCCGCAGAGAAAAGATGACTGCTCTCGACTATATCTTATTTGTCATTCTACTTGGTATTGCACTGTTGATTCTCATTCCATTCTGGAACGTCATTATGATTTCATTCTCGACGCCGAAGGAGTACGCCGACAATCCGTTCATGCTGTTCCCGAAAAATCCAACGCTGGCCCCCTACAAGGCGCTTTTCATGGACGGAAGCATTCTAATGGGATACTGGAACACCTTCAAGCTGCTTATTGTCGGTTTGCCGCTAAGCCTATTCCTGACGAGCAGCATGGCTTATGGACTTAGCAGAAGCAAGTTTCCGGGCAAGCGGACCATCTTTTTCCTTGTGCTGTTCACGATGATCTTCAACGGCGGTATTGTTCCGCTGTACCTGATTATGAAATCCCTGCATTTGACCGGGACATTATGGTCTGTCATTTTTGCTGGCAGCTTCAGCGCCTTCAACATGATATTAATGATGAACTATTTCTACAGTCTTCCGGAATCGCTGATGGAGTCCGCACGCTTGGACGGAGCGGGCGAATGGAGAATTATGTTCTCCGTCGTGCTTCCGCTGGCCGCGCCCATTATGGCAACCATTACGCTGTTCTATGGTGTCGCTTATTGGAACAGCTGGTATGATGCGATGATCTTCCTGCGCAAGGCAGAGCAGCTTCCGCTGCAGAACGTGCTTCGCACCATTATTGTGGAATCGACGACGAACGCATCTAATGCGTCAAGCGTAAATGCTGTCGGCAAGCAAGCTTTTTCAACGGGGATGAAGATGGCTGCGGTGTTCGTCACGATGGTGCCTATCATGTGCTTCTTCCCTCTGCTTCAGAAGCATTTCGCTAAAGGGGTGTTGACAGGGGCTATTAAGACCTGATGATACACATAGATTTTTGTTTTTTTGCATGATGGTATGACGGCAATATTCAGTATGCATGTATGCATCAAAAATCTAAAGAGGTAGCTCAAATAGGTCGCTTTTGATCACGAAGAAAATAAAGTACAGGAAGTGAATCGGCGTCGAATCTTGCATTCACTCTCGAAGTCCGCTGCTCCTTCTTCGAGTTCTTGCAACCTTCTCGGTGCTGAAAAGTGACCTATTGAACTCGATCTTAAAAAGGGGCGACAAAACATGAAAGCAGACAAAAAGCTGTCGGTAAGATCCATTCTTCTCCTCTCGCTATGTCTGGTAATGCTGCTGGCTACGGCATGCTCGAAGGAGGGAGCGCAAGGAGGCAATGAGAAGGATGAAAGCGGAAATTACAAGGACAAACTCAAAATTTCCGTGGCAAGCACCATAAATCTGAAGGACGGACAATTGAACAATGAGTTCCACAAGTTCTGGATGGATAAGTTCAATCTGGAGTGGGATTACAACTTCATTGAATGGGATTCATGGGCGGAGAAGCTGCGGCTGTGGGTCAGCTCCGGCGATCTGCCTGACGTGGCTACATGGAACTATATTCACGGCGACGCGATGAACTATATCGACCAAGGGCTTCTGTACAAGTTCCCGGACGATTGGAAGGAGCGCTGGCCGAACGTGGCTGCTGCTTACAAGCTGACTGGGCTTGGCGAGAAGCTGGAAGGGCTGAAGGGCGGCACTTATCTGCTGCCACGTCCCGTTTACTACGAGAACAAGCCTGCTGAGCCGCTTGTAAACCAAAACGGCGTAATTGTCCTGCGCAAGGACTGGGCACAGGCTGTCGGCTTTGAATTAAAGGATGCCTATACGACAAGTGAATTAATGACGTTTGCCAAGCTGGTGAAGGAGAAGGATCCGGGCAAGGTTGGCGCGAATCTGGTGCCTCTTTCCTTCAATGCAGGAGATGCATTGGTGAACATCATTATGCCGAACAGTGAGCATTCGCGTGTGGAGTCTGCCTTCTATAAAGGAGAGGATGGAAAATATCACTGGGGGGCAGCGGATCCGGAAACGCTTGTCGGCTTGAAGCTGATGCAGCAGGCATACAAGGAAGGACTGTTGAATCCTGAGTTCTATACATGGAAAAACAGCGAGGGAGGCGACAATTTCCGCGTTAAAGGCGCAGCGGCAGTAGCCGGCCTTGGCGGTCTGGCATCCTTTAGACAAGACGTGGATAAGGATATGCTGAAAAACCTGGGCGTGAGCAGCGACGATCTTGTTCATACTGCGATCGTGCTTGGTGATGACGGCAAATATCGCAATCTGGAGCAGGCGAATTTCTGGTCGGCACTTATTTTCTCGCCGAATATCAGCAAAGAGAAGTTTGAACGGGTTATGGACTTATTGGATTATTCGACTAGCAAAGAGGGCCAAATGCTCTTGAACATGGGCTTTGAGGGCAAGGACTGGAAATACGGCGACAACAAGGAGCTGGTAAGCTTGCTGCCGGAAGGGACATCGCTTGAGGATAAATATCCAAGCCGCTTCGAAGGGCTGTATTTGTTGGGAGACGACTTCAGCATCATTAACCCGGCGATTAAGAAGGAATATCGCGACCGCGCCATTCTGCATTATCAGAACAAGGCGAAGCTGGGCAAAGAGGGCGGCAAGCTGGCCGCTTACGACTGGACGGTTCAATTGCACGATTCCAAGGTGAAGAACCAGGCAACATTCGATTACGAGACGGAGTATACGAATCTCATTTTGCAGAGCGGTGATCTGGAATCGAACTGGAAGAAGTGGGTGGAGAGCAAAATGCCGCTCGTGCAGCCGGTTTTGGATGAGCTGAACAATTTGAAATAGGTACGATTTGTTTAAAGATAAACCCGGTATGCCAACTGTGCAAACGGCTTGCTGCTGCCGGGTTCCTTTTCCACAACATTATTCTTCTCAATGAGGAATTTGCACAACCGATGATTCGCGCTGCATCTTGGTGTATGTACAACGGAGTCATATATTGCGCAAGTCCCTGAGGAAGGAGAATCACTAATTTAGGAATGAAAAATGAAAATCCCTTCGAATGATGACAAGTCAATGATCGTTCATACGAGAAATTCGAACCGTGGAGGAACTATTATGGATAATCAACAACTTCAAGCGCTTGTACAACAGATGACATTGGAAGAGAAAATTGCTCAACTGCTGCAGCTTACGGGACATTTTCATGAAGGCTCGGACAGCGACGGGCAGGTAACGGGGCCGATGGAGGAAATGGGCATAACGGAGCAGATGGTTGCGGCCAGCGGCTCTGTGCTTGGCTTGTCCGGGGCGCAGGGGGTAATCGATGTGCAGCAGAATTATATGAAGAAAAGCCGCCTCGGCATTCCGCTTCTGTTCATGGCAGATGTCGTTCATGGTTTCAAGACTATTTTCCCGATTCCGCTCGCGATTGGCTGCTCGTGGAATACGGAGCTCGCAGAACAGAGTGCGGCAATCGCGGCGCGAGAGTCGGCTGTCTCGGGCATTCATGTGACGTTCGCACCAATGGTCGATCTGGTGCGTGATCCGCGCTGGGGAAGAGTGATGGAAACGACGGGCGAGGATCCGCATCTGAACAGCTTATTCGCACGGGCGTTTGTGCGCGGCTATCAGGGCAGCGATATAAAGGGAGATTCGGAGCGGCTGGCCGCATGTGTGAAGCATTTTGCCGCTTATGGGGCACCGGAAGGAGGCCGCGAGTACAACACGGTTGATATGTCGGAGAGAGCCTTGCGCGAATATTACTTGCCTGCGTACAAGGCAGCGCTGGACGAAGGCTGCGAGATGGTCATGTCCTCCTTCAATACCGTCGACGGTATACCAGCAACAGGAAATGAAAAGCTGCTGCGGGGCATTCTGCGTGAGGAATGGGGCTTTGGCGGCATTGTGATATCGGACTGGGCTTCCATACGGGAAATGATTGCTCACGGTGCGGCTGAGGATGATCGCGAGGCAGCACTTCGTGCTATACGGGCGGGCGTGGACATCGAGATGATGACGCCGTGCTATGTACATCATTTGCCGGGACTTATCCGCGAAGGCAAGGTAGATGAGGCGCTTGTCGATGAAGCGGTGCTGCGCATTCTTCGCCTTAAGGACAAGCTGGGCCTGTTCGAGAATCCACTGCGCGGCGCGAATCCGGAACGGGAACGTGAGATTCTTTTCTGCGCGGAGCATCGCAAGGCATCCTACGAGCTGGCAGCTAAATCCTGCGTTCTGCTGAAAAATAACGGCATACTGCCGCTGCAGCCTAATACCAAGGTGGCGCTGATTGGGCCATTCGCCCAGAGTGAGGACATATTAGGCTGGTGGTCCTGCGTCGGTGCGAAGGAGGATGCGGTGAAGCTGGGCGATGCCTTGTTGGAGCGGCTGTCAAGCGGGCAGCTGAGCATCGCGGCTGGATGCGGCATCGAGTGTATGACAGCAGCTCAGTTGAAGGAAGCGCTCAATACGGCTGCTGCCGTGGATGTCATCGTGCTTGCGCTGGGCGAGGAATCCGCGATGAGCGGCGAAGGCGCCTCTCGTACGGATCTCCGTCTGCCGGAAGTGCAGCTTGATCTAGTGAAGCAGTTGAAGACGCTTGGCAAGCCGATGGCTGCTGTCTTGTTCAATGGTCGGCCTCTTGATCTGCACGGCGTCATCGAATCAGCGGATGCTGTATTGGAAGCATGGTTCCCTGGCAGTGAAGGCGGAGCAGCAGTTGCGGACATCCTGCTCGGCAAGGTGAATCCGTCGGGGCGGCTTACGATGTCATTCCCGCAATCGGTTGGGCAGGTGCCGGTTTATTACAATCATTTCAATACAGGACGGCCGCTGAATCCGAGCAAGACGGAGGAACGCTATGTCTCGAAATATATCGACTGCTCGAATGATCCGCTGCTTCCGTTCGGCTATGGATTGTCCTATACATCGTTCACCTATAGCAATTTGGAGCTTTCCAGCAGCGAGATATCAGATAAGGAGAAGCTTGAAATCCGCGTAACCGTTACGAACATAGGAACAAGAGCAGGTGTGGAAACGGTGCAGCTATATATTCGCGACATATCGGGCGAGGTTGTTCGCCCGCTGCGCGAGCTGAAGGATTATAAGCAGATTGAATTAGCACCAGAAGAAAGCAAGGAAATCCTGTTCTATTTAACCGAGGAGCAACTGAGATATCACCATTCCGATCTTCGCTGGGCAAGCGACGAAGGAATGTTCCTAGTGCATGTTGGATCGAACAGCCGCGATACATTGCAAGATTCCTTTCGACTTGTTCGCTGCTGCTGATTTAGATTTAGGAATAAAAGATGAATGACTAAAAGGGCACAGTTCTACTAGAACAACTAGAACTAGATTTATAGATACAATAGACGCCTTGCTATGAGCTGGGATAGGAGGAAGGGCAGACATGACGACAATAGAGAGATCAACGCAGTCGAAGTTTACGATACAAGCCGGCGAATTGCGCTTTACATTTTGGCCGAGCGGTGATTTGCATCAAGCAGTTAGCGGGCAGATCATGCTCAATCAGTTGGTGACGAGTCCGCTTGATGGCTCGCTCAATAACTTATATCTGCGGATTCACGACGATTCAGGTATCCGCTTCTATCCGCTGCTCGGGATTCGCTCACGCAGCGCCGTGCGGGTGGAAGGGAACCAGGCCGTATGGGAAGGGGCCGTCGAGGGAGTAGCGTATACGGTTACCTTTGCACTTCTGAAAGAGGGCATTTGGTTCTGGGATATTGCGGTACGCGGGGAAGGTGTAACCGTCGATATCCTGTATGGCCAAGATCTTGGCGTTGCTTCAGTAGGTGCGGTACGCAGCAACGAGGCGTATCTGTCGCAATATATCGATCATGCTGTCTTCGAGGATGAAGAGATCGGCTGTGTTGTATGCTCACGCCAGAATCAACCGCAAGGTGGATCATTCCCTTATATGCAGCAGGGAGCGCTCAGCCGTGCGATTGGCTACTCGACTGACGGGTTTCAATTTTTCGGATTGTCCTATAAGGAAACCAACATACCAGTGAGTGTGATCAAGCCTTGTCTTTCCAATGAAGTGTATCAGTACGAGTTTGCCTATACTGCGCTGCAATCAGAGCGTGTTATGCTTCATGGAGAAGAGCGGTTTGTATTTTATGGCCTGTACAAAACAGACCATGCGGCCGCAATAACGGAGCTGGAGTATCGGGACGAGGTCCGGCAGGCATGGGAAGCCTACTTGTCCGAGTCAAGTCATATAGCTGCGAACGAAAAAAATGCAGCATCGAATCCGTTAAATCCTGTCCAATTCAATGCCGATATTGCTGAACCCCTGCGGACGCTTTCGATGACAGAAGCAGAAGTACAGGTGATTTTCCCAGAACGAAATCAGGAAGAGCGCATGGATGGCAAGCTGTTGTCCTTCTTCACAGATTCCTACGAGCATGTCGTGCTGAAGGAGAAGGAACTGCTCGTTGAACGTCCGCATGGTCATATCGTAATGAGCGGAACCAACGTGAAGCTTGGCGCGCAGGTCATAACGTCGACTGCTTATATGTACGGCATTTTCAACTCACATGTGGTGGTTGGGAACACAAATTTCAATAAAATGATGAGCAATGCCCGCAACCCGCTGAACGTGCCAAAGACGTCTGGGCAACGCGTCTATATACACTTGAACGGAAAGTATCGGCTGCTCACGATGCCGTCCATGTTCGAGATGGGCTTCAATTACGCGCGCTGGTATTACAAGACTGACGGCGACATGCTAATTGTGACGAATTACACGGCATCGGACGCGCCTGAGATCCGCTTGAACGTCCGCTCTGTGAATGGAACGGCCTATAAGTATATGGTCACCAATCAAGTGACGATGAATGTCAACGAGTTCGAGCTTCCGGTTCACATGAAGCAGGAGGGCGGAACGCTGATCTTCCATGCGAATCGGGAATCGCTGAGCGCTAAGGTGTGCCCGAATCTTGAATATCGCATGTGGGTGGAAGGGGCGTCAGTGACGATCGGTGATGAGACGATGCTGGCAAGCGGCATCCAATCTGGTGACGCTTCACTTGTTGTCATGCAGCTTGATATGAATCAAGAATGGACGTTAACAATTCAGGGATTGCTGGACGGACGAGAGAACGCAGCGAATTCGGAACACTCCCCGGGGACACGTGATATCCAACCCGAAATGGACGCATACCGTGCATTTTTGAAAGGCTTGATGAACGAATTCCATCTATCGTATGGAGCGGGACAATCCGATGAGCTATTCAAGATGAATGCCTTGGCGTGGTGGTACACACATAACATGCTCGTTCATTATGCAGTGCCGCACGGACTAGAACAGTATGGCGGAGCGGCTTGGGGGACGCGTGACGTATGCCAAGGGCCAGTTGAATATTTCATGGCTACTCACAAGTACGAGCAGGTGCGGGATATTGTGAAGATGGTCTATTCCCACCAATATGAGGACGATGGAAACTGGCCGCAATGGTTTATGTTCGATGAGTACTTTACGGTACAGCAGGAGGAGAGCCACGGGGATATTATCGTGTGGCCGCTCAAGGTGCTGGGCGATTATTTGACGGCAACCGGGGATTACAGTATTTTGAAGGAAAAGGTTCCTTATACCATGAAGCAGCGTTTTGACTTTACGGCGGATAAGGCGACCATACTGGAGCATGCCATCAAGGAAATCTCGTATATTCGCAATCATTTCCTACACGATACGCATTTATCATCTTATGGCGATGGAGATTGGGATGATACGCTGCAGCCGGCGAATGCGCAGTTGAAGAAATATATGATCAGCAGTTGGACCGTGGCACTTACGTATCAAGCAATGAAGCAATTCGCTGATGTGCTGCTGGCAGTGAACGAGAAGCTGGCTGAGGAATTGCAAGAGATCGCATCCGGCATTGAACAGGACTATAAGCGCTGCATGCTGCACACGGAGGTTATTCCCGGCTTCATCTATATGGAAGATCCGGCGCATGCCAAGTTGATGCTGCATCCGACAGACACGGATACCGGCATACAATACCGGCTTCTGCCGATGACGCGCAGCATTATTGCCGAACTGGTCGATGAGATGCAGGCTCACATTAATTATCGCTTGATTCAGGATCATCTGTTGTTCCCGGATGGTGTGCGACTTATGAATCGACCGGCTCAATATGCGGGCGGCGTCAGCACTCACTTCAAGCGGGCCGAGCAGGCGTCGAACTTCGGACGCGAGGTAGGACTGCAGTATGTGCATGCGCATATTCGTTATGTTGAAGCGATGGCGAAGCTTGGGTGTGCGAACGATGCTTGGCGCGGATTGGAGACGATTAATCCCGTTGGCATTCGGGAAGTCGTTCCTAATGCGGAGCTGCGCCAAAGCAATGCCTACTTCAGCAGCTCTGACGGGAAGTTTCATTCCCGGTATGAGGCGCAGGCGAATATGGACGCGCTTCGCAGCGGATCGGTGCAGGTGAAGGGCGGATGGAGAATCTACTCCAGCGGTCCGGGAATCTATATGAATCAACTGATTGCGAATGTGCTTGGTATTCGGCAGGCTGGAGGCGATTTGGTCATTGATCCTGTGCTTCCGAACACGATGGATGGTCTGCATTTTGACTACCATTTTGCCGGAAGACAGGTTACCTTCATCTATTATATTGCAGGCGGTGGCGTGAGCCGGGCGGCGATAAATGGGACGAAGGTGAATGCGGAGCGGCTGAATAACCCGTATCGGCAGGGTGGCATACAAATCGCAAGTGCGGATATCGAACGCGAATGGAGAAACGGTGCAAATCGGATTGAAATATGGATGTAAGGAAGGCAAAGGCGATCTTTTCCGGGTCGCCCTTTTCCCTATAATGCTACAATAGGGAAAGGACATCTGAAGAGCGTGAACGGACATCGGCACATCTTAGTATGACAAAGCGGCATCCGTTCGGATGCAACATCATAAGGAAGAAGGATTGGTTATCAAACGGAGGATTGAGGACACGTGGTCAGTATAAAGGATATCGCTAAAAAAGCAGGAGTGTCAATTTCAACGGTATCTTATGCCCTGAATGGCAGCAGCAAGGTGACGGATGAGACAAGCTCAAAAATATTGGCTATTGCCAGAGAATTGAACTATGTACCGAACGCTGCTGCCCGCAATTTGAAAAAAAGAGAAACGAAGATCATCGGCGCCTTTTTAACGGACTTCAAGGGCGAAGTATATGGCGAATTGCTGGACGGCATGAAGAAAGTATGCAATGCGCAGGGCTATGATCTGATCGTATGCAGTGGGAAGCAGTCTCACCGCATGCTGCCGGAACGAATGATCGACGGCGCCGTCATTCTCGATCAGACGTTCACGAGTGAGGAACTGCTTATGTACGCTGATCGCAATCATAAGATTGTGGTGATGGATCGGGAATTGGATCATCCGAACATTAATCAGGTGCTGTTGGATAACAAGGCGGGTGCGACCTTGGCGACGGAATATTTGGTGGAGCAGGGGCACCAGAAGATTTATATCGTGACAGGCCCGCCTGGATCGTATGATTCCGAGCAGCGGATGAAGGCAGTGAAGCTCGTATCGGATCGGGCAGCGAATGTAGAGTGGGTTGAAATCGTCGGCGACTTCAACAAAAGCGGCGGTGAGAAGGCTGCTGAGCAAATCTTGCAGGAGTACAACGGGCCAGCTGCTGTATTCTGCTTGAACGATGAAATGGCGGTTGGGTTGTACAATCGCATATCAGATACAGAGCTCCGTGTTGGCGAGGATATTCATCTGATCGGGTTTGACAATATTGAGCTGACTCGCTATATGCAGCCGCGACTCGCAACCATCGATTATTCCAAGCACAAGTGGGGCTCGCTCGCATGCGAGCAGTTGCTTAAGATGATTGCGGAGGAGAAGGTTGAGCATGAGCGCGTCTACGTTACCCTCGTTAAGGGGGAATCCGTAGGTAAAGCTTAACAATTATGGGTTCAACCATACCTCTTAAGTAATGAGTATCGCTCGATGACTAAGTCAATCTATTGCAAAACATATGGATTGCTCCTTGATGGCGAACCCAAATACTGCTATCATTATCGATAAAATATCGCTAGCAGAAGACGTTCGGATCATTTTATGGGCGCCTACGAACATGCTAGTCATGGAGACAAAGGTGGGAGAAACCGATGGGACAACATCGCGCGTACAATTTTAATGCAGGGCCGGCAGCGCTGCCGCTGGCTGTATTGGAGCGAGCACAAGCCGAATTCGTAGATTTTCAAGAGCAAGGCATGTCCATTATGGAAATGTCGCACCGCGGAGCGGTATATGAACAGGTTCATAATGAAGCGAAACAATTGCTGAAGGAATTGCTGAACATTCCTTCCGGGTACGATGTATTGTTCCTGCAAGGCGGAGCTAGCACACAATTCGCGATGGTGCCGATGAATTTGCTCACTGAAGGCAAAGTAGGCGCATATGTACATACCGGAAGCTGGGCGGAGAAAGCAATTAAAGAAGCCGAGCTGATTGGTGCAACGCGCGTTATTGCTTCGACAGAAGCGGATCGCTTTATGCGCGTTCCGACGCCAGAAGAGGTAGTCGCACCAGAGGATGCGGCCTATGTGCACATCACTTCCAATGAGACAATTGGCGGAACGCAGTACCATGCTTATCCAGACAGTGGTTCTGTACCCCTTATTGGGGATTTGTCCAGTGACATTTTGTGCCGTCCAGTAGATGTATCCAAGTTTGGCATGATCTACGCAGGCGCTCAGAAGAATCTGGGGCCATCTGGAGTAACCGTCGTCATTGCGAAGGAAGAACTAATTGCGAGCAGCCCGAAGACGATTCCGACTATGCTTCGCTACAGTACTCATTATAAAAATAATTCCTTGTACAATACACCACCTTCCTTCTCCATCTACATGGTCAATCTGGTGCTGCAATGGCTGAAGGAGCGCGGCGGGCTTGAGCAGGTTGAACGCGATAACCAAGCTAAGGCAGAACTCTTGTACAGCACGATTGATGCTAGCGGAGAGTTCTATCGCGGCTGTGCGGAGCGCGGAAGCCGCTCCCTCATGAACGTGACCTTCCGCTTGGCGGACGAAGAGCTTGAGAAGGCCTTCATTAAGCAAGCTGGCGAAGCAGGATTCGTAGGTCTGAAAGGACACCGCAGCGTTGGCGGGCTCCGTGCTTCCATCTATAACGCAGTTCCATATGAGAGCTGTGAGGCTCTTGCGCAGTTCATGAAGCAGTTCCAACAGCGCAACGGTTAAAGGGAAAAGTGAAATCATTGTTCTTATAAGTAAAAACGAGTTAGTGGGAAGTGTTTCCCGCTAACTCGTTTTTTTGTTTGCCTGTATAGAGCGTCGATTGTCGTTATAACACTTTTTTGAAATGGTACTCCATTTCCCCGGCTAGAGCTTGAGCGGTATCTCCGGTTTCTCTGAAATCATGAATATAGATTTGTTCAAATGCCCCAAAGTCTACTTGCTTATAAAATTCAAAACACGGGAATCCATCATGGCTGCCCTCAACTTCAACGGCACCATTTTCTGTAACTCGTATGTGTAATAAATAATCAACAGGAGGTGCAAGTGCTAGTAATGGATTACTGGCACTTGCACGCATTTGGAACATGACTTCATTAGAGCCCCAACTAATATGGGAACACAAAATGCCCTCTGTACTGGCTTTGCCGGTTCTTTTATGCTCAGAGCCATCTGGGTGAGTCACTTTTTCGGTTGTGATGCCAGTATTCGAATAGGAGAACACTTCCTTTTTATAAAAATCAACAACAACTTCTTGCTCAACTCTGGAACGCATCGCGTTTACGGCATACGGTGTAAATTCGCGAGTGTCGCCTTCGTATTGAATGATATTTCCCGTATCCAACTCTTGCTTCGGCTCCGTCCAAGACATAGGTATAAAAACACTTGCTCGAATTTTAACAATGTTCGCCATAGCACCCTCCATGGTCATGTAATTGTGTTCGTTCATTCATAATAGCCCAAGGCGTTGATTATGCATAAGCCTTATGCAGTAATTTACATGGAATAATAAAAACCCCGCCTGCTCGGGGAAACAGGCGGGGCTATATCGAAAATGAGGAATAAGTTAGGCCAAGTGACGCTTTGTCGGTTCTGTAAGCTTGTAGCCTACATTGCGAATCGTCATGATATATTCAGGGCTGCGCGCGTTTTTCTCCAGTTTGTCGCGCAGATGGCTAATATGGACATCGACGATGCGTGTATCGCCGAGGAAGTGATAATCCCATACGCCGTGCAGCAGCTGCTGTCGGCTCAATACCTTGCCGCGATGACGGCATAGGAAGACGAGCAGTTCGAACTCTTTCGGAGTTAACTCCACATCCCGGCCTTCCAGCTTCACTTCTCGCTGATCCGCCATGACGTGCAGACTGCCGATTTGGTACACCTGTCCTTCATCTACAAGAGGAAGGGAACGGATGCGGCGCATAACAGCCTGAATGCGGGATATAAGCTCCTGCGGGGAGAAAGGCTTCGTCATATAATCGTCAGCCCCATTATCTAATCCATCAATCTTATCGCCTATTTCATGCATCGCTGTCAGCATAATGACAGGCACCATATTGTTCGCCACGCGCAGCTTGCGGCATACTTCCAATCCATCGCTCTTCGGCAGCATGCGGTCAAGTATGATCAGATCTGGACGGAAAGTGGATAGAACATCAAATACAGCCTCCCCATCATAAACACACAGAACGTCATAGCCGGCCAGCTTCAAATTATATTCAATGAGGGTAGAGATTGAAGGTTCGTCATCAACAACTAAAATTTTGGATTTCAAAATAGTCCCTCCCACAATTCTTTTAGTAAGTAATCGGTTGAACGATTTATTGCATTCGATATCGTGCACCAAATTGTTTACCGATCGAATGCCATATACCAACATTATGAAGGATATTCGTCAGCGGCATATTAAGCAAACGTAAACTGGGTGTAAAAAATAGAGGAACCGATGCTCGGTTCCTCTTCAACATTTCGGATGTATTTCATGTGATCAATGATATTCAATGGATTAATTAATACTCACGTGACGTAGAAAAGCAGCTTAGGCACTAACTTGCTGTTTCGCTTTCTCGTCCTGCTGCTTATGGAAGAACGGCCACCAGTTGGCAGAACCGAACGTCTTGACCATGACGGGTACGAAGAACGGCAGGATGAGGAACGTATACAGGGTAAGTCCGGATAATACGACGGTTGCAATTTGCATCATGGACAGTACGCCTGATGGATAGAAGGAAGCAAATGTTCCTCCTAAGATGATTACGGCAGAAATAATAACCGTCCCCATATTTTTCATCGCGTATAGGATTGCATCCTTCACATCCAGATGCTTATTCTCATTGAAGCGCTCCATCAAGAAGATGCTGTAATCGACGCCAAGTGCCATCAGCATAACGAAGCCGAAGAATGGAGCTGCCCATGTAACGCCGGAGTAATCCAGCATCTTCGTAAAGATCACTTCCGTAATTCCCATCGAAGTGAAGAAGGTAAGCAGCAAGGATGCTACGATATACAGCGGCATAATGATGGATCGGAACAGGACAATCAGGATGAGCAATATGCCGATGATCATGTACGTTACGGTTCTCATATAATCTTCACCAGACATTTGCTTCAAGTCGGCAAACGTGCTCGATACACCGCCAACTGCGATCGTCGCCTTTTCCAAGGAAGTTCCCTTCACACTGCGATCCACAGCTGCCTTCACAGCGTCGATCCGATCGATAGCCGGGGTTCCATATGGATTATCAGCAAAGATGACGTCCAAGGTCATTACACTGCGATCCTCGGATAAGTACATATCGAGCGCCTTGCGGAAGGCGTCATTCGTTAATACTTCATCAGGAACGAACCAGCCGCCAAGCTCTTTATCCGGCGCTGTACTTACATTTTGCAAATATCCCTGAGCAGAGTTGAGCCCATCCGATACTTGCGTCAATCCATCGGCTCCATCCTTCAAGCCGGTCGTCAGCTTGCCAATCTGATCAGATAATTGCGAGAAGCCGTCTCCGATCTGTTTTTGGCCAGCTTGAAGTTTATCAAGTCCTGTTATGATGCCAGGGACTTTGCTAATGATTTGGCCTTGGCCATTGGCTGCCTGCTTCAGACCTGACTCTAGCTGCGAGATGCCTGCAATGAGCTGATCGAACCCTGATGCCAGCGCCTTCTGGCCGGTAGTGGCTTGCTCGTAGCCTTGGTTCGCCTGAGCCATGCCTCCGTTTACTTTCGCTAATGTAGATTGCATCTGTCCAAGAGCGCCGGATAATTGGGCTGCCCCTTGCCCAGCAGCGGTTACGGTACCGCGAATTGTCATATAATCAGCGTCTTTCAACAAATCTGGGAAGCGTTCCTCCAAGCTTGCGAATCGGCCCGTTAACGATTGCAGCGACTTGGTCAATTCGCTGAACTGTGTATTCATTTGGCCAACGCCGCTTGTTATTTCAGTAAGACCTTGCCCAATCTGCTTATAGGTATCGAGCAGCTTCTGATGAGCTTGGGCCAGCTTTTGCGCACTCTCCTTGGCCTGCTTCAGACCTTGCTGCAGTTGGCCGGCACCGGCAGAACCATCGCGAATGCCGGATTCAATGCGACCAAGTCCGTCATTCAGCTGCTTGATTCCGGATTTCAGTTCTTCGGTTCCCGCGGTGAGCTGTGCTGCTCCGCTAGCTGCCTCTTTGAGCTTAGGCTCGTTTTTGCTTAATTCGTTGCTTGCTTCGGACAATCCATCTTTAATTTTGGATAATCCGTCATTTCCCTTGGACAGGCCGCTGTCAAGTGTCTTGACCTGTTCGGTAATTTGGAAGTCTTTGATTTCATCGCCTGCAGGTCGGCTAAGGCTGCGAACGCCCGATACGCCATCTACCTTAATCAGCTCACGGCTCATTTTCTCGGCTACAGCCATATATTCGCCCACCTGAAGCGGGGAAGAGCTCTTGATGACGACCTGGGTCGGCATGGATTCGCCAGGCTCGAAGCTGTCTGCAATAATGTTGAAGGCTTTGACGGAATCGTATTTATCTCCGATTTCCTCCAAGCTGTTAAATGATACTTCACCTTTATAGGATATTAGGAACGGCACGGTGACAGCTGCAACCACGAGCATCGCTGCCAGCGGTCGGCGCAGTGAGAATGAGCCAATGGCACCCCATGAACGGCTTTCTTTATGCTCAATCGATTTCTTCGCTGGCCAGAACAGCTTCTTGCCGAGCACGGCCATGAAGAACGGTACGACCGTTACTAACGCGAGCAGCATAATCGCAATTCCAATGGCAACTGCAACGGCAGAACGATACAAATTGAATTCGGAAAATCCAATCACGGAAAAACCGACAAGTACGGCGATTCCGGAGAAGAGGACTGTTTTGCCGGCAGTACGGTACGTAGCGGCAATCGCATCCCATAGATCGTCGTGCTTAGCGAGCTCTTCCTTATACCGACTGAGGAGCAGGATGCAGTAATCCGTTCCAATTCCGAATAAGACAGCCACCATAAAGATTTGCGTGAACGTCGATAACGGGAATTGGGTGCTTTCGACAAGAAATGCGACAATGGATTGTGAAATGATATAGCTCAGACCGACTGTTAGCAGCGGAATGAAGGCTGCGACGATCGAGCGGAAGACGAAAAATAGGATGGCTAGAATGAATACAACGGTAATCAGTTCCGACTTCTTCAAGCCCTCTTGTGAGCTGACGAGTTGGTCATTTTCAATTAGCTTTTGACCTGTAATGTAGTGCTCAACAGAAGTAGAAACGAGTTCTTTATTGATTTGATCACGAATCTCTACCGGATTCGCTATCTCGGTGCTGACTAATAGGGAGGTGAGTACAGTTTTGTTGTCTTTGGAAATTAATTTAGCCTTTAATTCCGTCTGTCCGTATGGTTCGAGCATGGAGACGATATGAAGGCTGTTTTTGTTTTGATTGAGCTGTTGAATAGCCTGCTGAATGTCTTTGGTGTCCTTATCAGTCATTCCATTTGGACTATGGAAGACCAATGCCATACTCGTTTCATGCACATTGCCTTTCGCATTGGACACTTCATCCATGATGCGGATCGCTTCTGCAGAGGAGTAGCCGTCAGGTACGCCAATCGTACCATGCTCCTTCACAAGCTCAGATAGCGACGGTGCTGCTATGGCAAGAATAACAGCAACCGCAATCCAGGCCGTCATGACGGCCCATCTTGCTTTTAGTATCGTTCTCATGTTTGATTCTTCCCTTCTGTCATCAAGCGGGCGAGCTTCTCGTACGTCCCGATGAAGGATTCAACTTCCGCTTCATTAAAATGAATCAGATAAGAGGAGACAATGTCCTGTACCTGCTTATCCACTTGCTCATAGACCTTCTGCCCTTCCTCGGTTAAGGACAGTTCGATGACGCGACGATCCTCCTCAGCAGGTGTTCGTTCTACATATCCGTGATCGACAAGTCTATTAATAATGGCGGTAATGGAGCTCTTGACGACCATAAATACGGCGGCCAAATCAGTGGAAGTGCACTGCCCACGCTGATGAAGTACGCACATAATCTGGTATTGATCGATGGTAAGATGATTGGGAATTGCTTCTCCGATCTCGTTAAATAAATGCTTCATTACAGTAAATTCCGCAGCGATATACCGTTCGATGAGGGTTTTGGCATCTCGATTCACAACAATAGCTCCCTTATGATTTTAAATAGTTCGATAATCAAATCGTTCAATAGTCGAATCGTTCGATTGTAGAACTATAATAATTCATGCAAAATCCAATGTCAAACCCCCACATCTATGAACATGGTGCAACAAGATCTATTTACTTGCTGTGCACGGAAATCTATAAGCTTGCCATATTGGTGTATAATATAACAATGAAATATGTGAGGTGAACATCAGATGGCTTTCAACATCGTTCTGGTTGAACCAGAAATACCAGCTAACACAGGAAATATTGCGCGTACTTGCGCAGCGACGGGTACTCATCTGCACTTGGTTCGTCCACTCGGGTTCCGAACGGACGATGCGACCTTGAAACGTGCAGGTCTCGATTATTGGTATGCAGTAACGATTCATTACTATGATTCGTTCCAAGAACTTCAGGAGAAATACAAGGACGGCCGCTTCTTCTACTCGACGAAGAAAGCAGACAACTGCTACAGTGACTTCTCGTTCCAGGATGGGGACTTCTTCGTATTCGGCAAGGAGACAAAAGGTCTCCCTGAGGATATTATTCATGCGAATCCAGAGACTTGCATGCGTATGCCAATGACGGATAAGGTTCGGTCACTCAACTTGTCTAATGCAGCGGCAATTGTCGTATATGAAGCACTGCGTCAAGTAGACTTCTTTAATTTGCGGTAATTGCACCTTATTACAAGATTTGAATAAAAACGAATTGAATTGACAAATTTCAGCAGGATTTTGGATCGAGGCATCGAAGTAGTAGGGGCAGTAGTTTCGAGGGTAAACATGAGAGAAGAGAATATTCAAGAGAGGTGGAACTGATGAAACCTGCCGGTGTTGTCCGTAAAGTCGATCAGCTGGGACGTATCGTACTTCCCAAATCACTGAGGAAGCGCTACCAGATGAACGAAGGGGATCCTGTTGAAATTTTGGTTCAAGGAGATCATATTATTTTAGAGCGCTACCGTCCGAAATGCGTATTTTGTGGGTCAATGGATGGGGTAGCAGATTTCAAGGATCGATACATATGCGCACAATGTATGCATGAAATGACTCACTTGGCTCGATAAAGAGAAACAAGAGGCGAAGCATCACACTCGGTGATGCTTCTTTTTAATTTGTGGAGATATAAATAAGCCAAGGGGAGAGGAGATTCTCCGACCTTGGCTGTATGATTATGCTAGTAGTAGTGCTTGAAGGAAATGCAGGGGAATTACATACGCAGTAAGTCAGCATGCACAATGTCATTCGTAACAGGATGACGCTGAATCTCCTTGACGGTTGCTGTAATCGGATCCGCTCCATCGAAGCTGAGTTCCAATTGGCTGCTTTTCGTATCTCTGACCCACATGGAGAACTTCTTCTCATCCAAGTGAAGATTCACGCTCGTCCCCTTGTGCAGCAGGACACAAGGCAGCCGTCCTTCCTTGCGAAGCTGCCGAAGCGCTCCCCGATTCTCACTGTTTCTTGTTACTGCCTGAAAATGCTGCATCATGACAAACCTCTCCTTTTGATATGTTCGTTGATCGCAGCTATGGCTCATGCTTCCCAGCAGGAACGCTAGCTGTCCGATAGATGACCAATATACAGCTTCTTTGCTCGGAGATTTCGCGATTTGGGCGATAACCTGCCGAGTATTTAATCTCAATAACTTGCTCTTCCTGCAGCGTTGCCAAAAACTCATTTGCCTTCTGCTCCGCTGTCACTGAGCCTACGTCTACAAACTCTCTTACCTGGATCATTGCATCAGTCCTTTCCTCACAGTAGACCATTAAATGTAAAATCCTATAAATATGCACGAAGGCATCTCGCCCCAGTGGGGCGAAATGCCTCGTTATTCTTATCGTATCAAGTTAGGTAACGGGTGTCAATCCAACCGGATGTATCCATATTTAGAAATGGAAGCATAAAAAAGAAGCCTTCCGCAATCGGAAAGCTCCTTCTTCTTACAAGCCGCTCGTCTTATCCTCATTGTAGCCAGCTGTTAACATAGCTACGATGAACATTGCGAATACGAGCATAATGATCCCAAAAGTTACGGACATGATATGCACACCCCCAATGGATGCCTTTATTATACCCAAAACATACCAAAATGAAAATATGAAATGCAGGTTGTTCCGTAAGTTGTCATTTGAAGAACAAGAAATGAGTAGGAAGAGATCGCATCTCGCCATCAGATGGTGTGTTGACAACTCGTCCATTGAATACAAGCGTCGATGAGCCTCCACCATCCAGGTTGTATGCATCTCTTACGCCGAGATTCGCCAGCTTGCGCTGCAGTTCCTCCAACGTAGCACCGGAGCTGCCGCCTTCGTTATAGCCGTCTACAACTAAGATGAGCAGCTGATCATCCTTGTAATTGCCGATAACGGTACGGGGCGCCCTCGCGGGTGACGTCTTCCATTTATCAGGGATCGTAAGACTCGCACCATTCTTTAATAGAACAGGGACGAAGGTTGCTCCATATTCAGGCTTAAGCTTGTCCAGCTCTTCCTTCTGATAGAACTGTCCGCCAATCAAGCGGGAATTGATGTCCATGCCGACGAAGGACAGATTCTTGAAGCTTGGTTCGAATGAGGGGACGTATTTGCCATTCACCACGGTCGTTCCAAGTGGATAGCGTTTGCCTCTGCTCTCTGCATAACCGCCAGCGTTAATGCCAGCAATGGCATTATGCCGCTTCACAGCTTGCATCGTCGTCTCCGATCCACCATACTCGTCGCGGCCAAGCGTCATTTGCATTGCCTGCGGATCCTTCAATTTGACCTTCATCGCATATCCACGATAAGTGGGCTGATTGATTGTGTATAATTCCGCGCGCAGCTTCTCGCTGTCGATGCGCTCCTTCGGTGTGCCGAGCCGCGATGATATCCGGCGATCATAGATACGCTCTGGCCGCTTCGCTTGGCTGTTCGCCGATTGAACGATGTCATTCATCGTTGTGGTCGTCCGATTATACAAGGTAGAGATACGTCGTACGGATTCGATTGTATAGACGGCCGTCTCCTTCGCTTGATCCAATTGAGAGGATACTTGAGCCTGCGTCTTATTGAATGCTGCTGGCTCCGCAAGCGGCTTGTTATCGAATTGAAGCGACACGCTCTGCGAAGAGATCAGCATCCAGATCATCATGCCAAGAAAAGGTGCAGTGATCATCATGAATAGCCGATTGACCACTTTTACTTGCAATTTCATAAAAACCGCCTCGCTTGTTATTTCAACAAATCCATCTTCTTCTGCAGCTCCGCAAGCTGCTTCTTCACTTCGTTCAATTGTGTATACAGCTTGTTGCTGTTGTCTGTTTTGTTCGAAGTATTATCCTTTGTAAACGTAAGTAGTTCATTGAACGATTGAACTTTGCTTTGCATGGCATCCATCTTCTTATTTAACTCGCCGAGCTGCTTTTCATAGTCTAATTTGACTTGCTGCAGTTGGGCCTCGGTTTGCACTTGAATTTCCTGAAGCATTGTTTTCTTCATATGAGTGCTGTAGAAGTAGGTAGCCGTTACTCCAATACCGATCATAATGACCCAGAAGAGGAGAAACCATTTGGCGCTAGCTCCGCTCGTCTTCGTTCGGGAGCGACGTGCCGTGTCGCGTTCCGTCTGTGCTGTTGGTTGCAATTGAATCACCTCGAAAGAAGTCGAATGGTAACGTAAAAACATTACCCATTCTAGCATGAATTCTATCATTATTGGGGGCGGAGATGCAAAATTCATACAAATCTTGCATTGAAGTTACAGGAAGCGTTCGTTAGAATAAAGTAAGGTTTATGATGAAAATTGTCGATAAATGATTCTTCTGTCAGGGGTAAAAAAGAGAAATGGAAAAAATAGAAATAAAATCGAAAAATTTGAAAACGATTACAAAAATAGGGTTATTGCTTTTGCTCGTCTTGCAATGTTGGTTCGTATTTGTAACGATTCGGTATCCTTATTTAGGGATCCGTGTGCAAGTAGAGCAGGGGGTATGGACAATCGCTGAATTCTCCAATGAGGCATTCGCGACAAGACAGCAGCTGCAGGTTGGAGATCGGATTGTAAGCATTAACGGCAGCCCGCCAAGTGAACATCCAACCGTCCGACGATGGCACACGCTTGAACAAGCGGAATATTTCGTTATCGATCACTCTGGGCATAGCAGGCTTATCGATATGGCGCATGAACCGCGCCATCCGTATTCCGGAGTACTGCCATTTGCGAGTGAGTTTATCTTCATTGTACTTGCAGGATACATATGGTGGAAGGAACGTTCCAGCTTGTCCATGAGAATGCTGTCCTGCTTGCTGCTTATAATGGTCATCATCTATATGAGCATGGGAGCTACATTCCGGGGAGATATGCTTGGTCAGATTATAATTTGGTGCGCCGTAGCCTTAATACCGATCGTTCTGCTGCACTTCATCGCACAATTTTTCTATGAGAAAGCGGGGATCGCTTACTCACGGCGCGGCATTCACCTGTTCTATGGAATCGTTGGCTTATACTTTGTGTTAAAAACAACGCTTCTTATGACTGATTATGTGTACGACGTGTACCAAATTGACAATATCGTTGCTGATTGGCTCTTTGTGAGCGGGGTGGCCTACAATTTCTATTGGATCGCATCCACTTATTATCACAATCGGTTAAGCTCCCCTCATATCGCATCTGTCATTCGTTATGTGTGGATATGGATGGGGATTGCATTTACACCTATCCTGTTATTGACCTATGTTCCAATGATTTTCCGTCAGGATCCGCTTGTATCGCCGCTGCTGACAGGCTGGTTCACACTGTTGCTGCCATTAAGCTTCGTGTATTTGAATCGGTTCCATAAATTGTCTGACTTTGAGATTGTCATTAAGCGGGTCGTGTCGCTTATTCTTATCGCCATGGTTCCGGGGGCACTCCTTGTTGGATTGAATGCGATCATCTTCGTTGAATCTCATACGATCGTGCAGCATATATTCAGCTTTGGCTTTATCGTTATCTTATTGTCCGTTCTGCTGTACAGCTTCCCATACTTCAATCGGAAGCTTACAACAGCAATTTATCCGAGCAATCAGCGGCTGAAGGAGTCGCTGCAGCTGATTACGGCTCAATTAACTGCACTAGATACGATGCAGGAATGGAGCAAGGCGATCCTCTACTCCCTCATCAAGACCTTGAAGGTTCGGGGGGCAGCACTTGTGATCAAAAACCCGCATAATGATATCGAGCTCTATATTGATGGTGGACTCGATGCAACAGATGTGGAGCGGCGAGTTCGTTCGGGTCAATTCTATTCCGAGTCGGCTTATTGGTTCGAGGTTGAGCGGCATGATGTGTACATTGCGTATTTGGTAGTCGCACATCGTGAAGATGGAACTGAGCTGAACATGGAGGAACAAGAATGGATACGTCAGTTAATCCGCTATATGAATATCGGCATGAAGAAAGTGATGATGATTCATTTGCTGAATACGCAAGTAGAGCGGCTGAAACGGGAAACCGAACGGAAGCCTGTAACCTTGCAATCCTTAACAACAGGGCCGTGGGTGATTGAGAAAATGTTCGGCTCTATGGAGAAGGACAAAGGGAAACTGTCCAACATGCTGCAGCATACGGTTATGCGGCGCTTGCATGATGTTGGCATGCAGCTTGATGCCATTCACGCAAACACGGAAGCGACCGCTGTTCGGGAGCAGCTAGCTCAAGTAGAGAAGCAGTTGACAGACGTGAATATGGAACTGCGGCATACCTGTCTGGGGCTTGATCCGCAGCTTATGCACACGGCGGGCTTCGCTAATGCGGTTCGGCAATATATTGAAGGAGAATGCGGAGAGTGGAGCGAGCGCGTTCATTTCCAAGTGGATCAGGAAGCTGGGATTGATGCACTGTATCCGGCTATGAAGCTGCATGTATTCCGTATGGTGCAGGAGCTTCTGCATAATTCAGCCCAGCATGCTTATGCCAAAAATATTGACCTTCAAGTACGTAAGGATGAAGGGCAAATTGTCATTCTATATGAAGATGATGGAGTTGGTTTTGAAGCAGCAGCTGTGTTCAATGAACGTGCGAAGGTGAAGGGACTGAAGCTCCTCCGTGCCCGTGTTCTTCTGTTGAATGGCAGTATGACGTGGGATGCTTCACCAGGAGAAGGCGTCTGCATTATTATTTCGATTCCATTCCGCATGATGAATGGACTGCTTCGCGGCGGAGAGCCAAGCGCATAGCGTGCAGTTGAGGTTTCATAATTACTGCATATGAAAAAGGAGCGTCTCATCACCAGCTTCGGTGACAGGATGCTCCTTTTTTTGGAATTTTAAAATAGCGGGTTAGATTCCCTGCATAAATCGTGTCTATGTGGAAGAAAACGATGTACAATCGCTCCATGTTCATTCACTAAAGCCGCACGAGAGCTAGTTGTACCTTGAACGATTATTAATATGTATTGAGGTATAGTAGTTACCATCGATAAGACATAGAATAGTAGTAGTACTGCACCCAACAATGAAGGGGCTTTAAACTTTGCGCACAATTTCTATATAATGTATTTATGATGCCGGATGCGCTTACATGTGACAAGATTGTGATGACTGCAAATCATACTCACCATTGCATTAATAAAGCGTTGGGTGTATCATTTTTGGAAATAGGAAGGGATGATACCGTTATGCAATATAATTTTTCTGCTCGCGTTCGCTCTGTAGAGAGCTCGGTAGTGCGCGATATTTTGAAATTAACACAGGGCAAGTCGATAATCTCTTTCGCTGGAGGATTACCGGCAGACGAACTGTTCCCAATTGATGCGATTCGTGAAGCTTCTGAGCGTGTATTCCGTCAAGGCCCGCAAGCCTTGCAATACGGATTGACAGAAGGTGCCGTTGTGCTGCGTGAGAGACTGGCTGCTCGTATGCAAGCCAATCGCGGCATTGAATCGGAAGCAGATGAGATTCTAGTTACATCAGGCTCTCAGCAAGCGATTGACTTGTACGCAAGAGCATTGCTGGATCCAGGTGATGTTGTCCTCGTGGAGAATCCAACTTATCTTGCTTGCCTGCAAGTGCTTGGTTCCTACAGCGCCCGCATCATTCCGGTGGAGAGCGACAGCAACGGTATGGTTCCGGAAGATCTGGCTGCTAAGCTGAAAGAACATAATCCGAAATTTGTATATGTAGTACCAACGTTCAGCAATCCGACAGGACGAGTATGGAGCCTGGAGCGCAGACAAGCGTTGCTGGATCTATGCCGCGAGCATGAAGTTCTCATATTTGAGGATGATCCATACGGAGATTTGAAGTTTACAGATAACAAGGTACCGAATATCGCTTCCCTGGAAGGGAAAACAGAGGAGCGAATTGTAGCCTATACGAGCACGTTCAGTAAGACAGTTGCCCCAGGACTGCGCACAGGCTGGATCGTTGCGGATAAGCAGGTTATTCGCATGATGGCTCGCGCGAAGCAATCTGCGGATCTCCATTCCAGTGTTCTGGATCAATTGATCCTTAGTGAGATGCTCTTACCAGAAGTATTTGATCTGGATGGACATATTCGCAAGCTGTCTTCCGTGTACAAAGAACGAATGGAGACGATGGCCTCCGAATTGCAGCAGGAGATGTGGAAGGACGCGAAGTGGAATACGCCTCAAGGCGGCATGTTCTTCTGGGTAGAGCTTCCTGAAGGCTTGGATGCCCAAGCATTGCTCAAGGTTGCTGTAGAGAAGGGTGTAGCATTCGTTCCGGGCATGTCCTTCTATGCAGGTGAACCAAATCGCAACACAATGCGTCTTAACTATTCGTTTGCGCAGCCGAGTGTCATCCGTACCGGAATGGAGCGCCTGACAGAGGCAGCCTCCGAATTCTTGGGCCGTTACTCTGGTGTGTAAGCAATCGTACGCAAAACGTTCGTAAATGTAGAGATCATGAGAAGCAAGCAGTCCTGTCTGGGCTGCTTGCTTTTTTTTGAAACTGGATGGGGTTGGAAATGGATTGCATTGGACAGGTCTGAGATATATGGCTAACGATCTGTTGCCGCGACAGGGTAAAAAATCCGAAAATGGACTAAGGCGATAATCCTGGCAGCTGCGCAAGAATATTCGCATATTGTGCAATAGCCGCTGTCCCTTCGGAGGTCAATGCATAAATCCCCCGGCTCTGGCGCTCGAACCACCCGTAGTAATTTTTCTGCAAAATGCTGGCCGCATCACCAACTGCAGCTCTGCTGCGAACAACTGCAGCTCGAAGCGGGCCCTCCTGCAGCACATTAGCCACTCGAAGCGCTTTCTCACGATAGGCTGTAACGAGCGGCTGCTTCGTCGTGCCGCCTACGTTATAGTCGCCGCTGCGCGCATGGAATTCACGGACAAGTCTTGCGGCTCTAGTCTTGGACGTTCTGACAGGTTTTGAATTATACACCACTTTTTCCGCTTGCTCTACCCACCCTGGTGGATGACAGATCGCCTCCACAAATGGCGCCTTGCGTTTATAGAAGGTGACGAGCAGAAAGCCTAATCCGAGCCGTTCGCATAATTGTCGAAGTCCGGAAACCGGGTGGCTGCTGCGGGTTGCTTTTTTTTTGGCAACAGCAACGTATACGGTCGACGACAGCTTTAAGCGATCAAGCGCCTGAAGGAGCAGCGTCACGTTGAAGGAAGACTTCAATTCGATAATAATCGGCTCTGCTTCCGGTGCATCTGGGCGGATAGCAACCATATCACAATGGCGCACCTCACCACGAACATGATATCCAATCGCCTCAAAGTACGTCTTAATTGGGGCGTACAGCTCTGTTTCTTTAAGAATGACTCTAGACGAGTCCACTTGCTTCTCTCTCGTCTCCTTCGTCTCCTGTTGTTGCTCCAGCTCTGCTGCGACTGAATCCGAGCGGACAGGCGATGCACTCTGTGAGCGTGCAGATTGCTTCGTTTTTTTGGCTCGAGTAGAAGGGGATGTTGATTTGCCCATACGAACGGTTGCTCCTTTCCCGATGAAAAAGGGGGGACAAATCATGTGATGATTTCTCCGGGCCTCTTTCCTATAACTCTTCGTCCCATTATACCATGCTCATGATCGAACCAAAGGTTGGGCTTATATATGCAGAAAATTTCGTGATATTCACAGGCTTGTTCCGCATAGTTATGTAGTACACTAATTTTTTCTCTAAAGTGAGACAGACGCAAAGCGGCGATGGAGGGCTGTGTTGCAAATCGGGAGCAATGGAGGTTTAAAGGGATGGACATATTCAAACGGATTTCAGAACATCGTGCCGAAAGTGAACAATTGGCCTGGACCGGAACATTTAAACAATATGTCGAGTTGCTGCGTCGTGACCCCGCTCCGGCGATGACGGCACATGCGCGCGTGTATGAGATGATTGCGTCGTATGGTGTGGAAGAGGTTAACGGGCAGACCAGATATAAGTTTTTCGATAAGGAAATATTCGGTCTTGACCGTGCCATTGAGAAGCTGGTGGAAGAATATTTCCACTCTGCTGCGAAGCGGCTTGATGTGCGGAAGCGGATATTGCTATTGATGGGGCCTGTGAGCGGAGGGAAATCAACCCTGGTCACGATGCTGAAGCGGGGCATGGAGCAGTTCTCCCGAACCGAGCGGGGAGCTATATATGCAATCAAGGGCTGCCCTATGCATGAAGAACCGCTGCACCTGATACCGAATGAACTTCGGCCTGAGGTTGAGCGCGAGCTGGGTGTTCGCATTGAGGGAAATCTCTGCCCGTCATGCCAACTGCGATTGAAGACGGAATATGACAACGACATCGAGCAGGTGCTGGTGGAACGAGTGCTTGTATCGGAGGAAAATCGGATTGGGATCGGGACATTCAGTCCATCGGATCCGAAGTCGCAGGATATTGCGGACTTAACGGGAAGCATTGACTTCTCTACGATAACGGAGTTTGGTTCGGAGTCTGATCCGCGCGCGTATCGGTTCGATGGGGAACTGAACAAGGCGAACCGCGGCTTGATGGAATTCCAGGAGATGCTGAAGTGCGATGAGAAGTTCCTGTGGAATCTGCTGTCGCTCACACAGGAGGGGAATTTCAAGGCTGGACGATTTGCGCTGATCTCGGCCGATGAGCTCATCATCGCTCACACCAATGAGGCGGAGTACAAAGGCTTCATCGCGAACAAGAAGAATGAGGCGCTTCAATCCCGTATGATTGTCATGCCGATCCCGTATAACTTGAAGGTGTCGCAGGAAGAGCGCATCTATTCGAAGCTGATCAGTCAGAGCGATATGGGTCATGTTCATATTGCGCCGCATGCGCTCAAGGCAGCTGCCATATTCTCCATCTTGACCCGATTGAAGGAGAGCAAGAAGCAGGGCATGGATTTAGTGAAGAAGATGCGGATGTACGACGGTGAAGAGGTGGAAGGCTATAAGGACAATGATCTGAAGGAAATGCAAAGTGAATTTTCCGAGGAAGGGATGTCAGGCGTAGATCCTCGATATGTTATTAACCGGATATCAAGTGCGCTTATAAAGCAGAATCTTCAATGCATTAACGCATTAGATGTACTGCGTGCCTTGAAGGACGGCTTGGATCAGCATGCTTCGATTACGAAGGAGGAACGGGAACGATATCTCAACTATATCTCGATTGCTCGCAAAGAGTACGACAGCCTTGCGAAGAAGGAAGTGCAGAAGGCATTTGTCTACTCGTTCGAAGAATCTGCGAAGACCTTGTTCGAGAATTATCTAGACAATATTGAGGCATTTTGCAATTGGAAGAAGATACGCGATCCGCTTACGGATGAGGAGCTGGATCCAGATGAGCGGCTTATGCGCTCAATTGAGGAACAAATCGGCGTGTCGGAAAATGCGAAGAAGGCGTTCCGGGAAGAGATCCTCATTCGGCTGTCTTCGTATTCTCGCAAGGGACGCAAATTCGATTACAACAGCCACGACCGATTGCGTGAGGCGGTAGAGAAGAAGCTGTTCTCTGACTTGAAGGATATCGTCAAGATTACGACGTCCACGAAAACGCCAGATGAAACGCAGTTGAAACGCATTAATGAGGTCTCAGCCAGACTGATGGAGGAACATGGGTATTGCCCAGTTTGCGCCAATGAATTGCTTCGCTATGTAGGGAGCTTGCTTAATCGTTAATATAAAGATGGAACGACGGATCATATTTTACATTTCCACCTGCAGCTGCCGCATGCAGGTTTTTTTATGGGAAGATTCATGACCACGAGCTGTCATTAGGATGCGATTGACTTTCACGTATATTCTATCTGCAACTTCTATCTGATTTACCGCTGAAACAGAGAGAAGAAATATCGAATAAAGGCGCAATTTTTTATCATTCGACACGAACAGACAACATTTTTGTTGTACTTTGTAGAATTTTGTTGAGAAATGTTCACAATTTCCCTCTTTCATTTTCCCTATTTTTGCGTAAAAAATAAGTAGAGGGAGTGGAGAGATATGGAAGAGAGAGAAAGTAGAGCAGAATTGCTAGGAAAACGCCGGAGGCATCGCACACGATTAAGGAAGCCAAGCGATGCTCCTGTGGCGAGTGTGTACACGGATTGTTCAGCACCATTCTATGTAACGGAGATTGAGCCGTGGGAACGTGAAGAACGGTGTCAACTGACACCGGATGAATGCATCATGGACGATGAATATTACTATATACACAGCAGATTGACAGTACCGTTCCGCAATGGCAGAGGGCAAGTGAGCTGGGATGTATGGGTTCAAATTAATCCTGAACATGTGCGGCATTCGGCATCCAGCAAGGTGCGCCACGTGAAGGGACGCCTATCATCTGCAATTCCAGGCTACCCGGATACATTGACATTGCCTGTGCAATTGACATTCCAGGGCTCATCGAAGCTGCCAGAGGCGCATCTTGGCGAGGCGGAGCATCCGCTCTATGAGGAGCAGCAGGAAGGTCTATCCTTCCAACGCTGGCTTGAGCTGCGTCCGCTGCATAATCAATATCACCAGCTGTCAGATGCCCGTTAGAGGCACAGCACGTATAATTTTGGCACCTTACCTACAACATTTGAACATCATATCGTGCATTCATACAGCAAGGCACCTTATCTTCTGATAATAAGATGAGGTGCCTTGCTGTCGTATAAGCAATCATGTTGTAGTCGAAGCTTTTATCATTGCGGCTGCTGCTTCCCTAATCCATAGGCGGCAGCAAATCCGAGAATCATCATTAGGATGCTAATGGCAAGTGTACCGATTGAGCCGTTCAGTCCTGGATAAACAACGGCCAGAGAGCCAACGACCATGCCGATAATGATGGCATACATGATTGATGGGAACTTGGCAAGCAAGAAGCGGATGAACTTCGTGCTAACAATGAATCCGACGATTACCCCGGCGCCAATAATGGCAATGAGCGGCAAGTTCAGTGTTGACAAGGCGTGAATTGCGGTCGGATAAGCGCCGAGCAGGAGTAATACGAATGAACCGCTTACGCCAGGCAGAATCATTGCCATGCTTCCGAGCCATCCAGCGAAAAATAAAAATACCCCTGAGGATGCTGTGAGCTCAATAATCGAGTTATGATCGTCTGGTTTGAAAAATGCTGTGCACGCTACGGCAGCGGCTCCAATCAGCAGCAGAATATAGTGGACAGGCTTGAAGTTGCGCGATCCATCTGCTTCTCTCCACAAAAATGGCAATATACCAACAATAAGTCCAAGGAAGAAGAAAAAGGTTGGCTGCGGATGCTCGGCCAATAGCCACTTCATTACTTTACTAAGCAGCAAAATCGCTGAACCGACACCGATGCCTAGCGGGATGAGGAAGCCTAGATGCTTCTTCCACTCCCGGCTGAAGAACCCGCTGATTGAAGCGATCAGTTTCTCATAGAATCTGAGTACAACAGCAATTGTACCCCCACTTACTCCGGGAATCAGGTCACTTGCCCCAATCAGAATCCCGCGAATAATATTTTTCCATTCAAACACGTATCTATCTCCTTTTCTATAGTTACTTTCCACTCCATTGTACATAAAAAGGGCACAGAGTCCAAACGAAGGGGAATTTACACTCGACAACAAAAGTTTACTTGAGTTAATTTAATTACTCAGGTATATTTAATGCATTGCCGGCAAGAAAGGATTGGAAATAGAAATGGGGATGTTGAATATCCCGCTGAGAGAGCGGAAGAAGGCAAAGACAAAAATAGCACTTTACGAAGCTTGCTTGGACATGAGTGTGAAGCAATCCTTTCGTGAGATGAAAGTGGAAGATATATGTGCGCAAGTGGAAGTGTCGAAGGTGACCTTTTTTAAGTGCTTCCCGAAAAAGGAAGATGTGCTTGTCTATTACATGTGCGTGTGGTTGACGAAGCGCTGGCTAGAAATCGACGAACAGGGGCTGCGGGGCTGGGATGCTGCCAAGCATTTATTCGCCTGCATTGTTGAGGATGACCATGCTCGGCCGGGCATCATGCTGCGTCTTGTGGGACTGCTTGCAGAAGAGAAGATGCATCCACTTATGCCGATGTTGACGGATGCTGAGATTCATCTGCTTTTCCCTGGGAAAGAGGAGCGGGCTCGCGAAATTGATCCAAATCTTTATGTGCTCATGCGGCGTATTGCTGAAGAGGCGATCGCCAAAGGAGAAGCCACAGAACGTTATAGTGTCGGACAAATGACGGAAATGCTGTTTACGATTTTTTATGGAGCCTATTTAACGGCCCATCTTATGATGCGCGGAGATGATATTATGGCCTGTTATATGGAGCATTTAGAAGTGCTAGCAAAATAGGGAGGGATAGAGATGGGGATCCATATGGGGCGCTTTGCGGCCAAGATGGAAGGCTCATTCGTTGTCTTTATTATCGGGATGAGAGTGAATCGTTGGCTTGCGGTACGCAAATGGCTGCCAGTTGCACGGGCCATGCCGCGTATGATGAAGGAGCTGTATCAAGACAAGGAGCATGGATTTCTGCATGCCGAATATTTTATTGGGCGAAATGGTCCGATGCTGGTGCAGTACTGGCGCTCCTTCGATGACTTGGAGCGGTATGCCAAAAACGGGTTCCATAAGGAAACATGGCGTAAGTTCCATCAGACCGGCAAGGCTGGTGAGGTTGGCGTTTACCATGAGACGTATCGGATTGAACCTGGCCAGTATGAAGCGGTCTATAACCATATGCCTGCATTCGGACTAGGCAAGGCCGGACAGCTCATTCCTGCAGATGCCTCCTATCATAGTGCCCGTCAGCGTTTGAACCAGTCTAAAGTAGGTGGATGACGTTTATTTCATCGGCTGCTTCAATTTTTCTGTAAAATGCATAATTGTTCCTCTTGTTCATCCATACTAACATCGTGCGCCGTGAATATAAGTGCGGCATACGGATAAGATGCGATCGCATAGGAGGAATAGGCATATGTCGAATGAGTACTTGCACCAGCCAGGTCAACAACAATTTCGGGATTTGGTGCAGCAGGTGAATGAAGGAACGTCCAATCCGGTATCTTATACAAGCAATAGTGCCAGCTATGGAACGGGAATCTCTTCTGGCTATGGTTTGAGCAGCAACTTGGGTGCTGGAAGCTATGGAGCGTTAAACGTTGATGTGACAAGAGGTGCATCTCCTCAACCGTCAGGATACGTACATAGCTATACTTCGCAACAGTCTGAACAACAGGTAGTACCGAACAACTTTCAATCGAGCGGGTATGTAGGCAGCATCACTTCACAGACACACGGTGCACATCAAAATGTAGTACCGAACAGCTTCCAGCCGACAGGCCAAGTGCAAAGCATTACAGCGCAGACGCATGGAGCGCATCAAAATGTAGTGCCGAACAGCTTCCAGCCGACAGGCCAAGTGCAAAGCATTACAGCGCAGACGCATGGAGCGCATCAAAATGTAGTGCCGAACAGCTTCCAGCCGACAGGCCAAGTGCAGAGCATTACGGCACAAACGCATGGAGCGCATCAAAATGTAGTGCCGAACAGCTTCCAGCCGACAGGCCAAGTGCAGAGCATTACGGCACAAACGCATGGAGCGCATCAAAATGTAGTGCCGAACAGCTTCCAGCCAACAGGCCAAGTACAAAGCATTACGGCGCAAACGCATGGAGCGCATCAAAATGTAGTGCCGAACAGCTTCCAGCCAACAGGCCAAGTGCAGAGCATTACAGCGCAAACGCATGGGGCGCATCAAAATGTAGTGCCGAATAGCTTCCAGCCGACAGGCCAAGTACAAAGCATTACGGCGCAAACGCATGGAGCGCATCAAAACGTAGTGCCGAACAGTTTCCAGCCAACAGGCCAAGTGCAGAGCATTACAGCACAAACGCATGGAGCGCACCAAAATGTAGTTCCGAACAGCTTCCAGCCGACAGGCCAAGTGAACAGCATTACGGCACAAACGCATGGAGCGCATCAAAATGTAGTGCCGAACAGCTTCCAGCCGACAGGCCAAGTGAACAGCATTACAGCACAAACGCATGGAGCGCATCAAAATGTAGTGCCGAACAGCTTCCAGCCAACAGGCCAAGTGAACAGCATTACGGCACAAACGCATGGAGCGCATCAAAATGTAGTGCCGAACAGCTTCCAGCCGACAGGTCAAGTGAATAGCATTACAGCTTCCACTCAACAGACCGAAGGCTATGCATCAACAGGTGGTATGGGGTCGTCAAGCATTGTACAAAGCGTGTCAGACCAGTCCTACACCTCATAATATAAGAACAAAGACGGTTCGGATTACAGAACCGTCTTTTTTGATCTGATCTGCCAACTAATATATAACTATTTACATTAGTGCGCTTATTGTTATAATAGTTGTTATGACAAGTTAATAGTTGTTACAACAACTATTTCTGATTTATGCAGATGAAATATTAGGAGGTATTACACAAAATGGTACTGCATTTGGAACGACGGGTAGGTTACATGCTCGGTCAGACACACCGTAAGGTAGCTGCGGAGTTAGGGGCGAGATTCCGGCCTTATGATATGACGATTGAGCAGTGGGGAGTGCTGTTCCGTCTTGTTGAAGAGGAAGGCATTAATCAAAAGGGATTGGCTGAGCGATGCGGGAAAGATCAGCCAACCTTGACACGGATTGTGCAGCACTTGCTGCGCAAGGGGTGGGTAGAGCGCAGAACCTGCGAACAGGATCGGCGCGCATATCGGTTGGCGGTAACTGCTGCCGGGGGCTCTATTGTGGATCAGTTGATTCCCATTGAGCAGGAATATATCGCTCAAGTTATGGCGGGATTCTCAAGCGACGAGGAGCAGCATCTGCTGCAACAACTGCAGCGGATTCAAGATAATTCTGCTGCAGCTGAGAAGGAACGGTTGGCAGCGGCGAGTCAGGGAAGCGGTGCGAACAAGTGAAAGACATGAATGTGGACTATAGAAATAACGATGAGATTCTTGAAGAAAAGCAGCCATTGTGGACGAAGCCATTTGTAGTGTTAGCTGGCTCGAATTTTCTCGTATCACTGAATCTGTTGATGATAACGCCCGCGCTGCCAGCTTATGTGAAGGATGCCTATCAAGCAGACAACATGACCGTGAGCTTTGTCGTCAGTTTGTTCGCTTTGTCGGCTATTGTGACCCGACTATTTGCGGGAAGATTTTTTGATCGGTTCCGAGCGATGAGCATTTTGATTGCTGGTTTGCTCATATATGCCTTGTCGACGGGCGCTTATGCATTTGTACCATCCTTGGCCTTATTCATGCTTGTGCGCATGATTTACGGCGCGGGATTTGGCATTACGAGCACAGCCCTAGGGACATTGGCAACGCGAATTATTCCTCCTCGACGCATGGGGGAAGGAATGGGTTATTACGGCTTGTCCAATAGCTTATCCATGGCAATAGCTCCGATTATTGGTTTGTGGCTGCTGCAAAGCTACGGATATGAGTACTTAATTGGAACGACGTTTGTCCTTATCATTATTATTTTTCCAATGCTGCCCCTATTGCGCAGTGCCAAAGCTCCTGCGAGTCAAGCAACCATTCGGCCGCAAGGCTCATGGATTGATCGGCGGGCATTGCTGCCGTGTACGCTTAATTTTCTTGTCACCATCACGTACGGAGGTATCCTGTCCTTCATTACCATGTTCGGTCAGGAGAGAGGGATCGCGAATGTTAGCCTATTCTTCTTATGTAATGCGATATCCATATTGGTTGTCCGTACATTCGCTGGCAAGCTGTATGACAGCAAGGGACATCTCGCGGTTGTCCCTGCAGGAGGAATAATGTTGGCAGTTTCGCTGGTGGTACTGGCCTACAGCGCATCGACAGGGATGCTGTGTCTTGCCGCTGCTATGTACGGGCTTGGATATGGCAGTCTGCAGCCTGCATTTCAGGCATGGGCTGTGCAGCGTGTACCTGCTGACCAGCATGCCGCAGCAACAGGCATGTTCTACAATTCAATTGACTTGGGTGTGGCTCTTGGTTCGTTGCTGCTCGGTGCAGTAGCATCAGTCACTACTTATAGCAATACGTACCTCGTATCCTCTTTGTCTGCGGTATTGTTGCTGCTCATTTATGCATTTGCTCTTCTTCGAGCGAGAGCTTCTCGGATGAGTGGACGTGATGAAGCAACTGTTTCTGCCACTTAGATGCTGGAATGGAAAGAATAGAACAATGGGTTGTCTTTGTTATGTATGCAAAATATAAGTTAAAAAATAAATTTAACTCATTTACTTGACAAAAGTAAGCTATAACATTTATTATACTTACATAAAGTAAGTCAATGACATTAAATAAGCGTACAATTTTGAGTCAACATCAATAATTTGTCGCTAGCTATGAGCTATCTTGTCAGAACTGAATGTAAGGCAATAACGTTATACAAAATTTATTTATGAGGTGAACATGATGAAAAAAGTACTTGTTATTAATTCAAATCCTAAACCAACTGAAATGTCCTTCGCTCTTCGTCTTGGTGAGCACTACTTGACTGCGCTTCAAGCTGATGCGGATGTACAAATCGAGCGCGTAAATCTGTATGAAGAGAACATTCCATTGATCGACGGTACCGTATTAGATGCTTGGGGTAAAGCTGGCGCTGGTGAAGCATTGTCTGCAGAGCAAACAAGCACACTCGGCCGCATGAATGAAATTTTGGAGCAATTTATTGCAGCAGACGTTGTGGTATTCGTGACACCAATGTGGAACTTGAGCTACCCGCCGCTTCTTAAAGCTTATATCGATAACGTAGTTATTGCCGGCCGTACATTCAAGTACACTGCTGAAGGTCCACAAGGCTTGCTCGGAGGCAAGAAAGTGGTTCATATCGAAGCGCGTGGCGGTATTTACTCCGAAGGTCCAACAGCAGGTCTTCGCTTCGCAGACTCTTACCTGCAAGCGATTATGGGCTTCATCGGCATTAGCGATTACGAGAATATCGTCGTGGAAGGCATGGCTGCAACGCCTGACCGCGCAGAAGAAATTCTTGCTTCCGCGAAGCAACGTGCTGAGCAAAGCGCTAAGAACTTTCTGGCAACTGTAAAATAAGTTAGTTATATCAATCAAACATGAGTGTTCGCACCTGATCATGAGCCGGTTCCTATTGGAGCCGGCTTTTTTTCATTTGTCACCAATTAGGCACTCGCACATATGATGGTAACGAATGAAAGGGGGAGGGAGGTAACAGGCACTGAAGGGCTACTTCTATCAATGGGCTCGTGACGCTGATATTCGTCTAGCTCAACGCGCAATCAATGGCGAGCGCACCTGGCCTGCTTCCTATGCACTGTGGTTCTTTAGGCCGGCGGGAGAGTGCCCAGATACGTTGTTCAATCAACAAAATTCTGGTCGGTATCGAGCGCATTATTTCTTTTCCCCAACTGGGGACGACTGTCCAGCAGTGTACTCGGGGTAACGAGGCTTCATTAAAAAATCAGTCCAGATGAGACTGTAAAGGAGAGAGTGTAGCATGAATTACATGAGTTATGGTTATCCAACTCCGAACCAATCCGGTAATAGTTCGATTTCTCCAATGAGCACGTCAAAAGGCGGATCTTGTTGCGGATCAAAAGCCCCAATCAGTCCAACTCCGACACCATATCCGGCCCAGCAATCGATGCAGAGCATGCCGATGCAGAACATGTCGATGCAGAGCATGCCAATGCAGAGCATGCCAATGCAGAGCATGCCAATGCAGAACATGTCGATGCAGAGCATGCCAATGCAGAACATGTCGATGCAGAGCATGCCGATGCAGAGCATGCCAATGCAGAACATGTCGATGCAGAGCATGCCGATGCAGAGCATGCCAATGCAGAACATGCCGATGCAGCAGCCAATGGCTATGCAGCAGCCGGTTGCAACGCAGCAGGCAGTTACAATGCCTCCTTCGGTCGCCAGCGGTAATGTGATTACGCCTTCCGGCACGGTTCTGACGGGGCTCCCGCAAGAACAATCCTTTATCGAGAACATTTTGCGCTTGAATCTTGGCAAGATCGGTACGTTTTATATGACATATGAGAACAACTCGGAATGGAATGCGAAGATATTCCGCGGTAAAATTGAGGCTGCTGGTCGTGATCATATCATTATCAGCGATCCGAGAACGGGTCAACGCATCATGCTGTTGATGGTTAACTTCGACTATGCGACATTCGATGAGCCGCTTAATTATGAATATCCATTCCGTCAGCCTGAAGAATCTTCTGAAGAACAGTAATTAGGCTATCCGCCAGCAAGCCGCCGCCTCTCCGAGAGGTTAGGGCGGCTCTTTGCTTATATTCACAAAACATCCAACTTCCGTTAAACCTCTGATGAGGAACCAACGTTATAATCCGTGGGAAGGGAGAGAAAGATAAAATAATCTCAGGGAAAGGAGGGAAAATAAAGAATGCATAAAGCTGCTTACAAGATTATGATCTTAACGTCCCGTTTCGGGGAAGGGCATTGGATGGTAACGCAGGCGCTCAAAGGACACATGGAGCGGCTTGGCATGCAGGTTATTGTTGTGGATTTGATGGCTGAGGCGCATCCGATGATGGATGCGATGTTTCGGTTTATATTTATGCAAAGCCAGACGATGTCGCAATACGGGATTCACTATTATGGCTGGAGCTACTATTCAACGCGCCGAATTGAACGTACACATCCACTTGTGCGCACAGGGTTCACACTAGGCAAGGGCAAGCTGAAGCAGCTACTGCTGGAGCATCGGCCTGACGGCATTATTAGTACATTTCCCTATTTCGACGTCTCATCTGTTGTCCGGCAGATGAACAAAGCGATTCCCACATTTACGGTCATCACCGATTACGATCTCCATCATCGCTGGATATTGTCCACCACAGATCACTACTATGTTGCAACTGTCGATTTAGCCGAACAGATGATGAGAGCCGGTATCGCTCCAGATCTAGTGCATGTAAGCGGCATTCCAATCCGTGATCAATTTGACTTGTACCCTCAGCAGCACACGATGCAGTCCTCCATGCAGAATGAAGAGCATGTGGAAGCACTATTCCATAAATATGGATTACATTCAGGGCTTCGAACTACGTTAGTGATGTCGGGTGGGCTTGGAGCGCAGGCAATATCCAATCGATTTCTTCGCCTATTGGAACGAATCTCGAATCACCAGGTTGTTATTGTATGCGGCAGAAATGAACGCTGGGAGATAGAACTCAAGGAGAAGTTCCGTTTGTCGAGCAATGTACATGTATTCGGCTATGTGTCCTCTATTCATGAACTGATGTTATGCGCTAATGCAATGGTTACGAAGGCGGGAGGGGTAACCCTAACGGAAGCGCTTGCTATGCAGGTGCCTCTATTTATTGCGCGCCCGCAACCTGGTCAAGAGCGGGAAAATGCTCGGTATTTCGCAAGGCATGGTGCAGCTGTTGTCGTGCGGCAGGACGTTGAGCTGGCGATGAGACTCTGCGAGGCGTACAATCAGCCAGCCCTGCTTGAATCCATGAAGCGAAGCATGGTGAGTCTGGCGCGTCCGTATGCTGCGCAACGGATCGCAATAGATATTCTGGACGCGATGACAAGCGAAACCTATCCAGCTCAATCCCCCTTGCGCGCCAGCCAGTGCTTGGCTGCAATGGTTAACAATGCTACACATACGAGCAGTGAAGAGACAGCGAATGCTGCCGAGAATTGATATTCATTGTATAAAATCTCAATATGGAGCGGCATTGTGTTCGTCTCGCCTCGTATATGCCCAGATACGACGGATACCGCCCCGAATTCCCCCATTGCCCTCGCATTGCAAATGATTATGCCGTATAACAGTCCCCACTTGATATTTGGCAGCGTCACACGCCAGAACATTCGCCACCCGCTTGCTCCCAAGGTGGCCGCTGCCTCCTCCTCCTGTATTCCTTGCGTCTGCATGAGCGGAATGAGCTCCCTGGCAACGAAGGGGAAGGTGACAAATAACGTAGCTAATACAATGCCTGGAAGAGCAAAGACGATTCGAATATTTTGATTGTCCAGCCATTCTCCAAACCATCCATTTGAGCCAAAAATTAAAATAAATAAAAAGCCTGCAATGACAGGCGAGATTGAGAAGGGGAGATCCATCATAGTAATGAGCCATTGCTTGCCGCGAAATGAAAATTTGGTGATACACCAGGCTGCTGCAATGCCGAAAATTGCATTTAAAGGCACGGCGATTGCTGCAGTGACAAGCGTGAGCCGGATCGCTGCTAAGGCATCTGGGTCAACAAGTGCTGCCAGATAGACATCAGCTCCGCGCTTGAATGCTTGCACGAACACGGCCGCAAGCGGGAGCAGAATGACGAGCGCAATAAAGCCAAGAGCAGCGGCAATAAGCAGGTATCGGACATAGGGGGATTCCGTTGTACATGCGCGAGATTGCGGCGCTGATGGCGGAAGTCCGCCTCCCAGTGATTTGCGCCTAGTATGAGGGGTGAATTTAGGTTGTTCCGTAAGCAATGAGGTATCGGTCATACAGGTGATCTCCTTGTTTTCGCGTTTTCAAGTATTGTTGATGGAGTGAATCGGAGTGCAGTTTCATCCTTCATTGGTTCTAATGGTGCATAACGCGTCTGCCCATTCTCCATTGAATGAAATTGATGATAAACAGCAGGACAAAAGATATAACAAGCAATACAAATGCAATAGCCGTGGCTGCGGCATATTCATATTGCTCCAGCTTAGTCATAATAAGCAATGGTGCAATCTCAGTCTTATATGGCATATTGCCGGAAATAAATACAACGGAACCATATTCGCCAATTCCGCGTGCAAAGGCAAGCGCAAAGCCTGTCAGCAGCGGGGGTATGAGTTCGGGGAAGATGATTCTGGAGAATACCGCCCAACGCTTGGCACCCAAGGTTGCCGCTGCTTCCTCAACTTCCGTGCTCCATTGCTCTAAGATTGGCTGAACGGTTCGCACCACGAAGGGGAAGCCAATAAAGGTCAGCGCGATCATGATGCCAACCTGTGAATAGGCGCTCTGTATGCCAAGCGGATACAACAGCTGTCCAATCCAGCCGTTCTCCGCATAGATGGAGGTCAGAGCAATGCCTGCGACAGCAGTAGGGAGTGCGAATGGCAGATCAATCAAGCCGTCTATCCATCGCTTTCCTGGAAATGAATAACGGACAAGCACCCAAGCGACAATCAGTCCAAAACAGACATTGAGGAGTCCCGCGGCACAAGAGACGATAAAGCTGATCCGATACGCTGCGATGACACGGTCATCCAGCACCGTGCTCCAAAACTCGCCCCAGGTTAATTCAGATGACTTCAAGACGATGGCTGACAGCGGTATGAGTACGAGGAGAGACATATAAATCAGCGTATAGCCTAGTGTGAAACGGAAGCCGGGAAGCACCGAATACGATGCTTTCCTCGGCTTGATGGGAGATCGGTCAAGGTGAGCGGATTGTGTGGTCATGATATCCCGTGCTCCCTTCTACTTTTTATAAATTTGATCAAATAATGCTCCATCAGCGAAGTGCTTCTGATGCGCGGCTTCCCATCCGCCGAAGTCATCCTGAATGGTGAGCAGCTTAAGTTCGGGGAACTGTGCCTTATGTTTGGCCGCAACGGCTTCTAAGCGTGGGCGGTAATAATGCTTTGCTGCAATCTCTTGTCCTTCCTCTGAATACAGATAGGATAAGTAAGCTTCGGCGACTTTGCGGGTTCCTCGCTTATCCACCGTTTTGTCGACGACCGCTACAGGCGGTTCCGCCAATATACTTAGCTTAGGAACGACAATTTCGAATTTATCCTGCCCAAGCTCGTTTGTGGCGAGGAAAGCTTCATTCTCCCAAGAGATGAGCACATCACCGATTCCTCGCTCCACGAAGGTGGTCGTTGCTCCGCGGGCGCCTGAATCGAGTACGGGGACATTGGCATAGAGGGCGGAGAGGAATTGCTTTGCCTTCTCTTCATCTTGTTTGTTCTCAGAGAGGGCGTACCCCCAAGCGGCGAGATAATTCCAGCGGGCGCCTCCGGAAGTTTTGGGGTTCGGTGTGATGACTTGAATACCGGGCTTGATGAGATCGTTCCAATCATGGATTCCCTTAGGGTTGCCCTTGCGCACAAGAAACACGATCGTGGAGTAGTAAGGGGCACTGTTATGCTCAAAGCGTGTCTGCCAGCCCTCTTGAATCAAGCCAGCCTTGCGAATAGCATCAATATCGTACGCAAGGGCTAGGGTAACGACATCGGCCTTCAAGCCGTCGATGACAGCGCGTGCTTGCTTGCCGCTGCCGCCATGTGATTGCTTCACGGTGACGTTCTGTCCGGCCGCTTCTTTCCAGTGTGCGGCGAATGCCTTGTTGAAATCAGCGTATAGCTCACGGGTTGGATCGTAGGAAACGTTCTGTAGTTCCACAGTCTCTTCAGAAGCCGTATTAGGCTTAGCTCCTTCTGCTTCTCCCTGTTTGCCTGAACCTGAATCGCTGCGTCCGCAGGAGGCCATCAAGGCGAGCGTCAACACAGAAAGCAGGATGATGATACGTACAGGTAAACGACGTTGTACTTTCATCGGGATTGTCTCCTTTCTTTCGCGCCTTCCAGCTCGAAGCGGGTGCGTTCTGTCCGCTCCAGCTGTACAATGTGGCCGTCATGGATCGTGATGGTCAGTGATCCATAGTTGAGTCCTTTCAATTGTTCTGCGATTCGCTCCAGCCACTTCGGATGGATGGTATCTAACCCGATTTGCGTTGGTTGACTGCTCATATACATTCCTCCCTTGAACATGAATGCAAAAAAACCGAAGACACCCCTAAACATGCAGTTAGGTATGCGTCTCCGGTGATCCGGTCGACAGAAGTCATGAGTCGTTGTTCATAGTTGATTAATCAATATATTTCCTATAAGATAACTAAGGTATTGGTGTTATGGCAGTATGTTATCAGCAACCGGATAGGAAGTCAATGCCGCTGCCCACTTATTTCCAAAGTTATATTAAGTTCTGGGAAATCGTGAAATGTGCTTGCCCGAAACGCGTTTACAATAGCTTTGTTATGAGGTAGGACAGGATGGTTTGCACCAGACTGCCGTTTACGACTATACTGAAATTGTTGCTACATTTATGAAGGAGGCAATGAACATGCAAATTACGTTGAACAATGGCTTGAGCATGCCGCAGCTAGGTCTTGGGGTATGGCGCGTTGAAGAGGGACAGCAGGTGAAGGATGCAGTGAAGACTGCATTGGAGACGGGCTATCGCTTAATCGATACGGCAGCTATTTATCAGAATGAAGCAGGCGTTGGCGAAGCAATTAAAGAGTCAGGTGTGAAGCGTGAAGATATATTCTTGACGACGAAGGTATGGAATTCCGAGCAAGGATATGATGCTACCCTGAAGGCGTTCGATGAGAGCTTACATAAGTTGGGGACCGACTATCTAGATTTGTATTTGATTCATTGGCCAGTTCCTTCCCGGGATTTGTATGTGGACACATACAAAGCATTGGAGAAGCTCTACGCAGACGGACGCGTGCGTTCGATTGGCGTATCCAACTTCCATATTCCTCACTTGGAGCGTTTGGCGCAGGAATGCAGCGTGAAGCCGGTTGTGAATCAGGTGGAATGCCATCCGCGCTTGGCTCAGAACGAGCTGCGTGAATATTGCCAGCGCCATGATATTTATTTGGAAGCTTGGAGCCCGCTGATGCAGGGTGGAGATATTTTGCAGAATGAAGAGATCGCTGCGATCGCGGCCGCACACGGCAAGACACCAGCTCAAGTGGTTATTCGCTGGCACTTGCAGCATGGCCATGTCGTCATTCCGAAGTCGATTACACCATCGCGCATACGCGAGAACTTCAATGTATTTGATTTCGAGTTGAGCAGTACTGAGCTGAGCAGCATCGATGCACTTAATGAAGATAAGCGAGTTGGTCCGAACCCGGATGAATTCGCAGTTACGTAACCGCAATTATTCGTTCGTTGCAACCCTGATATAGAATGGGAAAGTAAATAGAACACGGTTTGCCCCACCTCGGGACAAACCGTGTTCTATTTGTCTTCGTCCATATTCCAATTGGCAAGCGCTGCGAATGGATTGTCCCGATCCTCATTGCTTGTATCATCTCGATATACAACATTGCTCTCATAGCTCGGATGTTCTTGAACCTCATTGCGAGTCAACTGAATGTGCTCTTGCATCTGTATATATACGAGTGCTGTGTTATAGGCATCATCCAGTGCCCGGTGCTGATTCCCGACGAATGGGACGTCCAGTGCTTCCAGCGCAGCCTTAAGTCCAATCTGCTGATTATGCTCACGTTTCAGGGCAGTAGATACTTGCTTTTGCAAATTGTTATGATTGCGAAGCCAGTGCAGTGGAATCTTCTTCTGGCGGCATTCCTTTAGGAATTGGGATTTATCATCCGGCCCCCAGGAACATAGTGCATAGTCATCCGTGTCAATCCACGCGATGAATTGATCAAGGACATCCTGCAGGGTGGAGGCATGTGTAATATCCTCTTGTGTAATACCGGTAAAATTAACAGTATCATCTGTTAACTTGGGGGAAAGAGTCGGTTTGACGAACGCTTGAAACGTGTCAGCAACGGCGAATGTTCCCTCGTTCTCCGTCACTTTCACCGCCCCAATTTCAATGATTTCGGCAAACGCCCCTTTTTTGCGCTTTACGGTCATTTCCAAATCATAAATAATTGCTAACATGGTGCCGCTCCTATCTTTATTGACAGCGTATGATGCTTATATTGTAACACAAGTTGCGCCGGTCGTTGGAGGAACTACTTGGATTCTGCTGCTGCCCGAATTGAATCTATTCATTGACAGCGTGAAGGAAGCTTACTACAATGGAAGGGCATAAATAGAACGGTATGCACCAAACTCTATTTACAGTGTCGGAAGCTGTGAATAGAGAGGCGAAATTTTGCAAAGGCGTGTGAGTGGCCGCGTTCGGTAGAAGAACGCACAGCTTTGTATTGCCACAGCGCTTGGTTTCGTTCGCCCCCTGCTATAGAACGCAGGGGGCTTTTTTGCGTGTATAAGCGAGAGGAGCTTGACATCAATATGAAATTACTTCAGTATGCTTTGCTTGTATTCCTTGGGGCTTGCAGCTATGGAACTCTGTCTTCCATAATGAAGCTCGGGATCGGAGAAGGGTTTACCGTACCAGAGATTGTAGGCGGACAATATTTCTTTGGGTGGCTGATGCTTGTGGTTATGACACTACTCTTCTCACGACATAAGCTGCGCTGGAAGCAAGCCGCGGTGCTGCTCGCTTGCGGATTGTCTGTGAGCTGCACTTCGATTACGTACGGCCTTGCCGTAGGAGAATTGCCAGCCTCCATAGCCGTTGTATTTCTATTCCAATTTACGTGGATTGGTGTATTGCTGGAAGCGGTTGTTACGCGCACGCGCCCTGAACCGATGAAGATCATTTCGGTTATCATCCTGCTCGTAGGTACTGTCTTCGCGGGCGGTCTCGCTGATCATGGATTGTCCGGATTGAGCTGGAAAGGGGCGGTGTTCGGAATGATTTCCGCAATATCGTTTGCGATATATATTTTTGTGAGTGGGCGTGTTGCAACCGATGTGCCTATTTTGACGAAGAGCTTATCCATGATTACGGGGGCAATGGTTGTTGTATTCCTCATGTTCCCGCCAGCATTCATTATGGATGGCACCTTGGTAGATGGATTGTGGAAGTTCGGATTACCTATGGGGCTGCTGGGCATTATTATCCCAGTCATTTTCTTCGGAATAGGTGTCCCGAAGATTGGTTCTGGATTAGGCACGATTCTAGGAGCGGCTGAGCTGCCAGCGGCGGTAGTGGTGTCCGTCCTCGTTCTCCGGGAACAAGTTACGATGTTGCAGTGGGCAGGAATTATGCTGATCTTAGCAGGCATCTGCCTGCCACAGCTGACTCTGGTGAATCAAAAGAAAACGAGCACGAGAGAGAAGATAGAGCGTGCAGGTGCATAACGTGCAGGTGCATAATTAGAATAATAATGGCATATTGTCGAATGGAGTAGGAAGGGGAATCGGTACAGCTCGTCGAAGTGGGAATAAAGCTACTGAACAACCTGTGGGAAAGGGAGAAATGCGCTATGCATCATGTCGTATATCAGAAACAGAAAGCAGCAGCCCGATTGTTCATTGCATTCATTTGTATTCTATTCTCGGCGGGTCTTTTCGTTCTGGCCGTGCTCGATTTCAAATTGCCGCTCAGCTTGCGAATTGCCTTCGCAGCGGCTGCATGCATTGGATTCGCTTATTGCGGAAGCAATCTCGTCGTATCCGTGCGTGCCTTAACAGCAGGTACTAATATCCTACTGACCTATAATCATGAGACAATATGGAATGAATATGGACTCCGTGCAGCATGGGCAGATGTAGTCGATATTCGTGTCGAGCAAGGACGAGTGGGCATCTTGTTCATCCCGGTATTCCCCAAGTTCGTTGTCGTTCTTAAGGACGGAACGAGCAGGAAGGTTGAGACGTTCCATACATTGACGGATCAGGAGATGAACGAATGGAGGAATCGATTGAAGCGGCATCAGAAGGTCGTTCAAGGCAAGGCAGAGGCCGCGGAGCAATCGATGCCACTCGAAATGAAAGAAATTACACTTACCTAAGATGTACTTGTATTTGGGTATCTGGATTAGAACATATATTCATAATCCCCTTTATATAGAAAGAACAATGAGGCTAGTACGTACCTAATCGGGAAGTACTAGCCTTCTTCTCGTTGCCACAAGGGAATTCATGCTTATCGATCTTACCTAGTTCTCCGTACCCAGCCATAAATCAATGGGCCGCTGTACGGCTGCGTGGAATGGCAGTTCAATCTTGCGCCCTAATCGGGCGGAGGCATATGCTGCGTAGATGATTTCGAGTACGGCCCGCCCGTCCTCGCCTGTTACGCAAGGCTCTAGATTTTGCCGGACACAGGTAATGAAGTGCTTCAATTCCTGTGGATATCCTTGATTGAATGCTTCTTCATAGATGGTGAACGACCACCCTTGGGTGGAGCCTGCCTTCTCCATCGCATAATCATAGCCATGTTTGCTATAGGTCAGAGCAGCGTTGCCTTGAAAGAGGTCCGCATAGCTTACTCCCTTCGTACCGTATACTTCTATGTTGTCTGTCATCCCGCCAGGCTTCGCCCAGCTGTCCTCCGCGATTGCCGTTACACCATTCTCGAACTCTACGATCGTAACCGCATTATCTTCGCCCTTCGTTATCTCGCCATGCAGTACAGTAGACATTGTCGCATATACGCTTTTCACTTTGGCGCCGCCCATCATCCAGCGGAACCATTGCAGCGCATGGCAGCCCAGATCCATGAGCACGCCGCCGCCAGCCTGCTTGATGTCATAGAACCAATCACTGTGCGGACCAGAATGCTTCTCTGCCTGCTTCAGCATATACACATCGCCGACGGCTCCCAGCTCGATCAGCTTGCGTACCCGCTCGAACTTCGGTGCGAAGCAGAGCTCTTCCGCATACATGAGCTTCACTTCTGCGCTGCGGCATGTCTCGATCATCTCGTCGGCCTCTTCCAAGGTAACGCATAGCGGCTTCTCTACGATAACGTGCTTGCCCGCTTGCGCAGCTGCTATACATACGCGGTGATGGAGGAAGTTCGGCAGGCAGATGTCCACAACCTCACAACCGGAATGCGCCAACAGCTCATCCATGTCTGTATACACTTGCGGTATTCCATGCCGTGCAGCGAATGCTTCTCCTTTCTCACGATTGCGGGCATAGACAGCGACTACCTCTGCCTCTGGAACGAATCGGGTAAAGGACTCCATATGAATGTCGGCCACGAAGCCAGCGCCGCAAATGGCTACTTTCGTACGATTCATTACGCTTATCTCTCCTTTCAAATGCCGCATCATGCTGGTGAACAGCATGTGTGGATGGTTTCGATTTGAACAGCAGCAGGAACAACAGTGCCACGACAAGCGCAGCGCCTGCCGGGTACAGCCAGAAGCTCTTCCATTGTGCAAGCGCAGCAGTTCCGCTAGCTGTCACGGTATCGTTGAACAGACTGCCGGCGATAAGTGAGCCGAAGTAGATGCCGATTCCCTGCGTGAACAGGAGCAGCAAGCTTTGTGCCTGCCCCTTTACTTGGCTGTCTGCTTGCTGCTCGGCATAGATGAATCCGGTTACAAAGAAGAAATCATAACAGATTCCATGGAGAGCAATGCCTACGATGATGAGTGATCCAATCTGATCAGGCCCACCGAGGGCGAATAGGACGTAACGAAGTGTCCAAGCAATCATGCCGATCAGGAGCATGATTTTGATGCCTAAGCGGCGGAAGAAGAACGGGATGAGCAGCATAAAAGCGATTTCCGACATCTGGCCGATCGTCATAACGCTGCCTACATTGGCGAACCCAGCAGCCTCTAAGAAGGGAGACGCAAACGAATAATAGGCTGCAAGTGGGATGCAAATAAGCATCGAGCAGATGATGAAAACACAATAGCTTCGCTCCTTAAGCATCTGCAGCGCGTCAAGACAGAGCAGGTCGCGAACAGAGAGAGACTTTCCTCTGGCGGGAGCGGGCGTATTGGGCAGAGTGAAGCTGAATATACCGAGCAAGAGGGATGCAATAGCAGAGATGTAGAAGATGACGGAACTGTCGGAGTAGCCCAGTTGGCCGATAAGGACGCCTGCCACGATCCATCCGATTGTGCCGAACACACGAATCATCGGAAATGTCTTTGCAGCATCCGCAATATGGTGAAAAGCTACATTGTTGCTTAGTGCCAGTGTAGGCATATAACACAGCATATACAGAAAAAGCGTCCACAACAGCGTTGTTCCGCTGCCTGCCTCGACTTGCCTGCCGACCATCCAGAGAAGTGCACTGCCTGCAAGATGAAGGAGGCCCATCACTTTCTCAGAGGCGAAGAAGCGGTCAACTACCATGCCGAGGAAGAAAGGAGCAATAATGGATGCAATCGCTCCAACGGAGTAAGCGGTTCCAATAATGGATGACAAGCCATATTTGCTGAGTGTAAGCCCCGCAGTGGCGTACCAAGCCCCCCATACGAAAAACTGCATGAACATCATGAATGATAATCGTGGAATAACGAGCCTTCGCTGCATCTGCCTCCTCCTCACTTTATTTTACAAGGATGAATGTCTGTGCTGTAACGCTATTATCATTCATATTCAACTGAGTTGTCTACTACGCATACAAGTTGCTGGCGAACTGGTGCACATAGATGGATCATTTTTTGAATTTCCCTAAAAATAGGAAGGTTCAGTCTTCATAGGATTCCAGTATTTGCCGATATATTCAATAAAGATTTGGATATTTATACAATTTTGGAAAGAAGAAAAACAGGCACATCAGATGAAAGATTCCAAGTGAGGGGGAATTGGCGATGAAGCATGCGATAAATCAGCCTAAAATCGACTGGCCCGGGGCTGTATCAGTAGGATCTGAGAAGCAACGGATGCAAGACGAGCAGATGGCGGAACATGCGGCCCGTATGAATGCAGAGGAGCAGTGGCGAGAGGATATGCGCAACGGAGTTCACCATGGCGGCGTCGATCTGAACGGCACGATTGTGGAATTCGAAAAGCAAGACTTTTTCGAGCCTGGCCTGAGCTTTTTATTTCCGAAGGATTTTCTCCTGTGCACGCTAGAGACCGAACAACAGATGGTTTATCAGAATGAGGCTCATGCTCTGAACATCATCTTGCAATATACAGAACGTCCTGAGCAGGCCATCGACTTGAGGCAGATGAAGACGGACATGATTCGCAGCATGGCAAACATGGAGCTTCATACCGAGTGGCTGGAGGACGGAACGGAGGTAAAGACAATGATCTCTTTTCGCTGAACGAGCAGACGCCGGTTCAGGTGATGGAGCTTCTGAAGCAGGGCGGAGAACGGATATTGTTTTCCGGGATTGTCACCGAGATGCGCATCGAACGGACGAGGGATGTATATACGATTCAGGCGGAAGCATGGACAAGCTCCGTCATGTTGGATATTCGCGTCAAGAGCAGGTCTTTTCAAGACGCTTCGATGACATACAGCCAGTTAGTTCGGAAAATGGGCGAGGATTACTCCAATTACGATGTGCAGTACACGACGGATCATAATCCGGGTATCGGACAGTTCGTCCTGCAGTATAAGGAAACGGATTGGGCATTTTTGAAAAGAATGGCCTCTCGCCTCGACACGGTTGTGGTGCCCGCCGAGAAATTCAAGGATATCAAGTATTTTTTCGGACTTCCCGATATCGGGACGGTTAAGAAGCTGGATGATTACCAATATGTCGCCAAGAAGAAGCTGGCGGATTATATGGCTTATCACCATAATATTCGGCCGGATTCCCAAGAGAGCGACTTCATCTCTTATGAGGTAACGACCAGACAACTGATGCATCTGGGTGACGCTGTAGATTTCCAGAGGGCGAGGCTGTATGTCGGGAAAGTCGTCTCGACAATGGACAAGGGAGCTATGACGCACACCTATACGATTACTACCCGCAAAGGTTTGAACCGGGAATTGCCATTCAACGAAGCCATCAGAGGAGCTTCGATAGGAGGAACGGTTCTGGCAATTAACAGAGACAAGGTCAAGGTTAGGCTCGATATCGATAAGAATCAGGATGCTAGTACGGCGCACTGGTTCCCTTACTCTACTGTATTTGCATCTGCGGATGGAAGCGGCTGGTATTGAATGCCGGAGGCAGGGGACAGTGTGCGCGTGACATTCCCAAGCGAGCGGGAGGAGGAGGCATTCGCCATCAGTTCGGTCAATTCCTATGCCGGCGAACCTGCAGGTGCTTCTCCGGGTGGCCAGGGAGCGGGTGCATCGGCATCCAGCGGCGGTTCGCAGGATCGGATGGCCGACCCGAATGTTCGTTACTTCCGCAATTCGGCAGGCATGGAGGTTACGTTAGCGCCAGGTCATGTGCTCATTTCGGCCAATAATGGGCAAGCGACGATTATGCTGGATCAGAGCGGCTCGATCACGATTTCCGGTCAGAAGGAAGTGTCGCTGACGTCCAAGGAGAATGTGACCATGTGGATCCGAGCGGTTATAGCAGCCAGAATGTTGGCTGCGGTGGTGGAGGTAAGAAGGAAGGGCCTTATAAGAAAAAGAGTGGAGCTGTTAAGAAGACAGATGAGCTAGGTGATTTCTACGAAATTATTTTAAAGTATGAGACAAATGTTAAATATGGTGAAAACCATTATGATATGAATCTAAGAGATTTTAATCGAAAGGTACATTATTTACAGAAATTAAGTGACGAAAATCTACTCCGCAAAATGCCTTCTGTAAGAGACTCAGAGATTACTAAACAATATAAAAAAGAGGTCATTCAAAAAATAATTAAATTATATTATGGAAAAGACAAAGAAGGAGCAAGAAGACTTATTGACAAAGTGTCAAAACAGATGGATCCTGACCATAGATGGGAATTACAACTAGATGGCTTGGATCATAAAAGAAACCTCAAGTTAATGGATTGGTTTACGAACAGAAGAATGGGAACCAATATTGCTAACCAATTAAAAGATGTACCTTATGGATCTAGAATTAAAATCCAAATTGAGAGGTGAATCAATATGAAGAATCAACTAAAAGAAAAAATTGAGCTAATGAAAGGAGTTTTGGAGGAGGATCCTCTTTACTTGGTAATCGGTGATATTATGGAGGAAACTGAACCTGTTCTCACGCCAACAAATGATGCTAATCAAGATTATCAAGATTACTTAAATGAATATTCCTCCCTTCGATGTGGAAGTGTTATTCTTTTTGGACGTAAAGAGCTGCAACAATTTCAATTCCCTGTTGCAGATATGCCAGGGCAGTTTGAAGAATGGGTATGTATTGGGAAAATTGATCCTGACCCATTATTTATTAGTAAGAAGAATGGGCAAATATGTTGTTTAGTAGGGGAACCAGGAATGGAAATGAAGATAACTTCATATGGCGCTTTTAATGAATTTTTAGAGAATTTTGTATTTGGCGAGCGTTATGTTGAGGTGGGAGGCAGTGATAAGTGGTATGATTTATTAAAATCATATAAACTCATTTAAGTACTTTTTTATACTGAATTTTCTATTCCTCCCCAATAAAGGTAAGCGCTGTTTTAGAAAGAACAGTGGTCATATTGGGTTTTTTCTTGTATGAAGTAAAATAAGATAAGTCTTTGTAGGTTGTAGGTAAAGTACCATGGAAATTCAAAAAGCTCATTCCAACTTGAATCATGAGTAGGAATGAGCTTTTTGAATAGAGTCGGAATTCTGACAGGTGGAGTATAAGATTTGCCCGATGTTAGTCCTTCTTGAACAGCTATGAGTACGATGCCTCGGCCAGTCAATTTTCCGAGGTGGATGATGAGTTAATTGTTAAAGACAAAAAGTGAGGTGTATTGGCATAACGGCTTCTTTAAAAAAAGATATTTTATTGGAGATTGATGGATTGGGAATAATCATGTTTTCGCCGCATGCTGTATCGTTTATCCAAGAAAATGAAAATTACCTTACTACAAAGTATCTCACTGCAAAACAGGTTTCGGAACATGTTAATTCTGGGACAATTGTAGGTCTAGGCACTGGATCCCCGGGAACCTATATATTGAAAATCAGAAGTGGGTATCCAAATGAAGCGATGCTTGACTCTTCAGATTATGTGCTGAGGCTGGGAATTTATGTAGACGGAGAAGAAGTCTATTTTAGAGATCTCTATGATCTTATGGATTGGACTAATAAATGCCCGAATGACCAATCAATACAATTAGAAAATGGGAATTACCGTATTACGGTTTACAGTGATTTACCGTATTCAGGAATTCGAGGAGATGGCCAAGAGATTTATCTTTACTTCGAAAAATTAGATGTTTTCACTGCAATAAAATATAACGGTGTACCGACATTAGAGTAACAGGCTTCTAAAAAACTATTTAGAGTTTCTTCACAATAACTAACAGTTCAATAGATTATGAAAATAGAGACTAAGGTAGGTCTTCTCTCACCAAGGAAAACTCGACTATTTTCCCTCCTGGAAGACAGAATTGTAGGTATATTGTTATATTTAATCATCTGATCAAATGGTCAAAAGACTCATATGGTGATATATTTAGACAATATAATAGAGGAGGGAAATTGAGGATGAAGATGAAATCAATTGTAGTTCTAGTGCTCTCGGGCCTATTAGCATTTACGATTACAGGATGCAGCGGCAGTAACGAATCTAATCCATCTACTCAGGAACTAGAGAAGAAGATTGCTGCGTTGGAGAAAGAGAACACCGAGCTTAAAGAAAAATTAAAGGTGGACGGGGAAACTGCAAAGGAACAAAGTGAGCCTGCCGACAAAGCGGACAAAGCACCTGAAGCAGCAAACCAAACGATTGAAGTGAACAAAGCGAAAACGATTGATGGCTTTGCTGAGCTGACAATTACGGGCGCTAAATTTGCCAACAAAATTGTACCATCAAAACCAGATAGCTTTTACACTTACTATGAAGTGAAGGATACCGCAAATACATATTTCGACGTTGTCATTAAGGTGAAGAGCTTGCTGACAACCGGCAAGGGATCGAACGAGTTTGTTTCCGTGAAGGTAGTGTATGACGATAAGTATGAATATGATCCGTTCACAACGATTGAGAAAAACGGCGGAAGCGACTTCACGTATACGAATATTACGGAGATTGAACCTTTGAAGACAGGCACATTGCACTATATTGCGGAGGTTCCTGCAGGGGTCGCAAAGGATAAAAAGCCGATTAAGGTCATCATCTCATGCAACGGGGAAGACTATACCTATACATATCGGTAAAACCGTGATCATTTCGTTTACAGCAGTCAATGTTAACCCGTTAGGAGCTCCCAATCCGGCAGGATTAGCATTTGCTGCTGATATCAATAATATTGATTAACAAAGTGCTTCCCCTATAGATCTAACAATCTATAAGGGGCAAGCTCTTATTTATATTCAGAATGAATATCATCATTGGGAGGGAAATAATTTTCATATTGACAATTTGTAAGCGTATACAATAAACTATCTCCAACAAGACTTTGTTAATAATTTTAACTAACTTAGATTGTGGGGGGAGGATGACGGATTGATTGGCAGAGGCCAGACGGGAAACGCAAAATTGGTGAAGCATATTAACCGTGAGGGAATCCTCCATCAATTGCGCGATAATCCTCGGGTTTCGAGAGCCGATTTGGCGAAGTTAACAGAGTTAAGCCGGCCATGCGTCTCAGCGCTCGTCGATGAGATGATTATGGAAGGCTTGATCAGCGAGGTCGGATACGGTGAATCGAAGGGCGGCAGGAAGCCGATTCTTCTGGAATATAACTTTGATGCGTATGGTGTCATTGGCGCAGTATTCGAAGGAAGCACTTTGCAATTGGCGATTGCGAACCTGAAGGGGGAGCTGCTCGTCTCGCGCACGACGAATTTGCCGCATCCTATGGATGGCGAGATGGCAATTCGCAGCATTGAACAGGGATTGGACACCCTTCTCACTGCCAGCGGGTTTCCGAAGGAACGGCTGCTTGGCATGGGTCTGGGACTTCCCGGAATTACGCAGCGCAGTGCAGGAACGGTCAGCTACGCTCCCAGCACAGGTTGGATGGGGCTGCCGGTACAGAAGGAAATTGAAGAAGCACTGGGATTGCCTGTCGTTATCGAGAACGACGTGAATCTGATGACGCTGGGCGAATTTCATAAAGGCATCGGTGTCGGCCACTCCAATCTCGTCTATATGTACGCGGGAACAGGAATCGGCGCAGGCATGATTATAGACGGACAGCTGTATCGGGGAGCCAATGAGGCAAGCGGTGAGATCGGCTATATGATGATTGGCCCAATCGGCAATCAGGTCAAAGGCGAGTATGGGGTGTTCGAGCGCAACTACTCGGTGAGAGCCATCTACGAGAAAGCCATTCGCATTCTCCCATCCATCGGCCCAGACAGAAGCATTATTCAGCAGATTGTTGAGCTGGCCAACCTCGGCAGCGACGAGGCTCAAAGGCTATTCGACGATATATGCCGGCACTGGACTTATGGGATCGCCAATGTCACGAGCGTCATGGATCCGGCGCTGCTCATCCTTAGCGGTGAGATGCTGCATATCGGGGACGAAGGCATTCGCAAAATACAATATTGGCTGAATGAATGGGTTCCATCTGTACCCATCATTAAGATGGCCACACTTGGCGATCAGGCGGGCTTGATAGGAGCCATTCACTGTACATTGGAGGCTTTCCCCTCCACGGCTAAATTTCAAAGGTAAACAATGATTTTTTCTCCAGCATGAATTGCTTCTCAGACAATGACAATTACGGATGTGCCTATATTCGCAACCAGCACAATACCGTCAGGTCAATTCTTCTACGGCGCAGAATCCAACAAGATAGATGCAGCTGCTCACACACACGACAACAATTATGGAGTTCTACTACTCAAGATTGATACTCACACGACAAATTCAACCTACACATCTTTCACATCAAATACAACGAATATACTCAAAATCGTACGACAATCACAATCACACTTACACTCATACCACACTCATCAGATAGTAAAATGTTAATCATTTCACTATAGCAGCACAGAACGATCTCACAGCTAATCATTTCACCATAGCACCACAGAACGAGTCATAGCTAATTTTTATTCACGATATCATCTCAGAACGATATAGAACTGTATGCAATTCCATAGTGGCAAACCGTACATAGCATAACGATTTCCTGCAACACAATGACCAAGTATATACGGATGTTTAGTTGGTCTAAGTAAGGGCTATTGTTCTGAACGTCAGCATAGCTTTGATCCATATAACCAACGAACGGGCAGTTGTTGAAGGACTACTACGTTTTTGCGGGATGCTGCATAGGAACATATCAACTCAGATTCATTTCGTCTATTGAAGATGAATTCATCCGATACAGCGCGAAACACGAATCAAAAATTTATGGTAGGGGGAACGTCATGAAACAGGTAAAGGGGAAAGCAAAAACATGGTTGATGAGCTCTATGCTTGTCCTTGCGATGCTGGCAGTGACTGCTTGTGGAGGCGGCGGTGGGACTGCATCTGAGGGCGGTCAGCAATCCGGGGAGAAGTCATCATCGGGTAAAGAAAAGCTGGTTATCTACACAGCGAGAGACAAGAACGTCGTCGATGAGATTATCCCAAAATTTGAGGCGAAATACCCGAACATGGAAGTCGAAGTGCTCACGATGGGCGCACAGCAAATCTTGGAGCGCGTACGTGGGGAGAAGGCGAATCCACAAGCGGACTTCTGGTGGGGCGGCACACAGTCGTCACTGATGACTGCGGCAGATGAAGACCTGCTGGAAAGCGTGAAGCCAAGCTTCGCGGACAGCATTCCGGCATTGTACAAAGACAGTCAAGACCGCTGGTATGGGGAAATGCTGCTGCCTGAGGTCATTATGTACAATTCTCACGCGCTGAAACAAGAAGATGCACCGAAAGATTGGGACGATCTCCTTGATCCGAAATACAAGGACAAAATCATCATTCGCGGGGTGCTTGCTTCCGGAACGATGAGAACGATCTATTCTTCCATGATTTATAAGCAGGATGCAAGTGATCCAACGAAGGGCTTCGACTGGCTGAAGAAGCTGGATGCCAACACGAAGGAATACGCACAGGATCCGACTAACCTGTATTTGAAGCTGGCTCGTGAGGAAGGCACATTGTCCCTGTGGAACCTGCAGGACATTATGATTCAGAAGGAATTGCAGAAGCAGCCGTTCGACTTCATCTATCCGGCCAGCGGTGCGCCAATCCTAGTTGATGGCGTCGGTGTCGTGAAGGGTGCGAAAAATAAGGAGTCGGCAATGAAGTTCTATGAATTCCTCTTCGATTCTAATTTGCGGGTAGAGCTCGCGGATAAGCTGTTCCAGATTCCAACACGGACAGACATCAGCAAGGATACGCTTCCTGCTTGGCTGAAGGGGTTGGAGCTGAAGCCGCTTGACATTGATTGGACGGTAATGGCGCAGAAGGAAAAAGAGTGGATGCAGCATTGGGATGAGAACATCAAGGGGAAAGGCGCAAAATAATAGGTTCGTTCAGGCGGAGGCTATGCCCTTCGCCTGATTATGATCATTTCAGAGGCAGGAGGGAGCCAGCTTGATAGAGGTAGCACTAGATCATGTTAGCAAGCAATTCGGGAACGTCAAGGGAGTTACCGACGTAAACATCCGGATTCAACCGGGTGAATTCTTCACCTTCCTCGGCCCTAGCGGCTGCGGCAAAACGACGACACTGCGGATGATTGCAGGATTTTATTTTCCAAGCGAAGGCCGAATCGTGTTCGGCGATCAAGATGTCACGACACTCCCGCCGAATAAGCGCAATACCGGCATGGTGTTTCAGAATTATGCTTTATTTCCGCACATGACCGTATTTGAAAATGTCGCATTTGGTTTGCAGGTGCGCAAGGTTCCGAAGTCAGAAATGATAGAGCGCGCCCATCGTGCGCTGAAGCAGGTTCACTTGGATGGGTATGGAAGCCGTAGAATTGACCAATTGTCCGGCGGACAGCAGCAGCGGGTTGCCTTGGCTCGTGCACTCGTGATAGAGCCGAAAATACTGCTTCTCGATGAGCCGTTGTCCAATCTGGATGCGAAGCTTCGCGAGGAGACAAGGATCGAAATTAAGAGACTTCAATTAGAGCTGGGAATTACAACGATATACGTTACCCATGATCAGGCAGAGGCGATGGCGATGTCTGACCGCATTATGGTCATGCAGGGCGGGATTGTACAGCAGGTTGGAAGTCCTGAAGAAATATATAATCGACCCGTTAATCGATTTGTCGCCTCCTTCATTGGCGAGTCGAACCTGTGGGAAGGAACGGTGGAACGAATCGAAGACGGCGAAGCCGTCATTCGCATAGCTCCAGATCTCCGTCTAAGAGGGCTGACAGCGAATGCTTCTGCCGACTGTTCACTGGAAGCAGGCAAGAAGGTATCACTGTCGATTCGTCCTGAATCGATTCGGGAGGCTGGCGGAGAAGAGACGGGGGACAATATCGTTACAGGCAGTGTAGTCATTTCTGAATTTACAGGAGTTAGCGTGAACTATGTGTCGCAGGTGGCGGATCAGCAGTTGAAGGCGATGTTCGTCAATCAAGGGCATCGGGTTCGCGGACGAGGGGAAGCAATCTCCCTGTTCATTCCGAAAGAAAGCATTTACTTCTTAGGATAGAGAGGGGATGAATGATGATAACGAACACACCTAACGCGCCACGGCCATCGAAGCCACGCATGGGCTTGCCCCGACGCTCGGGGCCCATCACGCAATCGCCTTACTTCGTCTATGTGCTCGTAGCGCCGCTTTTTCTCATACTGTTGGCATATGTCGTTTATCCGCTATTTCAAACATTCGTACAAAGTATTCAAGTCGAGGATCAATTCTCGCTTACGAACTACGCGCGATTTTTCAGCTTCGAGCATACATCCAATCTGGAGGCACTGTGGACCAGCATTTATATTTCCGTCTTAAGTGTGATTACGTGTGCAATCGTGGGTGTAGCCATGGCATTTCTGTTGGAACGCTACGAATTTCCCGGCAGGAAGGTGCTTGCTGTCCTCGTTCTCGTTCCAATGGCACTGCCTCCGCTTGTTGGCGTACTGTCGTTCACGTTCTTGTATGGCGAGAGCGGTATCATTCCACGGGCGCTTAAGGAACTGCTTCATCTCGAACAAGTACCCTTTTATTTAAAAGGGATCTGGGGCGTTCTGGTCGTACATACGTTTACGATGTATACCTATTTCTATATGACGGCGTCGTCTGCGATTCGGGGTCTAGATCCTTCGCTTGAAGAAGCAGCCGCAAGTTTAGGAGCAGGCAGATTGTACATCTGGCGGCGAGTAATTCTGCCGATGCTGACTCCAGCGCTTGTGGCCTCGTCACTGCTTGTATTCATGATTGCGATGGCATCATATACGGCTCCGCTTATCTTCGGCATCGAACGGACGATGACGATGCAGATTTATTTGTCGCGTACGAATGGAAATTTGGATATGGCTGCTGCGCAGTCGACGATCTTATCCGTTGTGTCGATTGTATTCTTGCTCGTGATGCGCTGGTATCAAGGGCTGCGCAACTACCAGAACATGAGCAAGGGCATCAGTGTCCATCGCACAGAGGTCAAGAGTGCGGTCGGCAAATATGTTGCAATGATTTTGTCTATTATCGGCGTCATTATTTTGCTGCTTCCCATCTTCGTGCTGGTGTTGATTTCATTGTCAACGAACGGCACTTGGACGACGCAAGTATTGCCGCCTGAATATACATTTGAGCATTATATCAAGCTGTTCACGGACAGCAAAACATGGCGGCCTATTGCAAACAGCTTCCAGATGAGCTTCGTCGCAACAATCGGGAATGTCATCTTCGGCGTGGCAGCTGCTTATGCGATGGTTCGCTTGAAGTTTAAAGGGAAGACGCTGCTTGATGTCTTAATTATGCTCCCATGGGCGCTGCCGGGTACTGTCGTTGCGGTCAACTTGATTGCGGCCTTCAGCGAGCCCAATGTATTCAGCTTCAATCAAGTGCTGATCGGCAGTTTCTGGATTTTACCGCTAGCTTACTTCGTGCGCCACCTGCCGCTCGTGTTCCGTTCTACTTCGGCAACCTTAGTGCAGATGGATGCTTCTGTGGAGGAGGCGGCACGCAATCTAGGCGCATCGTGGTGGTACAGCTTCCGCAGAGTTGTGTTCCCGATGGCATTAAGCGGGATATTGGCGGGTACGCTGCTCGCCTTTGTGCAGGGGATTGGGGAATTCGTATCCTCCATTCTGCTCTTTACTGCCAAGAGCACGCCGCTGTCGGTCGAAATCTTCCAACGGATGTATTCATTCGAATTCGGCACGGCTTGTGCATATGGTGTTCTTCAAATTGCATTGATCATCATCGTACTGTTCGTATCCCGCAAAATAACGGGCGACAACACGGCTATATAATCATTGGTCATTGCGTGGGAACCGCCTAGGGGTTCATCAACCACGTTATGATATACAGCTGGAAAATGGCCATTTCCAGCTGAATAACTATTCCACCATTCGAGGAGGGATTTGATGATCAAAGGTAAGTCGGCCTCAAAGTTCTGTTCCATCGTATTAAGCGTTGTATTGGGAAGCAGTGTACTGCTGTCCACGCAAGCCGAGACCGTATCAGCGGATCGGGGGATTGTTGATTTATGGAAGTCAATCAAGCCGCTGACGACGATCGCAAGTGCGATGAACACGGGAGCTCACCCTGATGATGAGCACAGCGCGACATTGGCGTACCTTTCCCTGGGAAGAGGAGTCAATACGTCAAGCGTGATCGCTGTGAGAGGAGAAGGCGGACAGAACGAGATTGGAAGTGAGCTCGGAGCGGGCCTTGGGGTCATACGAACTCGGGAACTGCAGGAAGCATCCAAGATCACGAATGTGACATTGGGAATGCTCGGCGAGCAGCTTAATGATCCAATCTTCGACTTCGGGTTCTCGAAGAGTGTAGAGGAAACGCTGGAGAAATGGGGGGAATCTGTTGCGTACGAGCGCTTAATTCGCAAAATACGCGAGCTTCGCCCAGATGTCATCATTCCTGCATTCTTGAATGAAAACTCTACACATGGTCATCATCGGACGATTAACGTGCTTACGGTGCGTGCGTTCAAGGACGCAGCGAATCCTGAAGTATATCCTGAGCACCTGAAGCAGGGGCTTCAGCCATGGCAGATCAAGAAGCTGTATTTGCCAGCGAATAACAAGGATTACACCGTGAGAGCGCCAATTGGGGAGTACAACTCCATCTATGGGGCCTCTTACCTGCAGCTTGGGGAAGAGTCGCGCTTCATGCACAAGAGCCAAGGGATGGGAAGAGTGTATGACGAAGGGCCTGCTCAGGGGGACAGCTACTATAAGCTTGACCTGAGCACGGTAAAGACGAAGGAGAAGGAGCAAGACCTCTTCGACGGCATCGCATTCACCTTTGCAGATTTGGCGAAAGAAATTAGTGTGAAGGGCAAGGAAAATAAGATTGCGAAGGATTTGCAAGCTCTGCAGCAGGATGCAGACAGGATTGTAGCGGCTTACCCAAGCTTCGCCAATGTCTTGAAGGAAGTCCACGGCATGAAGGCAGACGTTCAGACTGCACTTGCCGATGTGAAGAAATCCAGCTTGGATGCAGCGGCGAAGGAGGATTTGCTCCATCGCCTTCATGTGAAGGAAGAGCAGTTGAACAAGGCGAGTATGGAAGCGGCATCTGTCGTGGTGAAGGTTAAGCCAGATGCCAACGAACTTGTGGCTGGACAATCGACGAAGGTAACCGTAACGGCATTTAATGGCGGTTCTACGAAATTAGACAACGTGAAGCTTAGCCTGAACGTGCCTGCTGGATGGACAGCGGCGCCTGTGGACGCGACAAGCTTTGGGCAGCTTGGCTATAACGAGACAGCTTCAGCTGTATTCGAGGTCAAGGTTCCGGCAGATGCACCGTTATTCAAGCCATACGAAGCTTCGGTATTCAACGCGAAGGTAGTATATGAAGCATTCCGTACCGTGACGTCCTTGCAGGAGACACCGCAAAATGCAGTGGCGGTACTGCCTCCGTACTCGATGACGCTCAGCCCGAGCGCTACGATTCTGAATACGCTCAAGCCAGGCGAGCCAATCCCGGTGAAAGTAACGGTGAAGAATTATACGCCAGGAGCATCCAAGGCGTCGATTGCACTGCAAGTTCCACAGGGCTGGACAGCCGAGCCTGCTGCAGAGGAGATTAGCTTTGCAGCGAAGGGGGAGACAAAGTCTGTTGCTTTCTCAGTTAAGGCAGCGTCTAACGTAAACCCAGGAAAGTTCACGATTACAGCGGTTGCGAAGAACGGCGATGTACAGAGCATGCACGGGACGCAGGTTATTCAATACCCGCACATCGGGAAGACCTACATCGTGCAGCCGGCAGAGCTTCAGATTCAAGCCTTCGACTTGAAGACACCAGAGAAGTGGAAGGTCGGCTATGTGTCTAGCGGCTTTGATAATATCGATCAATATTTGCGTCAAGTAGGCGTCAACGTGGTCAATTTGGATGCGAAGGAAATTGAGTCGGGAGATCTCTCTCAGTACAACGCAATTGTGCTTGGCATTCGTGCCTATGCGTTCCGTCCAGAATTGATTCCGAGCAACCAGCGTTTATTGAATTATGTGAAGAACGGCGGCAATCTGGTCGTTCAGTATCATAAGCCAGAGGATAAATGGTCGCCAGATCTCGCGCCGTATCCAATTAAGATTGGCTCGCCGCTCATTCAATGGCGGGTAACGGACGAGAATTCCAAAGTCACAACACTTGCACCGGAGCATCCAATGTTCAACGCTCCGAATAAGATTACAGATCAGGATTGGAACAATTGGATTCAAGATCGTTCGGCTTATAACCCTTCGGAGTGGGGCAAGGAGTATACGGAGCTCATTTCCAACGGCGATCCGGGCGAGAAGGAGTTCACAGGCACATTCCTGACTGCGAACTACGGCAAGGGTGTATATACGTACAGTTCACTCGTGTGGTATCGCGAGATTCCGGCATTGGTTCCGGGATCGATCCGCATGTTCGTGAACATGATCAGTCAGCATCAATAATGGCATTACTTAGTCGCAATTGTTCAGTTGGATAGATTCATCTAGATTCATCAAGTGCCTTGCACATCAGAACATCGGTGGGGGGCTCCTTCGGGACGTCTCCCCAATCGATGGAGAAGCGGAGGTATAAGGAGTATATGAATGTAATCGGAGTTCACGGACGGGAGCTAGATCAAGTGATCGGGAATACACAGTTCGCCGTTGTCCCTCTCGGATCAGTCGAATACCATGGCCCACATTCTCCACTCGGGACAGATATCATATTGGCGGAAGGCTTCGCTTGGAGGATTGAACCCTCCCTTCAGCCGCTCGTGTATCCAGCAGTTCCGTTCTCAGCATGCCCGGGGAAGACACAGCATTATCCTGGAACGATCTCGGTTCGTCCTTCCATTTATATCGATTATCTTACCGATGTTGTTCTGGGGATATGCAGGCTTGGAATCCGCAATATTGTCCTGCTGAACGCTCATGATGCCAATATGGGGCCTTCCCGAACCGTTGCTGAATCCGTGACCGGAGCCTACACGGACGCCAGCTTCCTTCTTATTAATTGGTGGCAGATGGCGAGTGTTGAGTTCACGCAGCAGAACAGCTTATTCGGGGGGCAGGCTGGAAGAGGGCATGGCGGGCCTTATGAGATGTCAGCCGTGAAGGCGCTGCGCCCAGACCTGGTATCGGTGCAGGATACGGACTTGGAATTAGATTCGTGCCCTCCTTTATCTTCGCTGCCATATGTACTTGTGGAAGGATCCCCTCTGGGATGGGATGGATATACCGGACATATTCGTCAGACCTCCATGGAAGCGGGGCATTTGATCGTTGAAGAAGCAAGCCGGAATATGAACCAGTTGATTCAAAAATGGCTGGATATGAGAATGAAGTCGAACAAGGAGGCTTACTAAGCTATGGGATATCGTGAGAAATGGATGGAAACGGAAGGGACTACTTTCCCCGGCAAGACCTATACGGAGGTTGTGCTTGAGCCTGCATTTAATGAAGCGAAGACTCATCTGCTCGGCCCGATGATGGCAATCAATAAGGCACATCTAATCATGCTGGAGAAGCAGGAGCTTATTACGCATGAGCAAGCGGAGACCATTGCGCAAGCCATCCGTGCTCTTGACCTTGAAGCGCTTAAGCAAGCAAGCTATACTGGTCAGTTTGAAGATTTGTTCTTTCAGGTGGAGCATCAGCTGCTAGAGCATGCCGGCGACATTGCTGGCAACCTGCACTTGGCCCGGAGCCGCAATGATATGGGGATTGCAATCTATCGAATGGTGCTGCGGGAGAAGCTGATCGCCACGTTGTCTTCGGCACTCCTGCTCAATGAACAGCTGTTGCTGTTCGCGAAGGAGCATCAGGATACGCTCATGATCGGCTATACACATACGCAGCAGGCGCAGCCAACGACACTCGCACATTACTTCATGGCCGTCGTAGATTCACTTAACCGCGATATTCGGCGAATGATTGCGGCCTACAAGAACTGCAATCGGAGCAGCATGGGGGCTGCGGCGCTTACGACATCGGGCTTCGCGGTTAGCAGGGAGCAGATGATGGAGCTGCTCGCATTCGACGAGCTTATCGATAACTCCTATGATGCAATCGGTGGAGCCGACTACTTGGGCGAAGTGGCGACAGCGATCCAGCTTGCGGCGATCAATCTGGGCCGTGTCGTTCAGGATATGCTACTATGGTGCACACAAGAGTTCGGCGCCCTTAAGGTAGCTGCACCTTATGTACAGATTAGCTCTATCATGCCGCAGAAGCGCAATCCCGTGTCGTTCGAGCATATGCGGGCACTATTGTCGAGCTGCGTAGGCAATACGAATACGGTACTGTCGATGATACATAATACGCCGTTCGGAGACATTGTCGATACGGAAGATGATATGCAGCCTTATGCGTGGAGAAGTCTTGCGATTATGGATAAAATGTACCGCTTGTTCGCTGCGGTCATCGGTACAATGGACGTCAACAAGGAGATGCTGCGTGAACGGACGCAGGGCAGCTTCGCAACCGTAACGGAGCTTGCGGATACACTTGTTCGAGTCGATGGCTTATCCTTCCGCAAGGCTCATCATATTGTCAGCGATGTCGTGAAGCATTCCTTGGCGCAAGGGTTGGCGGCCAATGAGATCACACTGTCTATTGTCAATGAGAGCGCCCGTCAACATATTGGTAGGGTTACATCGCTCACAGAGCAGACGCTGCGTGAAGCGCTAGACCCGGTGCATTTCGTCGAGATTCGTTCCTTGCCGGGCGGGCCGAGTCCGAAGGAGATCAGCCGCATGATCGAAGTGCGAATGAAGGATCACAGCGGATTTGCGAGCTGGCTGGGACAAGTGGAAGGCAGCATACAGGCAGCAATGAAGCATCTGGATCAAGTCATAACAGAGTGGAGCGGGTGTTGATGGGAACCTACAGCATTCCTCTGCTTGCGGTTGATGGTGGAGGTACGAAATGTCTCGTTAGGCTGCTCGATAGTGAAGGAACTACTCTTGGGGAGGGAAAGGGAGGAGCTTCGAACTATCAGGGAGTCGGTGTGGATGAAGTTGTACGAGCGCTGTCTCAAGGGATTGAAGCGGCGCTGCGTGACTACTGCCGCAAGCATGAGTGTAGTGCGACTTATGAGGCAATTGCAATCGAATGTGCCGTATTTGCACTTGCTGGATTAGATACGGAGCATGACCGTCATATCATCACGGGCCTTGTACACGAGGTATTGAAGCATCTTCACATCGAGGCAGAACATGTCATTGTGGAAAATGATGGCTATGCTGCCTTGCTCGGAGCGACAGGAGGGCAGCCAGGGTTGTTGGTGATTGCCGGGACAGGCTCCATAATATTCGGAATGAATGCTTACGGACTGACCGCAAGAGCTGGGGGCTGGGGCCATCGGATCGGAGACGAGGGGAGTGGGTACTGGATCGGCAAGGAAGCATTGCGAGCAATCATGAAGGGGTATGATGGCAGAGAAGAACGAACGAGACTCGGGGAATGGATTCTGCTTCATCTTGGATTGAGCAATGAAGAAGAACTGTATAATTGGACGTACGGCGAAGAGTATTCCGTTGATAGGGTAAGTGGACTGGCTGAAGTTGTAACCCGCGCTGCCATTGCCGGCAATCGGGAAGCGTCACGAATTCTCGTAGCGGCAGGTGATGAATTATTTCATGGTGCAGCAGCAGTCATGAACCACTTGTCCTTGGTGGATACTCCGTTTACAATGATTCTACAGGGTGGTGTTCTGCGACATGAGGGACACGTTCGCAATCGCCTTATGCATAAGATAGAAGCATATGCACCGAAGGTATCCTTTCATGAAGCATGCAAGGAGCCTATTGACGGCGTAGCTTCTATGGGTGTTGCCTATTTGCAGAAGAAGATGCTTGCCCGAACATAGGAAGATTTGAACAGCAAGGGGCTGAAGGAACATGAAGAAAAGATGGCTATTCGTTTTCGCCCATCCCGACGATGAGACCTTCGCAGCGGGTGGGACGATTGCCAAGCTTAGCAGTACAGGTCATGAGGTATATTTGGCATGCGCCACATCGGGATGCAAGGGGAAATCCGGCGAATTCCATTTTTCTTCCCGCGAAGAACTTGCCCGGTTTAGAGAACAGGAGATGCGCAGTGCCTGCTCGATTTTGGGTGTAGCCGATATTACGCTGTATCTTTATCCTGACGGCGGACTGCAGGAGATAGAGCCGAGGAAGTTGGCGGAGCGTATCGCTTCGACGATTGTGGAGCTGCGGCCGGACGCAATCGTGACCTTTCCGCCTGATGGAGTCACAGGACATCCCGACCATATCGCGATATCCGCAGCGACGCTTATGGCGGCGGAACTGGCGGAGGCGCATTATCCAGTGGATAAGCAGCCATCGCTCTATTATACGTCAATCCCGCATTATTACGATTACTGCAAGGATTCGGGTCCGAAGGACAAGTGCCCCATTTCAGCACGGATTGATATTAGCGATTATCGCGGGCATAAAGGGAAGGCGCTTCAGGCGTATCGCAGCCAGATTTACTCCGTGAACCGCGCCTATCCAGGCGTTATGGAGGATGATTTTTCCGTCATTTGCAATTATGAATTTTATACGTTAGTTCGCGAGAACGGTCAGCCTAGACAGGAGAAGAAGGCTCTGCCGCTGGATGAGCTGCCGATGCTGGATTTGATTGACTAAAGTCTAGGATCTGTATTGAGCTTGAATCTAATGTGATTGGCGGTATGAGGAATATTCAGGTTGTCGATGATTACATGTAGAGCATGGAACGATAAAAATGGCAAGGAGGTTGCGTGGAGTGACTAGACCTGATGAAAATTGCACCTATTCCTATCAAGATTGGTTGACATGGGAAGGAGCATGGGAACTAATTCATGGTAAAGCATACAATATGACGCCATCTCCAAACTCAACCCATCAGTTTATTGTCGGCGAGCTCTATTATGCGCTTCGCTCCTTTTTCCAAAATCGAAAGTGCTATGTGTTCGTAGCACCGCTTGATGTCATGTTCAGTGAGCATTTGGATTATGATTCTCCGGAGCATGTTGTACAACCGGACATCTCGGTCGTATGTGCGAAGGAACAAGTATCGAAGCAGGGCTGTCACGGTGCTCCGAGCTTACTTGTTGAGGTACTATCTCCTTCGACAGCCTTGAAGGACTTCAATGAGAAGTTCAACTTGTATCAGAAGTATGGTGTTCAGGAATATTGGATTGTCGATCCCGGAAACCGTACCGTTCATGTGAACACCTTGCAGGAAGGTGTGTACTCCATTCGCAGCACGTATACAGAGCAGGATATCGTTCAGTCGATTCTTTTCCGTGAACTTCAGATTCCATTGCATCAACTATTCAGCATATAGATGATCACAATACAAGAAGCTGGTCCCCTTGAATACAGGAGGGCCAGCTTCTTTGACTTAGCGGGATTATTTCAAACCTCTAAATAAACTTCCGTGATACCTTCTTGCCATCGTAGGTGAACAGGACCTGCTTGTCATCGACGGTCGTCTCGACGTGAACCGGCTTGCCCCACAGGGTATATACATAAGGCAGGGTACGTTCGACGTATTTCAAATCCAGCTCCACGGCTTCATATTGGTGTACGAGATAAAGCTCGCCGGAGCGCTGGTAGTCGCCATCCTCAACTGTAATGTAGGGGAAGCCGCCGTTGACGCGTGAATAGACGAGCTGATCACGGATGTTCTCCCACGACTTGTCGGTAATTTTCCACTCCGGCCCCTTTTTCTCAAAGATGTACAGATCCAGCTCCTCGGTCAGCTTCTTCGTCAAATAATTGCGAAGGAATGACTGATCCGATTCCAGTTCACGCACTTCAAATATTTTGGCCCGGCCCTGACCAGATTGACGTCCATACCGCTCTTGCTCTTCCTTCGTTGGCTCATCCCAGCGCTTCTCAATATCCTCGAACAGTTTGATGCCAAGGTAATAAGGGTTCAAGCTATGACGCGATGGCTGTACGACAGAACTGTTCAGCTTTGCATACTCGACTGTTTCTTCGCTAGTAAGATCCAGCTCACGTATAATCCGCTGATGCCAATAGGAAGCCCAGCCCTCGTTCATAATCTTCGTCTCGATCTGCGGCCAGAAATAGAGCATCTCGTCGCGCAGCATGGACATAATATCGCGCTGCCAATCTTCAAGAACAGGCGAGAATTGCTGAATGAACCAGATGATATCCTTCTCCGGCTCCGGTGGGAAGGGGCGATTGGCCATGTCATGCAGGCTGAACTTGGATGACTTGGAGGCTTGGCTTCGTTTGTCTAACTCCCACAAGTCATCATACCGTCCTGGCTCGCTTGGCTGTGCCTCTCGCAGCTCGCGGAGCTTCGCCTCCATATAGCGTTCCTTATCCAGATTGCGCGGCTTGATGACATTTGGATCGATATGCTCCTGAATGCCGAGTACAGCGTCGATGAAGCTCTCGACCGCCTGGGTTCCATACTCCATTTCATATTGATTGACACGTTCAGCCGTGACGGACATGCTGTCTACCATATTGCGGTTCGTGGCTGAGAACCGGGCGTTATTTTTGAAGAAGTCACAGTGGGCAAGCACATGCGCTACGATCAACTTGTTTTGGATAAGTGAATTGCCTTCCAGCAGGAAGGCGTAGCATGGATTGGAATTAATGACGAGCTCGTAGATTTTGCTTAACCCGAAGTCGTATTGCATTTTCATCTTGTGAAAAGTCTTGCCGAAGCTCCAGTGGCTGAAACGTGTGGGCATACCGTATGCTCCAAAGGTATAAATGATGTCGGCCGGGCAGATTTCATATCGCATCGGATAGAAATCGAGCCCGAAGCCTTCGGCGATTTCGGTAATTTCGTCGATGGCATACTCCAGCTCCTGCATGTTATTTGCACTCATGTACGGCTACCTCCCGGCTGTTTTTTGAAAAAGTGCTTCAGCGCCCGGTACACCTCTCCCTTTTCCTTAATGACGTAGTGCATAAAGTTGGGCAGCTGGATATTGCGGTAAGCCGACATTAGGGTGCTGCTGCGGTTGTATTGGTTTACCTCACCGTATCCGAACATGTTGGCCTTCTTTAATATTTGGCCAATAAGCTTCACACAGCGATCGTTATCGCTCGTCAAGTTGTCACCGTCTGAGAAGTGGAACGGATAAATATTGTAGCTGGACGGTGGATAGCGTGTATCGATAATCTCAAGCGCCTTCACATAAGCGGATGAACAGATCGTGCCGCCGCTCTCTCCGCGTGTAAAAAATTCATCCTCGGTTACTTCCTTAGCCTCGGTATGGTGAGCGATGAATACCAGTTCTACCTTCTCGTATTGCTTGCGCAAGAAACGCGTCATCCAGAAGAAGAAGCTGCGCGCACAATATTTCTCGAAGCTGCCCATCGATCCCGAGGTATCCATCATCGCGATAATCACGGCACTTGATTGGGGTTTAATAATTTCCTCCCATGTCTTGTACCGCAGATCGTCAGGACTAATGTGATGAATGCCAGGCTTGCCAGTGAGGGCGTTGCGCCGCAAATTTTCGAGGATCGTCCGCTTTTTGTCAATGTTGGACATGATGCCCTTCTTGCGAATGTCATTGAATCGAATGTCGGTAACCTCGACTTCCTCCTTATCCTTCTGCTGCAAGTTGGGCAGCTCCAATTCATCGAACAGCAGGTTTTCGAGATCTTCGATACTGATCTCCGCTTCAATGATGTCGGCACCGGCTTGATCGCCTGCCTGCTTGCCTTTGGCTTGACCTTGTGAGCTGCTGTCCGTGCCGAGCACATCCCCAACCTGACTGTCTCCGTCTCCTTGACCGACGTGCTTCTTCTTATTGAAGTTATAGACGAATCGGAATTCGTCCAGACTGCGAATAGGGACTTTAATGATTTGTTTGCCATCTGACATAATAATGTTCTCTTCAGTAACGAGATCGGGCAGATTCTGCTTTATCGCTTCACGCACCCTCTGCTGATGGCGTGCTTGATCTTGATAGCCTTTGCGATGGAGCGACCAGTCCTCGCGGGACACAATGAACGTCCGTTCGTTCAATGGCTGACACCTCCTGTTGGACGTATTAACTAATAGTTCGTGTTCAAAAAGGCCGGTTTTCAGCACCGAGAAAGTTGGATGAAGCTAGGGCCTGAGGAGCGGAGCGTACGTTTTGGGTACATGAGCACCGGAAGGTCCGGCTGAATTCAAGATTCGATGCCGAGTCCACTTCATGATTTGCTTCGTGATCAAAAGCGGACTTTTTGAACAACCTCTAATGACCTTTGCTGCTTGTTATGATCACTATATTCACGGGTTGCTGGGATAATGAAACGAGAGATGCACGCGCTCATTGAACTGAGGAAGCAGATTGAAGATCGGCTCATTCATTTAGGTTTGAGGTCTGGCAAGCAGGATGTGATACAATACAAGGTACTTAATTCTTATTTCATGAGTAACTTGAGGAAGTAGAAAGGGAGGTGCATGCAATGACAGCAGGCTCCAAGGAAGACGTAGAAGGACTGAAGGAGATTGGAAGGATTGTAGCATTGGCCATCCAAGAGATGAAGAAGAATGCACGTGCAGGCATGACGACAAAGCAACTGGATGAGATCGGTGGGGAAGTGCTAAAGCGTCATGGTGCTGTATCCGCACCGATGAAGGCTTTTAAATTTCCTGGGCATTCTTGCATCAGTGTGAATACAGAGGTTGCCCATGGGATTCCAGGCAAGAAAGTGCTGCAGCCTGGTGATTTAATTAATGTAGATGTATGCGCGGAAAAGAACGGCTATGTTGCGGATTCGGGACAGTCGTTCCAACTTGCTCCTTACAGCACGGAAATTACGGAACTGTGTCAATACACGCATGATACGATGATGAAGGTCATCTCTTCGTTGAAGCATGGAGTAAAGCTGAACACGATTGGGAAAATGTTCGAGGAAGCTGCTGATCAAGGCGGATATACCGTAATTCAAAACTTGTGCTCTCATGGTGTGGGGAGAGCTGTGCATGAAGAGCCAAGTATTCTGCCGATTTACAATCGACTCGATACAAGAATCCTGAAGGAAGGGATGGTTATTACGATCGAGCCATTCCTGTCCACAGGCGCGGACTATGCGGTGAAGCAGGCAGACGGCTGGACATTAAGCACGCCTGATGGCAGTGTAGCTGCGCAATTCGAGCATACGATTATTATTACGAAGCAAGATCCGATCATTATCACAGTTGCATAGAAGCATCAGAACGATCTAGACTTTCGTCCGGTAAGAGGACGATAGTTCTGGATCGTATTTGTTTTTACTCGTAGAGTAGGTTCTGACTGTGACACAATCCGTGTTTTTCAAGAAGAGGGGGAGCAGGACAAGGAAGGCGTGTTTGACATGAAACCAATAGGTGTCATATAATGAACATTAACATGAAACCAAATGGTTTCGTAATAATGTCGATCTCGTTAGCACATGCTGACAGATATCGAATAGTTGGAGGAATAACATCTATGACGAATCATGCTTCTCAATCATCACTTGATATTCAAAAAACAATTACATTGCAAGCACCGATCCAGAAGGTATGGGATGCGGTAGCTACATCGGAAGGCATTGCAGCCTGGTTCATGCCGAATGATTTCCAGCCTGAGCTTGGCTACGAGTTTCACCTGAACGCGGGCCCCTTCGGAAACTCGCCATGCAAGGTTACAGAACTCGATCCTCCGAACCGCTTGTCATTCCGTTGGGGGAAGGATTGGACATTGACATTTGCCTTGGCTGAAGTTGATGGGAAGACGGAATTTACGCTCATTCACTCTGGATGGGATCCGGAGGGAATTACGGAGTTCGGCGAGACGCATACAGTTGTACGCGAGCGCATGAACAATGGCTGGGACGGATTGGTTCAGAAGCTTCGTTCTATCATCGAGGCGTAAGATGGGGTCATCTGCACCGAAGCATGATGTGTTCCAAGCGATTGCTGATCCTACACGCCGCAAGCTGCTGCAGCTGCTCGCAGATCAGGAACTTCCTGTCACGGTGATTAGCGGACATTTCCCGATGAGCCGGACTGCCGTATCCAAGCATTTGCGTATTCTGGCCGAAGCGGGACTCGTTAAGGATCGGAAAATTGGCAGAGAGGTTAGATACCGGCTGGATCCGGATCCACTGCTGGAATTGAAGAGATGGCTGGCCTATTATGACCGTTATTGGGATAACAAGCTGTCTATGCTCCAGCATTATGTAGAAAGCTCTGGTGATTCAGGTCGCTCTGAAGGTAATGTCGGAATGCAGGAGCGATCAGACAGCAGTGAGGAATAACACGATTGGCTAGATCGCTAATACCGGATATTCCTTACAAGTAATTTCTGCATGAATGAAAGAACATCATCAAACCGCAGTGAACTGCTAAGTAGCGAGCAGGACGCTGTGGTTATTTTTATTGGCACCTAGAAATACACTTTTTCTAACAAAAATTTGAAAATAACCGATATATATGATGTATGACTCTGAGGGGTGGTGTGCACTTATTTTTGTCCCAATGGGAGCGATTCATTTACATGGATCGTTATCTTGTGGATGTGGGTACTGTGCTGGATGTTCTGTTATCAAAGTCATATCCGGCATTCCTGCTTCTCGATATGATTACATCATTAGTTAGATGTAAAAACCTAATGATGAGGTCGATTGAGATGGAAATAAAACAAGGGCAAGGTGAAATGCTGCCATCACCCTCGCGCCGTAAAGAGAACCATAAGCAGGAAGGGCCAAGAATCACACGAGAAAAACGGACTGTTCTGCTCATGCTCCGCATATATTGTCATCATCATCATTCACTGGAGCTGAATCCACATTCCGAGAACCGTTCAGAGCAATACGGATTATGCCCTAGCTGCGCTGAATTGCTTGCCTATGCTTGGAAGCGTCTTACCTATTGCCGCTTCGGAGAGCGCAAGACGACATGTGAACGGTGTGCGGTTCATTGCTATAAGCAAGACAAGCGTGATGCGATCAAATTCGTTATGCGGGAAGTAGGCCCTAAAATGCTGGTTAAGCATCCGATTGTCGCACTCCGCCATGTATGGGATAACCTTCGCGCCCCTGAAGGTGGTAAATAAATCCCCTACCTCAGTATTGCCCTATACGATCATATTTGTTAGTGGAAAAACAGAAATAATTCAGATAATATATAATCGTATCGAATATAGTTAAAAATTGCCGAAATGTGGCTTGAAGGGGCGAACATCATGTTGCGACGCTATACAATTTTAGGAAGTATAAATATGCTGTTATCCGTCGCTCTCGGTGCATTCGGAGCGCATGTCATGAAGGGGTTGTTGACACCTGAGCGGATGGCTACTTTTGAAACAGCTGTTCAATACCATATGGCGCACGCGCTTGGATTGCTTCTTATTGCGTTATTGGCGGATAAACTGGCGGATCAGAAGAAGGTCGCATGGTCAGCTCGATTGATATGGATCGGTATTATTGTGTTCTCTGGAAGCTTGTATCTGCTGTGCTTCACAGGAATTAAAATGTTAGGAGCGATTACACCGTTTGGAGGAGTGGCATTCATCGTTGGTTGGTTGATGCTTGCTCTTGCTGCTCGTCGATGAGTGTTCGTACTGACTCCAACGCTGGAAGGAAGATACTTAGTGAGTGACCGTAAGGTACAGAATGAACGGCAATTGCAGAAGCGGGATCGCTCAATTCGATATGCTTTATATGTAATGGCTGTCTCTTTAATTACGGCAATCGTATGTACAGGGTGGGCTGTGCTGCAGTTGGAGGGATTGGCGCGATTGTGGATGCTGATTCTGCTTACAGCGATGCTTGGATATGCTGCAGCTGCTAAGATTAGATCCTCACACTATGAACGGTTTGGAGTAGCACATAATCCGATTAGCATGATTGAGCCGCCAGCTGTCTCTGTTCAGCCAACATGGAAGTCTTATTACGATCACCTGCCTGTTCCTATGCTGTTTGTCCGTCAAGATGGCAAGGTTGTCGGCATGAACCCAGCGTTCCAAGAGGTAACCGGGTTCGATGGCTCGCTCATCACTATCGGTCAATGGATGGAGGAACAAGCTTGCTCGAAGCTGATTCAGGCCATGGATCAAGTAACAAGCGGGGGCGAGATCGAGCTGGAATTGGTCGGATGCTCGAAGGATGGCTTCCCGCAAGACTGGCTCATTCGAATGACGCAGCTTCCGGGATTGGCTCATTGCCCAGAAGAGGAAGCCATTTTTTCAGTGAGTCTTCGAGACGCGAGTCCAAATCGATATATGGAAGAACGAATTCGCTACATGGCCTATTATGATGATATGACCGGCTTGCCGAATCGTCGAATGTTCATGCAACGGCTGGAAGAAGCGCTAGAGATGGCTGCTCATGCCTCGTTTTCTATTGCGGTGCTGTACATGGATCTTGATCGGTTTAAGCGCATTAACGATACATTTGGTACTGATTTCGGCGATATGCTTCTCATGCAGATTGCCGACCGGCTGCTACGCTCGATGACTGAGAATGATGTCATTGCTCGCATGGAGGGGGATGAATTTATCTGCTTCATGACGAACGCAGGATCAGAGGAGGAAGTGACGGAGCGTGTACGCCAACTGTTGTCGGTGTTCGAGGAGCCGTTCGAATTGAACGATATCCCCGTTCATGTGACGATGAGCATAGGCGTGAAGCTTATTCATGAAGATATGCGCATTCATGATGCAGGTCTGGCCGTTCAGCAGGCGGACTACGCCTTGTCTCGAGTGAAGGAACTGGGGAAGAACGGATATCTATTCTTCGTTCCAGAGATGAATGATCGTCCGCTTGAGCGTATTACACTGGAGCATGATATGCGCAAGGCGCTGACAAGAGGGGAATTCGAGCTCTATTACCAGCCGCAGGTAGATATGTCGACCTACCGAATTGTCGGGATGGAGGCACTTGTGCGCTGGAACCATCCGGAACGAGGCCTCATTCCGCCAGGAGAATTTATCTCCTTGGCTGAAGAGAATGGCTTCATTGTAGCCCTCGGGACATGGATTATGGAAGAAGCCTGCAGACAGAATAAGCAGTGGCAAGATGAAGGCCTTGAACGTATACCGGTATCCGTTAATTTGTCAGTAAGGCAGTTCGAAATGAACAATTTGACAGAGACGGTACAAGAGGTACTGCAGCGAACAGGGCTGGAACCGCAATACCTTGACCTGGAAATTACGGAGAGCATGACGATGGAAGTATCGCGTGCGTCACAGACCTTGCGCAAGTTGAAAGATATGGGCGTAGCGATTAGTATTGATGATTTCGGAACGGGTTACAGCTCACTGCATTATTTGAAGAACTTTCCGATACACCGCCTCAAGATTGATCGCTCCTTTGTGCGTGATTTGCAGCAAGATCCGAATGATGCTGCCATCGTATCGGCAATTATTGCACTCGGGCACAATATGAATATGCAAGTTATTGCAGAAGGTGTAGAGACGAAGGAACAGCTTGTCTTCTTGCAAAATAATCAATGTGACAATATACAGGGCTATTACTTCAGCCCTCCGCTGCCACGCAGTGGGTTCGAATCTCTGTTCCGCAGATATTCGCTGCAATCAGGAAGCGATGAAATGCTTCGTACATAAGTGAATAACAGATATGCAACAGCCGCAATAGGAGTCGACTGATCTGACTTCATTGCGGCTGTTGTTGTTTGTTCATGTGTTATTGAGTTTAGGGCTGCATATCTTCGATCTCATTCAGGTTGAATGCGTACACTTGCTTCTCATCAACATGGTATACGTTCAGCAGCTGATTTGAGGCGTCATAATTGAGGATACGGCAGGGGAGATTCAATGTGATGCCTTTTCCTTTGTTAATGCGCAAACGTAATAAACGATTCTGTTCGATGTAGCTTCGGAGCTGATTCTCGACATCTTGAAGCCTGGCATCATTGGATTGCTGTTGGCTCGGCTTCGTATATTCGGCAGCTGCGGTGCGTGCTGGCTTGTTCATAGTTGCCATTGATTCTGGTGATTGTGCGGCCGCACCCCGCTTGTTATTTGTTCTCGGTGAGGAATTATCCACACGATGATCAGCAGCTGCGGAGCTTGAATGGGCTGCGCGAACTGCCAGCTTGCCAAACGGTGACTGCTTGATATTGCGATGCTGCATGGCTTCGGCAAGCTCCAACAAGGAACCGAGCTCATTACCGGATTGAACGCGTGCGTCCAGTACGTCGGGGTGTTGATGCAGCAATTGCAGCAAAGCTTCTAGCGCAGCCACGTTGGATTCGCCTTGTACAAGGATGTCAACATTGAACTTGAAGACGGATTGTTGAGATGAAGTAGGATAAAGCATTGTCAGTAATTCCTCCAACCTGGACATTTTGCCTAGATAAATACATTATAATACGGTATAAATTCCGACAAATATAGTTCTTTAGAACTAAATATCGTTTTGCGGGCACATACGCGCCAAAAAGACGGCGATTGCATAAGATGATACCATCCTGTAAGTCAGAAGGAGGCATTCAAAGTGATACGGTTAATACCCATGGAAATAGGTGAGAGAACCGTGCTAGGCGTTGAAGTGCTGCTGCCCAAAACGACACTTCTGTCGATCTCAACCGATAAAGGCTATATTATGTGCGGTGCGCTTGATGTAGGGCTGCTCAATACGAAGCTGCATGATCGAGGGATCATCGCAGGACGCGCAGTCGGGGTACGGACACTGGAGCAGTTGCTTGAAGCTCCGCTTGAATCCATCACTAACGAAGCTGAGCGTCTCGGTATTACAGTTGGCATGAAGGGCAGCGATGCTTTGAACCTCATGTTCTAAGGCACTTCTAAAATTCAGCTGTATGATCAATGCGCAGGGGACGCATAATATTGAAGTATTCCGATGTTTTATGTATCAAGCGTCATAGCTGATTTGAAGCAGCTTGCGTTACACTTATGACCTCTAGTCCTTATGGGACGCCGTGTTGCGATGATTCATTTCACGTGGACACGGGTACATATATATAGTAGGCCAGCAGAATAAAGTTGCAAGGAATCGATGAGAAATAGGGTAGAAAAGATTGGCAATCAACATTTGTACAAGAAAGACTTGAAAAATAGTTAATATTAATTTAGAATTATTATTAATAAGAAATTGATATCAATTAGGAGGCGTTTTGATCATGGCAAATAACGAAAAACTTCAATCTCTGTTGAATCAGCAAGTAGCGAACTTGAACGTATTGTATGTGAAACTTCATAACTACCATTGGTATGTAAAAGGTCCTCTGTTCTTCACGCTGCATGAGAAGTTCGAAGAGTTCTATAATGAAATCACAGCGAAAATGGATGATGTTGCGGAACGCTTGCTCACAATTGGGGGCAGACCATATGCTACTGTGAAGCAGTATTTGGAGCATACAACATTGCAAGAAGCGACAGGCAGCGAAACAGCAGAAGAAATGGTGAAGCAGCTTGTTAAAGACTTCAATCAATTGATTGCAGAATGCGGCGAAGCACAAGAAGCAGCGCAAGCTGCTGGGGACGAGCCTACAAATGACTTGTTCATCGGCATTCAATCTGACCTAGAGAAGCATGTATGGATGTTGAATGCATTCCTTGCGTAAGGAATGGCGGATACAAATTTCGATACGTAAATGAAAATCATATAAGCGCATCCTGAAAAGGGTGCGCTTTTTACTGAAATTATATATAAAAATTGATAAAACGATGATGCTCTAGCTAATAGGGCGCTTTTCTATAGAAATAGGGGGCTGTTATGCAAGAGGTATAAAGAGAGAGGACAGGGCGCTGGTTGATTTATACAAATGATTGTTTTAAAATTATATTGAGAATCAATGATAATCATTTTATAATGATTATAATGTGATAAATCTTATAGCGTGGATAAAGATTACTTGTTCTTTCAGTATACATCTTTTCTACAAATCCATCAATCTGGAGGTTACAACACAATGTCAACTCAATTCGTCATTAATGGTTTGAAGGCGACCATTGAAGGTAAAGAGATTCTGAAAGGAATCAACCTTGAAATGAAGGGCGGCGAGGTACATGCTATCATGGGTCCTAACGGAACTGGTAAAAGTACACTTGCTTCTGCTTTGATGGGCCATCCTAAATATGAAGTAACAGAAGGTTCTGCTACATTGAACGGTGAAGATTTGCTTGAGATGGAAGTTGACGAGCGCGCTCGCGCCGGCCTATTCCTTGCTATGCAATATCCAAGCGAGATCGCAGGTGTAACGAACTCCGACTTCTTGCGCAGTGCCATCAATGCACGCCGCGGCGAAGGCAACGAAATCTCCTTGATTAAGTTCATTCGCCAAATGGAAGGCAAAATGAAAGAGCTTGAGATGAACGAAGAGTTCGCTCATCGTTACTTGAACGAAGGCTTCTCCGGCGGGGAGAAGAAGCGTAACGAAATTTTGCAAATGATGATGCTCGATCCGAAAATCGTAGTATTGGATGAAATCGACTCCGGTTTGGATATCGACGCCTTGAAGATCGTTGCAAATGGTGTAAATGCGATGCGTAGCGAAGAACGTGGATTCTTGGTTATTACGCACTATCAACGTTTGCTGAACTATGTGAAGCCTGACTTCGTACACGTTATGATGCAAGGCCGCATCGTGAAATCCGGCGGACCTGAGCTGGCTGAGCGCCTTGAGGCAGAAGGCTACGACTGGGTGAAGGAAGAACTCGGCATTACAGACGAAACAGTTGGACAAGACGAGTAATTCATTCTAGCAAACGATTGACAGGAGGAGCGATAGACCGATGAGCACGAATACGACATTGCCAGTGAGCCGTGAAGCGGTCGCAGCGCTTTCGAGCCGCAAGAGTGAGCCGGCATGGCTTGCTGAATTGCGCTTGCAGGCGTTGGATCAAGCAGCAGGACTGGATTATCCGATATTTGAGAAAACAAAAATTGAACGTTGGGATCTTAGTGCATATGGCGAACATGTAGATGGTCAATTGGCATCTACATTTGCTACTATTCCAGCAGAAGCTCGCAATATTTTGACAGGGGATGAGTCTTCCGAGCAGGTTGACAACGTGCTGGTTCAGCACAATTCCAGTGTTATTTATCGTCAGCTGCAAGCTGAATTGGCAGCGAAGGGTGTTATCTTCACAGACTTGGAGACGGCTGTTCGTGAGCACGAAGACTTGGTGAAGCCTCATTTGATGCAAGCTCTGAAGGCTGATGAGCATCAATTGGCAGCTGTACATGCTGCAGTATGGAATGGCGGCGTATTCTTGTACGTGCCTAAAAATGTAGAAGTGGATATTCCGCTTCAGGCTGTATTCTATACAGACAATGCAAAGGCTACATTTGCACCGCATGTGTTGATCGTGGCGGATGTGAACAGTCGCTTGAACTACGTAGACAACTACGTATCCGGATCTTCTTCTGATGCTTATGTTCATAATGGTGTAGTTGAAGTATTTGTTAAATCCGGTGCGAAGGTAACTTATGCATCTGTCCATCATTTGGATGAGAAGGCTACGGATATCACGATTCGTCGTGCAATTGTTGAAAATGACGGCCGCATTGAGTGGATTGTTGGTGAAATGCACAACGGTAACGCTGCGTCTGAAACGAACTCAATCCTGAAAGGGAACGGTTCTACTTCCGATACAAAAGTAATATGCGTAGGAAATGGCGAGCAAAAGCTGAACATTACGACGAAAGCCGTACACATCGGAAAAAGCTCTGACAGCCAAATGATTACGCGCGCGGTTATGCGCGAATCTGCTTCTTCGATCATTAACGGGATTACGAAGATCGAGAAGGGAGCAACAAAAGCGAACGGTGAGCAAACCGAGCGCGTGCTCATGTTGAGCCCGAAAGCTCGTGGTGACGCCAACCCAATCTTGCTTATCGATGAGGACGATGTAACAGCGGGTCATGCTGCTTCTGCTGGTCAAGTGAACCAGGAGCAAGTACATTACATGATGTCGCGCGGTATTGCTCGTGAAGAGGCGGAGAACCTGATTATCCGCGGCTTCTTGGCGCCAGTTGTAGCTGAGCTGCCAAGCGAGCATCTGCAGCAATTGCTGAAGCGTTACATTGAAAGGAAGCTGGGACAATGATTGGACGCGAGCTTCGTGAGCAATTTCCGATACTAAATCAGGAAATTAATGGTCATCCGTTGGTGTATTTAGACAGTGCGGCAACTTCACAGAAGCCGAGGTCCGTAATTGATGCGATACAAGCGTATTATGAGAAGGACAACTCGAACGTACATCGCGGCGTCCATACGCTCGGTTCCCGGGCGACAGACGCTTACGAAGGTGCGCGGGAGAAAGTTGCCCGGTTCATTAATGCGGCACGCACGGAAGAGATTGTGTTCACACGCGGGACGACATCTGCGCTTAATCTCGTTGCATCGTCCTATGGACGCAGCGTATGCGGTGAAGGCGATGAAATCGTAATTACGCAAATGGAACACCACAGCAATTTCATTCCGTGGCAGCAGGTCGCGAAGGCGACAGGGGCTACTTTGAAATTTATCCCGATGCAGGAAGATGGTACACTCCTGCTGTCTGATGTGGAGCAGACGATTACAGATCGGACGAAAATTGTATCGATTGCTTATGCATCCAATGTCCTCGGAATCGTGAATCCAGTGAAGCAGATCGCGGAGATTGCACATCGTCACGGTGCTGTAATCGTAGTTGACGGCGCACAGAGCACACCGCATATGCGGATTGATGTTCAGGATCTGGATTGCGACTTCTACTCATTGTCAGGGCATAAAATGTGCGGGCCGACCGGAATCGGGGCATTATATGGGAAGATGGCGCTGCTCGAGAAGATGGAACCAATCGAATTCGGCGGTGAAATGATCGACTTCGTCGAGTTGTATGATTCGACATGGAAGGATGTACCTGCACGATTCGAAGCAGGAACACCGATCATTGCGGGTGCTGTTGGACTTGGCGCTGCGATTGATTTCCTGAACGAAGTAGGGCTGGACAATATTCATAAGCATGAAATGCAGCTGGGTGCCTATGCAGTCGAGCGCTTGTCTGAGATTGAGGGAATCTCGATCTACGGTCCTCGCAGCGAACGGATCGGGCTCGTTACATTCAATTTGGATGATGTCCATCCTCATGATGTAGCTACTGTTCTGGATGCGAAGGGGATTGCGGTACGTGCCGGACATCACTGCTGCCAACCACTTATGCGTTGGCTTAAGGTAAGTGCAACGGCGCGCGCAAGTTTCTACTTGTACAACACGGAAGCAGACATTGACCGGTTGGCGGAAGCCTTGCGGGAAACGAAGGAGTATTTCAGCGATGCAATTGGATGATCTGTATCGCCGAGTCATCATGGATCACTACAAGAAGCCGCGCAATCGCGGCACGTTCGAGGATGACACGGTTACGGTTGACTTGAACAACCCGACTTGTGGAGATCGCATATCACTGCAGCTTAAGCTGAACGATGGCATTGTTGAGGATGCCAGATTCACAGGCGAAGGCTGCTCGATTAGCATGTCTAGTGCGTCAATGATGACAGAAGCGGTTAAAGGTAAGACGTTGGAGCAGGCACATGAATTGGCTGAGCGATTCTCTGCCCTGGTAAAAGGCGAGGACGCTGCGTTTGATGAATATGAAGATATCGAGGCTCTGTCCGGCGTGAACAAATTCCCGGCTCGCATCAAGTGTGCGACATTGGCTTGGAACGCGCTGCGCAAAGGGATCGAGAAGCCTGAATAGGCGATAAAGTGCGAGGTTCGCACGAAGGAGGTACAACAACAATGGCGAAGAAAATGCCTGAAATGGAAGAATACAAGTATGGCTTTCGCGATAATCACCAAGCAGTCTTCCAATCCGGTAAAGGGCTGACGCCGGAGATCGTTACCGAGATTTCCCGTATTAAGGGTGAGCCTGACTGGATGCTGGAATTCCGCTTGAAGTCGCTTGAGCAATTTAACAAAATGACAATGCCTCGTTGGGGCGGCGATTTGGATGAGCTGGACTTCAACGACATTCAATACTATGTGCGTCCTTCTGAGAAGCAAGGAAAGACATGGGAAGAAGTTCCGACTGAAATTAAAGAAACATTCGATAAGCTCGGTATTCCGGAAGCGGAACAGAAGTTCCTTGCCGGTGTATCTGCTCAGTATGAATCTGAGGTTGTCTATCACAGCATGCAGAAGGATCTCGAAGAGCAGGGCGTAATCTTTATGGATACGGACACAGCGCTTCGTGAGCATCCGGAGATTTTCCGTGAGCACTTCGCATCTGTTGTTCCTCCAGCGGACAACAAGTTCGCTGCATTGAACAGTGCAGTATGGTCGGGCGGAAGCTTCATCTACGTGCCTAAAGGCGTGAAGTGTGAAATTCCGTTGCAAGCTTACTTCCGTATCAACTCCGAGAACATGGGTCAGTTCGAGCGTACGCTGATTATCGCTGATGAAGACAGCTTCGTGCACTACGTTGAAGGCTGTACAGCGCCTATCTACAGCACGAATTCCCTTCACAGTGCGGTTGTTGAGATTATCGTGAAGAAAAATGCGCGTGTTCGTTATACAACAATCCAAAACTGGGCGCCAAACATCTACAACCTGGTTACAAAGCGTGCCGTTGCGGAAGAAAATGCGAACATGGAGTGGGTTGACGGCAACATCGGCTCCAAGCTGACTATGAAATACCCAGCTGTCATCTTGAAAGGCCGCGGGGCAAAAGGCTCTGTGTTGTCCATTGCGGTAGCAGGTAAAGGCCAGCATCAGGATGCGGGTGCGAAGATGATTCACTTGGCTCCAGATACAACGTCGACAATCATCTCGAAATCCATCTCGAAGCATGGCGGTAAGGTTTCGTATCGCGGCTTGACTTCATTCGGTCGTGATTCTGATGGTGCAAAATCAAACGTAAAATGTGATACGTTGATCTTGGATAACGAGTCTACGTCCGATACGATTCCATACAACGAGATTCGCAACGACAATATCCAATTGGAGCATGAAGCGACAGTATCCAAGGTATCCGAGGATCAGCTCTTCTATCTGATGAGCCGCGGCTTGACTGAGGATGAAGCGACTCAAATGATCGTTATGGGCTTCATCGAGCCGTTCACGAAGGAGCTCCCAATGGAATATGCCGTTGAGATGAATAGATTGATCAAATTCGAAATGGAAGGCTCTATCGGTTAATGACTGCTTCTGCAGTCTGCAAATCGGCCTAACCTTCATAAGATTGAAGTCACATACGTGCTCATTTGTTTGCTGTACATGGTACAGCAGGCAGGAGCACGTATTTTTTTGTGTGCTGATCGGCCTTATTGCGTTTCATTCCTCATTGTCTGTTCCCGTTTTTGCTGTATCCGCATGGTACACCCCAAATATGGCATACTAATCCCTATGCTGATGTTCAACTTGCTTGCAGCGGGTTCGCATCTATGTTATCTCACTACGCAACAGGAGGATTGGAAATGGTGGACCCTATCCAACAGGAGCGAAAGTTGCGGCACATTCGTCGCAAGCACAGATTCCGTATCATGATGTTATTAGGCTGTATGGTAGTATGTCTGCTTGCACCAGCCAATGCACATTCTATGTCCGTAGCATCACAAATCGACACCCATCATGAGAGTGCGCCAGCTCGCAGAGATCGTGCCTATTATGAAGGGCGAGGAGATATCGTCTGGGAAGTGCCGTCTGCCGGCAAGCGGATTGCACTCACATTTGACGATGGTCCTGATCCAACTCGCACTCCGGTTATCTTAGACCTGTTAAAGCAGTATAATGCCAAGGCTACCTTCTTCGTCGTAGGATGGAGAGTAAAGTCGCACCAGGAAATAGTGAAGCGCACAGTTCGTGAGGGACATGAAATTGCGAACCATACGTATCATCATAAATATTTTCGCAAAGGTGTAACGAAGGCCGAGATTGAAGAGGAAATTATGAAGGCGCATCGAGTGATTGAAGAGGTAACAGGTACGCCGCCTCAATTGTTCCGGCCACCTGGCGGGTATTATAATGAGCGGCTTGTAGAAATTGCACGGGAGAAGGGGTACCGCGTTATTTTATGGTCGTGGCATCAGGATACGAAGGATTGGCGTTCGCCAGGAGTAGATCGAATTGTCAATAAGGTGCTTGGACATGCAAGAAACGGTGACATTGTACTGATGCACGACTTAGTAGAAGGAAGCACACAGACCATTCAGGCGCTGAAGAAAATACTGCCCGAATTGAAGCGGCGGGGCTATTCATTTGTCACCGTTTCTGAATTAATGGCATATCGGGTTAAGGCGAAGACTTCCTAAGTTCATTTGTTCAGTCAGGCTAGAAGGGTTCATACCCAGCGAAAGACGCCGTAAGTGTGTTCATCATCAGGCACACAGTAGGTTACATGCACACTTCTTCAATATGAAGATCGCGGCATTGTGTCAAATCAACGAAACGATTATCAATTTGCACGAGCGGCCGGAAAAATTCAGTCTGATGATTCATGATGATTGTTCCGGTTCGCCCGTCGCTTAGGCGTGCCTGCTTATGGATGAAGTTAGGCAGCATATGGCGAATGAAGGTATGAACAATGTGGGGATCAAGTCCGCTGTAGCTCATCGAATCAAGCTCTTTCAGAACCGTAAATAAATCCTGCTTGTCCCGATAAATTCGTGTAGATGTCATGGAGCTATACACATCAGCAACTGCGATGATACGTGCTGTCGGATGGATCTCCTGCTCAGCAGCACCATAAGGGTAACCGCTTCCATCTAAGCGTTCATGATGCTGGAGGGCCGCCATCGCGAGCCAATTGTCGCTATAGGAGGAACGGACGATTTCATAGCCGATCACAGTATGCGACTTCATCTCTTCGAACTCCGAGCTCGTCAGCTGTCCAGGCTTGAGTAGGATCGACTTGTGAATGCGACTCTTGCCGATGTCATGCAGAAATCCTGCCTTGCATATGCGCTCCGCATCCTCTTCTCCGTAATGCATCCACTTGGCCAAATAGTAAGACAGCATGCCGACCTGTACGGAATGCTGGTACGTATAATTATCCTTCGAGTCCAGCAGAAGCAAGAGGGATACAACATCACGCTGCTTCTCCATCTGTTGAATAAGCGGTGTGATGGACGATTGTACAAGCTCATCCTGCAGAAATCCGTGCTGGATAACATCCTGAAAGATGCTCTCCACATTTCGAGTTGCCTCCATGTAGCCTTTCTGCATTTCCTCATGAACGATATGATTTGAACTTGGCGGCACATTGATCTGGGATGGGGATACAGCCTCTTCATCGGTGAGTGGTCTTGCTTCGATGTCTACCATATCCATGTGATGACGAATAAGCAGGGCGATGTCCCTATGCTTCATAACGGTTCCAGCAGACAGAACCAACAGTCCTCTATCATTGAAAATATCCTTCGTGAGAGTGTCCCCTTCGTGAATTTGCGTGACATGAATCCGCACCAAATGTCTCACCCTTCTAGTCATTTTGTACTACATGCATCATTTATCATATCAAAGCCAGTCACAAGATAACAGTAACATTTTCCAGGAAAATGTGAAGAATTGGTGCTGAAATGTTCCCTCTGCTCGTATACAAAGAACAAGATACTTTGTCCGAACGTGAAATGCTCGCAATCATTCAAATCATCATGCTGAGTATTTCTACGTATGGGGGAAATGAGGGGTTTAGCCATGTTCTATGTCATTGTTGCAATTGTACTGGGCATCGTGGAGGGACTGACAGAATTCATACCTGTCTCATCAACAGGTCATATGATATTGACGACGAAGCTGATGGGGATTGAGGAGCAGGCCAACTGGCTCAAGACATTCGAAATTGTCATTCAACTGGGGGCGACCTTAGCCATGACGGTTGTGTATTGGGATCGCATATTGGAGATGCTGGGCTTGCGCAAGCGAACCGTACAGCAAGGACATGTCATCTGTCCTCGTCTGAATCTGCTCCATGTCATTATTGGAATAGCGCCTGCATTAGCGGTGGCCTATGTAGCGAAAGACCATATTAAGCAATTATTTGACAGCACGGAAGCGGTGTTATGGGCGCTTGTAGTCGGCGGTGCATTTATGTGGTTCGCAGAATGGTATGGGTCTCGCAGACAACCCTCGGCGAACACGATCGATGAAATTAATTATAAGCAGGCCTTTTCAATAGGACTCTTTCAGATATTGTCTGTGCTGTGGCCAGGGTTTTCCCGATCAGGCTCTACCATGTCAGGTGGTATGCTGAGCGGTGTCAGCTACCGGGCGTCTGCTGATTTTTCCTTTCTCATTGCGATTCCCATTATGTGTGCGGCGAGCGGCTATGAACTGCTCCAAAATTATAAGATGTTTACACTCGATATTTTCGCTTTTTTTGTACTTGGTTTCTTAGTATCCTTTGTTGTAGCCTATGTGATTGTTGTTGCCTTCCTCAAGCATATTCAGCGGATTAAGCTACGTCACTTTGCGATATATCGCTTTGTTCTCGCAGCATTGTTCTGGTACTTCATGATGTAGCAGAAAGGAATGTACGGTAGTGACTCGCTAGTCTATCGAGAATTTGATATGATTAATTCGATGCATTTTAAGTGAATGTAAATATCATAACTTCAGGGGTTGACTCTGCTTGCGATGGGTACCTATACAAGCGTGCCGGGCTGGCATGCGATTAGCAAAACAAATATATAATGAAGAAGGTCTAGTGCTGCTCAAGGAGCAAGTAGAGCTTAATACCGCGTATATTCAGCGCTTGGAAGCGATGGGAGTATCATACGTATATGTAGAAGATGATCGGACAGAAGGTATTCATGCGCCGGATGTGTTGAGCGATGAGACACGTAGGCTGGCTAATATGACGATTCGCAAGCAATTCAAGCAATTGATTGATGAATCCATGACACGGAAGCGTGCTGCCTCGAATTCTACATTGAATCGCGAGTTTTTCGATGTATTGGATGCCATCATCGGCGATTTGTATGGCAACCATAAGGCGATGGTAATGCTGAATGATATGCAGACAACTGATCATTATTTGTTCCGACATTCCCTTAATGTGTGTGTATATACGACCCTGCTAGGACTTCATCACGGATATCCCCGCAATGAACTGCGGACATTGAGCATGGGGGCGCTCCTTCATGACATTGGCAAGACGCAGATTGATCTCGAAGTATTGAACAAGCCAGGTTCGTTGTCTGATGCTGAATTTGCACATATGAAGCAGCATGCGGTGATAGGGTACCGCATGTTGAAGGATGAGCCGAACATTCCGCTTCTGGCAGCGCACTGTGCTTATCAGCACCATGAGCGGTTGAACGGTTCTGGCTATCCACGCGGCATTAAGTCGCCGGATATTCATGAATATGCGAAGTGGATTGGGATAACGGATTCATATGATGCGATGACAACCCATCGTGTATACCGTAAGGCAATGCTTCCCCATGAAGCACTTGAAATTTTGTATGCCGGATCAGGGACACAATACGAGCAGGGTATGCTGGAATTGTTCAGAGACCGTATGGCTGTCTATCCGATAGGAATGTCCATTCATTTGAATACAGGCGAGACATGCGTTGTTGCCCGCATTCATGCTGAGTGTCCACAACGACCAGTTGTAAGAGTACTGTACGACGCTGATGGCAATCCATTGAAGACCCCTCATGAGATCGATCTATCCAAGAAACTCCACGTTATGATCGTGGGCTATCACGCAGCTGATTAATAGCGCGTAGGCAACACACAAACGAAGCAAGTAAGCTCTGCAATTATTCATTATTATCATCATATTCCCTTTATTCAGTCTACAAGTGAGCAGGGGGTTCTACACGTGAGGGAAACAGCCAGAACAGGTTGGTTGTGGCACTGGGGAACGAGGATGTATCGTTGGCGTCATGGGGTATTGATCATATGGACGCTTCTATTTGCAATGGCTTCGGTATTGGCTATACAAGTGCCTTCCATGCTTAAGGATAATGGGTTTACGCCGACAGGAAGCGAATCTTATGTAGGATATGAGCTGCTGCGCGATGGGCTTGGTCTCTCTTCTACGACGATGGATATTGTCTATGAGAGCAGCGACGGCAGGTCGCTATTGACGAAAGAATCGATACAGCAGATTGAACGTTCCCTTACTGAATTGAAGCAGAATTCATCCGTCGGTGACGTTCAGCTGCGGACTCAGGATAGAACGGGAGTGCGTAGCGATGTAGTTGCTGCACATGTCCGTCTTAATATGGATACGGATGAAGCGCTGGATCGATATACCGATCTGCGTAAGCTTATATCCGACATTCCGTTCGCGAAGGCCTATGTGACTGGTGCGACACCGGTCTTCTATGATATTCAGACTGCGAGCAAGAACGATATTGTGAAGTCGGAACTAATCGGACTTCCAATCGCGCTGCTCGTCTTATTGTTCGTCTTCGGAACATGGCTTGCGGGATTCCTTCCGCTCATTGTCGGGCTGTTCAGTGTGACAACTACGCTCGGGATTATTTATGGAATTGCTCAGCTAACAGATACGTTAAGCAATTTTTTGCCGAATATGGTGTCCATGTTGGGACTAGCTGTTGGCATTGATTATGCGCTCTTCATTGTAAGCAGGTTCCGAGAGGAACTTGCCAAGCAATCTTCTGTTGAGCAGGCTGTCGCCATGACGGCGCAGACCGCGGGCCAGTCAATTTTATTTTCTGGTGTTGCGGTGCTGATCGGCTTAATTGCTATGCTGTTTATTGATTTATCCTTGTTCCGCTCGTTGTGCATTGGTGGAGTTATCGTCGCCATGATGTCAGTTATAGCGGGGAACACGCTCCTTCTGTCACTATTAAGTGTACTCGGCGATAAGGTGAACAAGTTCCCTATCATTCCTGCCCGGTGGAGAAGTGCCGAGAAGACGAGTGGCAGTGAACTATGGAGCCGTATTGCACATGGTGTGATGAAGCATCCCGTAGGGATCGTTCTGCTGCTCACAACTGCATTGGCTTCTTGTGCATGGCCGATAGGCAGTATGAAGATTGGGATACCGGATGCAGAGATGCTGCCGCCGAAGTACGAATCGCGCTACGGTGCAGAATTGATGAGGGAAGCGTATGATGAGCAGGCGTTGAATCCAATTCAAATCGTTGTGGAGACGGACAAGCCCTATTCTTCTATCGAGACGATACAAGCGATTCAGGAGCTGGCATCCCGTATTCAACTTATAGAGGGTGTACAGCGTGTTGACAGCTATGTGGATGCATTAGCTCAGTTGAATATTACAGGAGCTGAAGCGCAGGCAGCGGCATTGTCCCGACCAGAAGTGCGCACACAGATGGAGGCGAAGATGCCGCTTCGTGACAAGATGCTTGTGGTCCAAGTGATTCTGAGGCCTGACATGAAGGGTGATGCTGCGTTCAAGTTAGTGGACGAGCTGCGTCAGATAGATTCAGGTTCGGGATTGAACAGGAAGTATGTAACCGGAGGGCCGGCGGTTCAGCTTGATATCATTGAACGCATCACGACTGCGCTTCCGTATGTGATCGCGTTTATTCTTATTGTGACCTACATCGTGCTCTTCGTCGCATTCCGCTCGGTTCTTCTGCCGCTGAAGGCGGTCATCATGAACATGCTGAGCCTTGGCGCAAGTCTTGGCATTGTCGTCCTTGTCTTCCAGCATGGCTATTTAGCTGATCTATTGCATGTAACGTCTACAGGAATGGTGGTGGCGATGCTTCCTGTCATCATTTTTTGTGTCGTGTTCGGCATATCTATGGATTATGAGGTGTTCTTGCTGTCACGGATTGCGGAAGAGTATGATCGAACGAAGGACAATGAGCACAGCACCGCTCAAGGGCTGATGAAGACAGGCAGTATTATTACAAGTGCTGCTTTCATCTTGATTGTTGTTGTTGGTGCGTTTATTTTCACCGATAACGAGATGATGAAGGCTATCGGGCTTGGGCTTGCAGTATCTGTATTTTTGGATGCTACACTCATACGAGTTCTGCTCGTTCCCGCATTTATGAAGCTGATGGGGCATGCCAATTGGTGGGTCCCGAGCATGTTTCGACGCAAGGAACGGCGAAGTATGCTATAAATAAGTAAGCAATTATTTTCTGCAATAAAGATTGTAAGCAGGCAACTAGAAAGTTAGGTGGAATGAATCATGAATCAATTGCAAGCGGAGAAGGCAGCGAATACGGAGCAAAGAGGAACAGTAGGTCTTAAAACAATTAGTCCAGCCTACGATCCATGGGATCCGATTCGTTCTTTGCAGCAATATGGCCGTCATCTATTGACGAGTGTGGAAATGACTGTGGCCCAGGCATGCAATATGCGCTGCGAGCACTGCGCGGTAGGACACACACTCGTCGCAAATGAGCCTCCCAAGCTGCCGCTTGATCTAATGCTTCAACGTCTTGAAGAGGTTGAGCACTTGGAGACGATAAGCATTACCGGCGGTGAGCCGATGTTCCACGAGAAGACGGTCAAGGAGTATATCGTTCCTCTGTTAAAATACGCACGTGAGCGCGGGGTGCGTTCCCAGATCAACTCGAACTTGACGATGGACATGCGCAGATACGAGATGGTTGCTCCCTATTTGGATGTCATGCATATTTCATTCAACTACACATGTATGGAGGACTTCCATGCAGTCGGCTTCACGCACAGCAGCCATGAAGTCAAATCTGGGGCCGCAGGTCGACTGTATGAGCGCATGATCGAGAATACACGCAAGCTGAGTGAAGCAGGCATGTATATTTCCGCAGAATCGATGGTCAACTATCGGACGCACGACAAGTTAAGCGAAATTCATCAGATCATCGATGAAATGGGATGCAAGCGACATGAGGTTCACCCGATGTACCCGAGCTCCTTCGCGGAGAACTTGCCGGTGCTTCCAATCGAACAATTGCGTACCTCTATTCATCGGTTGCTGGATACTCGCAATAAGGACATGTGGATGTTGTTCGGTACGCTGCCGTTCTTCTCCTGTAATTCGAATGAGGAGGATCAAGCGCTGCTCCGCCGCCTCCATAGGGAACCGATGGTGACTGTGCGCAACGATCCGGATGGCCGCAATCGATTGAATGTCAACTTGTTTAGCGGGGATATCTATGTGACGGACTTTGCAGATATTCCGGCGTTCGGCAGCATCTACTCAGGCAAGCTTGACGATACATTCAATGCTTGGCTGAATGAGCATCCACTCTCCAGAACGGTGGATTGCCATTGTCCGCAAGCATCCTGCTGCGGGCCGAACTTGCTCGTTGCGGATATGTACTATCGAGGTGTTAATTTCAAAGAACGGACAGCTGTGATGTCTTAGTTCATCCATAAGGAAGCGGGTGGGTTCATTGTACCCACCCGCTGCTCTTAACGGGATTGCTGCTCCAAATGATTCGCAATCAGCTTACCATGATGGCGGCCAGACTCTATAAATATCTCATTGGCATCCCGGCCTGATGAGATGACTCCAGCTACATACAATCCAGGGACATTCGTCTCCATCGTATCAGGATCGAATACCGGTTTCTCGCGATCGCTCTGCAGCTCAATTCCGCTAGCAGTCAGCATCGTTCGATCCGGTCTGAATCCGGTCAAGGCGAGGACGAAGTCGCTTTCGATGACATCCGTGCCCCCCTCATTACGCTCAATATGAACCTTATCAGGTTCGATGCCTACAACTCGAGAATGATAGTGCATATCAATGAGTCCCTTCGCGATCATACTCTCGAAAATGGGACGTACCCATGGCTTAATATGAGCAGTTAACTCATCACCGCGGTATACAACTGTCACTTTAGCTCCAACTCGCATAAGTTCAAGTGCAGCATCAACGGCTGAATTGTTGCCACCAATAATAACAACATTCATGCCAGCATAAGGGTGAGCTTCTTGGAAATAGTGCGAGACATGCGGAAGTGTCTCTCCTGGGATCCCAAGCATGTTCGGATGATCAAAATACCCTGTTGCAATGACTACATAACGTGCGCGGTGCGAGATGGATAAGCCGCTGCGTGTCGTAGAATGAACGGTGAACGTGCCGTCCTCTTCTTTGTGAACGTGCCTCACTTCTTCATAAGATCGAATTCGCAGCTCATATCGCTCCGCAACTTTGCGGTAGTAGACAAGTGCTTCATCCCGGTAAGGCTTGTCGTGCGGGCTGGCGAATGGCATGTCGCCGATTTCTAGCATTTCCGGTGTACTGAAAAATTGCAAATGGGTAGGATAACGATATATTGAGTTCACAACACAGTGCTTCTCAATGATGAGCGGATTCATACCGATCCGTTGTAATTCTATAGCAGCGGACAGTCCACATGGACCCGCGCCGATGATGATCGCCTGTTCCAATTGATTCGCCTCCGTATGACTAGTTGGTTGCTGTGTAATCCAGTGCCTAGTATATTCAACATCCTTATCATATCGAACGTGAAAGGAAATGGCTATCCTCATCCTGACATATTGATTACAAAACATTTACAATATTACTAATGATTCGACGATCGATGTTGTGTACAATGATGTATAGTCTGTGCAATGTCAACCATAGAATTGGAGGGGAAGTAATGACTATATTTTCTGACGTATCTCGTACTGCGAGTACTTTGAAGCGCCCGGAGGCGATGATTTTTGATATGGATGGAACGCTGTTCAAGACAGAGACGTTGTTGATTCCGGCGTACCACAGAACATTTGACCAGCTTCGCAATGAGGGACTGTTCGAAGGGCCAACCCCGCCGGAGGAGCGCATCTTAAGCTCACTTGGTATGCTGCTTGCAGATATTTGGGAGCGGGTTATGCCAGAGTCCAGCGAAGAGGCAAGACTGCGCGCGGATGATCTGCTGCTCGAAAATGAGTTGAAGGGCTTGCAGGAGGGTGGAACGGAACTGTACCCGCAAGTGGAGGAAACACTTGCCAAATTGCGAGAAGCTGGTGTAAAGTTGTTTGTGGCAAGTAATGGGTTGGAAGAATATGTGCAAGGTGTTGCTGCTGCGCACGGATTGACCGAGCTATTCACGGAGCTGTACAGTGCTGGAGGACGGCAGACTTCGACGAAGGTGGAGCTTGTCGAGCTTCTGTTGAAGGAGCATGGTATCTCTTCAGCATGGATGATTGGCGATCGCTCTTCGGACGTGGAAGCCGGCAAAGAAAATGGACAAACGGTCATCGGCTGTCAATATGCAGGTTTCGGTGCGGATGAAGAATTGAAGGGTTCGGACGTTCTTATCCATACCTTCGATGAGCTGCTGGAATTGTACGCTTCATCGGAACAATAACAACAATTAACAATTACTGAAGGGAAGACAATAATGAAGAAGTAACGTAAGCATGTACCGTGGTGGGCCAGGCCGCCTCCATTGTTCCTAGTAGTTGGACAAAATGCGTACGCGCGTAACTACTTAAAACATGTGGAGGCTGATTGGAATGAGTAAACCTGAGATGAATGTTGCTATCGTATGTGGACCGGATTGTGATATGGAGACGCAAGCGCTTCGAGCTACCTTGGAGTACTTTGGAGCTCGGGTGTTTATGTATTGGGTAGGAAGACCGAATGACTTTATCGATGTATTATCCGGCAAGGATCTGTTCCCGAATACGGATCTCGTCATTTTGAACTTTCACGGCGACGAGGGTCGCTTCGTGATGCCTGAAATTGGTGACGAGGTATATGAGGAAGGGGAGCCGCACGGTGATTTCGGCAGCGAGGCAGTTCGGCAATTTGCCAAGCTCGATGGCCGGACGGTCGTCTGCAACGGATGTGATCTGGGCAATAAGGAGATGGCTGAGGCATTCTTGGATGGTGGCTGCCAGACTTATATTGGGCCTGATGATTATCCATATGGGAACAGCACGTTGATGTTCGTCACCCGTTTCTGTTATGAACTGATCCAGAACAAACGAAGCGTTCAGCAGGCTTATGATCTCGCTCGTGCCGCGGACGAGGATACGATGATGTATCAACTGTATACGAAGTAAGAGAGGAGATGCCGCACACTTGTGCGGCATCTTTGCTATGTATGTGAACATAAATAGGGTTGACCCAAGTGGTGAGTAGGGGTAAGATGGATGGAAAACTTTAGGGAGGCGGATGAATGATTCGTATGATGAAACCCAAAAGATTGAAGCAAGGCTCGAAACTTGCGGTGATATCTCCATCGAGTGGACTCCCATACTTATTTCCAGAAACCTTCGAGCTCGGGCTGAGCAATCTGCGGGAGATGTTCGGATTTGACATAGTCGAAATGCCGACAGCTAGGATGGAGCCGACTGAATTGTATCGCTATCCTGAGCTGCGAGCACAGGATATCAACCGATGCTTCGGTGATTCAAGCATCGACGGCATCATTTGTTCCATTGGCGGTTATGAATCAATTCGAATATTGCCCTATTTGGATACTGAAATCATCATAAACAATCCAAAGTTCATTATGGGATTTTCCGATGCAACAACGTTCCTCTCGTACTTGAATCAGCTCGGAATGATCACCTTCTACGGCCCATCAATATTGGCGGGAATAGCCCAATTGAAGCATCTGCCTGAAGCGTATTCGGAGCATCTTCGTGATTTCTTCTTCTCGGATCAATTTCCCTACAACTATGTTCCATATCGTCGGTGGACCAATGGATACAAGGATTGGGGCAACCTCGATACGCTTGGAGAGTGCCAGGAGTTTTACCCTAATGGGGATGGATGGAGGTTCTTGCAAGGAAGTTCTGTCCAGCAGGGTGAAGTATGGGGCGGCTGTATTGAAGTACTGGAATTTATGAAATCGACAGCGTACTGGCCTGATCCATCGTTCTGGGACAATAAGATTCTCTGCTTCGAAACTTCTGAGGAGAAGCCTTCACCGATGCATGTAGGCTACATGCTGCGCAACTATGGGATGCAGGGTGTGTATGAGAAGGTGAAGGGAATTATATTCGGTAGAGCCAAGGACTATAGTGAGGAAGAAAATAAACAATTGTACGACATTATCGTCAATATTGTAGAAGGGGAATTCGGTGCCGGAGATCTGCCGATTGTTGTGAACTTCGACTTCGGCCATACGGATCCGAAGCTTATCTTGCCATTAGGCGGAAGAGTGGAGCTTCGCCCTCATACGAATGAGGTAGTGCTTCTCGAAAGCCCATTTCATGACTAGATGCGAACAACCCACATCACCGTATCCATAGGTACGCGCGATGTGGGTTGAGCGCTATTATGTCATTTCTGGTCTTTACCGGATGAGAGTGCTCCTTCAACAATGGAGATAGCCGCATCTCCTTGGCGCTTCCCCTTCTGGCGATATAGCCATGATGCATATTCCATTGGTCGTGCGATTGCATTCCGATAAGTATCTCGATCCCCGATTCGATGGAACACTTCCCGTGCAGGCTTCGGATTTACTTCGAGCAGCCATACATGCCCCTTGCGGTCGATCGCGAGATCCAGTGCCAATTCACATAAGGCCCCATATTTCTCTTCTAGGAACTGTGCGATCTCGAGACTGATCCTCTCTGCGTCATCCTTCACTTCTGCAATTCGATGCTCATCGCCTATCCATCTGCGGAGCAGTTCATCCATCCGAACCGCCTCTCCACCGCCATGCAGGTTGGACGTGATGCTTTTATTTGCTCCAACCCGACCTGCACAGCCTGTCACTTCCCATTTGCCTTCGCCATTTTTTTGCACGAGCATGCGATAATCATGCACGCGTCCGTTTGGCAGCTTCAGCGCAATCCCTTGCTGGACGAGATAACGGTCTCTAGCTCTCCAGGCAGCCAGTTTCCTTGCTAGTTGGCCAATCGTGAGCTTCTGCGGACGAATAATCCGACGCTGATGATCACGCCCTTGTACGAATACGGTGGTGGGATTGAGAGACGAACGCTCGATACGCATAATGCCCCTTCCACCTGTACCGTTTATCGGCTTCAAATAGATTAAGGAATGAGAGCGCAGCATACTCTGCAGATCCAGCATGGACTGATATAAGCGGGTAGTTGGCAAGTGCCCCTTGACCGAAGGGACGGTCGACAGCACCTGGTGAATCGTCCATTTGTTGCGCAGCGGCCGATTTAAGAACAGCAGGTGATTGTACTTGCTGCGGAATCGACGAAGCTGAGTGAAGCGATGGCTGTTTTGGAGACGGCATCGATCAAATATCATATTCGGAAAACGCGTCCATTTCCGTGTCCAGCGCCTCGTTTCTGGATGATAACACATGGCGTGAATGCGTCGGTGTTGGTCATCAACATCCTGTGGGGTGAACACATACACGTCGAGTCCTATTTTTTTGCCGGCAGTGATCATGCGCTGATAGATGAGGCGCTCTTCCAGATGCTTTCGTTCATTCAAGTATAGCGTCAATATACCGAGTGTCGGTTGACTCAAGCCGTATCACCTTCTTCCCGTCCCTTATCCGCCTAATTTGGCAAGATATTGGCAGTATTGAAATATACGCTCGAGCGAACGTTGGCGGATATGAGGCTCATCGAACTTCATCGGTTTGGCATTTGCTTCGAAGAACCAAATGCTTCCGCCAGCATCGACACCTAAATCCATAGACATCTCTCCATGTAGATGCCCGGATGCACGCTCGATCTGTCTTGCGATAATCAGCGAAGCATGTCTTGCACGAGTCATGATGCGCTTAGATTGCTCATTACCGAACACAGAGATTAGGAGCTTCTCCGGGTCGTCTATACTACCGCCGCGAGGCACATGTGTCGTAATGCTCATTGTACCTGCGACACGTGCGCCCACACCTGTGACCTCCCATTGTCCCCGGCCGTTTTTCTGAATCAGGACACGTAGGTCAAAGGGGCGACGATTGCTGGCAGCAAGTGAGATGCCTTGTTGAACAATATAGTCGTGGACGCCGGCTTCCTTACGGATACGGCTCCATAGCTTCGAGATCGTAGCGCATTTATACGATACGCTCTTCTTTTTTTCCTGGATCTTCAGACGGTACTTGAGTGCCTTGGTATGATTCACGCGAAGAGTCATAATCCCTGCGCCTGCTTTGCCGGATTCCGGCTTCAAGAACAAGTAAGGATGTTTATGCAGCATTTTACCTAATGCGGCCGAGGTTTTCAGCCGTCTCGTTGAAGGGATATACTTTTTCGTAATTTTTGATTTTTTCAGCCATTCGAATAAGTGCCATTTATTGAAAAAGTATGGGTTGAACAACTTGATCGAAGGATGTGCGAGCACCTCTTTAATCTTGCTGCGAACCGCTGGAAGACTTTCATCCTCACGAAGGGGGATGCGATTATAGATAACGTGCGGAAGCGGGAACCACTCCTGCTTCCACACATTATTCTCATAGGAATAACCGATGACACGCTTCGCGTGAAGCTTCAAATCCCGAACTGTTAGAAGAAAAACAGTAAACCCCATTTCTCTGCCCTTTTTGATAATATCGGCAAAATTATCTCGGTTGCCGCGGAAGTACTCTCTGTCATCATCCATCGTTAGTATTGCAATGACAGGTGTTTGTGTCGTTTGCTCGTTCCCACTCACGTGATCTCCCCCCTGCGGAATTTGCTTAGGTACAGGCAGTGATCCAAAATATGTTCAATGGAAGCTTGCCCTTCATTCTTAAGGGAAGGGTGCTTGAATATCGAGCGTCCCGGCTTCGCATTTGCCTCGAACATCCAGACCTGCTCATCACGGTCAATCCCAATATCGAAGCCGAGCTCTCCGATCAAATGCGGATGATTGCGCTCAATTGCTTCTGCCAACTGGATGGCGATCTTCCTCGCCTTGTCGAGCACTTCGTCTGAACGTTCTCCGAATGCACGTTGAAGTGCCTGGGAAGGAGTCATGAGTCTGCCGCCATTTTTCACGTGAGTAGTTACACTGCCTTTGCCGGCTTTCTTGGCTCCTACGCCCACCACCGCCCACTTGTTTTCTCCGTTCTTATGCATATGGAAACGGAAATCAATTGGACATCCGTCGATCTCGATCAGGCGAACGCCCTGTTGAATCACATAATTGCGCAGGCTGCGTCCATGTCTCGCTTCGAGCATGCGCATCAGACTGGAGAAGGTGCGGAAGCGAAGGAGTACGTTCTTGCCATTTGAAGTATAACGGGCAAAGAACCCCTTCTTCGGCAAGTAGGTCAGCCGATAGATACCGATGCCAAGACTGCCGCCAGAAGGCTTATAATATGCAAACTGATGTCGTTCCAGCATGGTTCGGATCGTGTCTGATGAAGGATTCATGACGGATTCAGGAACATACTGATTGGCTTCTGATTCATTCTTGAGCAGTGCATATACATCCGATTTATTGAAGAAGCTCCAGTTGAAGAACGGGATTTTTTTGCGTGTGAACCGTTCACGAAGCGTATTGTAAGAACCGGATGTTTCGGCGCGTCTGCTAGGCAAGCGGTTGTATACGACATCAGGCAGCGGGACGGTTCGCCTTATCCAGCCTCCCGAAGGACCAAGAAAATAGCCAAGCACCGTATCGTTATTCCAATTAATGTCGCGGGGAGAGAATGCGAACACGTATGCCTTCTTATTGCCAGTGCGAAGGATCTGCCTAATAAACCCGGTACGGCTGCCGAAGGGGGCTGAAGATGAGCGGGACGTTCCGTCAGACATTATGCCAATGAGAGGGCCGATGTGAATGTCGCCTTCAGTTTCGTTCAATAGAAATACAGATCCAGATTTAGGGACTCGTACGGCTGACCGTAATCCTGCCGTTACATAGAGATGCTTGCCGGGCTTCTGGATCGGTCTGACTGAAGCTGGAATGATCGTCTTTCCGAGCCTGAGCCGTACCGATCTTTTGCCGGCAAGTTTGAGCTGTTTTAATAAGGAGTTGGATACATATAAAATTTTTTCGGAATTTGGCGTCAAATGGACGTTGCATACCGTCAAACTCATGAACTGACCCTCCTAAGGTACCGAACCAACACATGGCGTGCGTACAAGATGGGATTTTCCACTGATTGCAGGGCAGCTTCGTATTCTCCGGTGTGTCTGAATACGGATCTGCCAGGTTTGGAATTGACCTCGAGCAGCCAAGGGCGAGCCTTGCGGTCAATCCCGTAGTCGAGGCCGATCTCGCATATTCGCCCATATTGGGCTTCCAGAAGCGGTGGAATGTATTCGCTGTACGTACTCAGTTGTTCTATAAGCCGATGAACATGATTCGGTTCGAATTGGCTTTCCAAGAATGGTATGACCGAGACGGCTCGACCGCCTCCGTGCAGATTAGATGTGACGCTGTCAGGCTGGCCTACCCTTGCTGCCATACCGGTTAGAACCCAACGGCCGTTTCCGTTTTTTTGCATAAGAACACGGACATCGAACGGCTCTCCTTCTTGGGTAACCAATGATAAATAGGGTTGTATGACAAATCTGCGCTTGCCGACAAATTGTTCGATCCAAGCGAATCCTTCCTGAGGCCGGGAGAAGCTGTGTTGTATGGGATGATTATCGTCGTCCCTTCCACGAAGCTCCAAAGTGACGGGAAGAGCAGCTGATATCGAATCAGTCTTCTCCTTATCGTTGTCGCGGTAGCGTACATGCAGTGTAGACCTTCCATGAGTGCCGCCATGTGGCTTCAGAAATAGGCCGCCATGATAACGATTCAACAGAGCAGCGAGACTGGAGATGCCAGCGAACAACCGAGTGGGAGGCAGTATAGGGGTCAGGGATGAATCCTTGCGCATTGAACGATAGATATCCCATTTTCCTCGTAATCCGATGCCGAGAAGCGTGACATTCGCCAACTGCTTCATACGGATGATGGCAGCTTGTGTTTTACGGTATTGCTGCGGATTGCTGTAGGAGCATCTGTCATAAGCGAGCCGAGGAAGGGGGAATGTACGCCGTTCCCATCCTGACTTCCCATATACAAATGCATGAACGGTGCAGTCACCCCAATGTATCCATAACGGGGAGAACACGATAACACGGATACCGTGCTTACGACCGGCAATGCAAAGTTTGCGGCAGTAGTCCGCTTCCGCGAATGGCAGCGTTCCTGTGCCTTCACATTGCAGAACGCCAAGCGTCAGCGCAGAAGGTTCTGAAATGTTCATTGCTGCCACCTCCTTAGATCCCGGTTAGAAATCGAGAGTAATCCACGATTTTGCGCACAGAGGGCCGTATTTTTCGATCACCTAAAGGTGTGTTGTCGTTCTTGGATGGTTTGGAATTGACCTCGAGGAGCCAGACCTTCCCCGAGTTATCTACAGCAAGATCGATGCCGAGCTCACCGAAATGAGCGGGAATATAAGTGTCTACACCTTGAGCGATGTCAAGTGCAGCTCGCCTCAGCCGTGCACTTACATCATTCTTCACCGACGGAGGAAGGCTCGTGCGGAATATGGCTTCCTTCACGGTACTGAGTGAGCCGCCGCGTGCCAGGTTGGATACAAAGTGCTGATTGCTCGCAATGCGGGCGACAATCGAAGTGATCGTCCATTTGCCGGAAGCGTTCTTCTGGACGAGTGCTCGGAAATCCACCGGACGCCTACTGTGATCGATCAGTGTCAGTCCCTGCTGAATTTGATAGTGGTTCGTCTTCAACTTGCCAGATAGGCTGGAGAAGACCTTAGTAAGACTGCTAAACTGCTGCCTTTTTGTTCCGTTTAAGGTGGAATATAAGGCTTGATAACTGTGATCCGGGAGCCGGGTGATGCGAATAATGCCTTTGCCAAGGCTGCCGCGTGCGGGCTTTAAGAACACAGTGGTATAACGGCTGCACATGCTTTTTAAGGTGGAGAAGGTACGGAGCGAGTAAGACTCCGGCAAATACTTGGATAGCTCTGCATGAGGTCTGAGTGCTTCGAACACTTCTGTTTTATCCAAGAATTTTTCATTGAAGACAACGGACTGATATCGGGATTTTACTTCTTTCATAAAATGCTGTACGCTAGGTTTGTTCTCCAGCTTGCGTGACGTCAATCGGTTGTTGATAATATCCGGTATCGGCATCGTAACTCGTTGCCAGCTACCATTGGTATTGACCCACGCTTTGACATTGTGGAGGTCTTGGATATGATCGGGTGTGAAGAAGCATACCCATGCTCCTTGGAGCTGGCATGCATCGACCAATTCCTTGCAGAAAGAGGTAATAGAACCGAATGGCTTATCCGGCATGCTCGGATAATCACGGCTTACTAATACACCAATAAGCGGTCCAAGGCTCAAGATTTGGCTCGATGTCTTGTAGGCCGCACGCAGTGACTGGCCGTTCGTCAGCCCCATCTTTCGTGCAAGTGAGTGATTCATTCGTAGTCCGTCGAAGCGGGAGACGGATATTACTGTCACGCGCTGCTTGAAGGAACCGAACTTCAGAGTCAGCGGCTGGTTGACAGGAACCTTCCACAGCTTGACATAAGCCTCTCCCAACATGAGCACATCGTCTTGCAAGAGGCTGGAGCTGATCAACTGGAGCGTCACTTTTGATTTAGACATGGAGGTTCTCCTTCCAACAACAACTTGCAGTCATTCATACGATCCCATCTGCATGGGTCGATACAGATAGACCGTATACGTTAATTCATCATATGAGGACATATTTCCCTTGGTGATTGACCTATTGAAGGAAATAAAAAGGGGGAATAGACATGCCGGTATGGCTGTTTATCAGTTTTAGTGTTGTCGTTGCTGCTATCGTAGGTGGGGTTACCAACCATTTTGCGATCAAAATGCTTTTTCATCCGCGCAAAGCCATGTATATTGGCCGCTGGCGCATACCATTTACACCAGGACTTATTCCGAAGCGCAGAGAGGATATTGCCGCTTCTTTCGGTGATGTTGTAGCCGAATATTTAGTTACAAGTGATGGGCTCCGTACGATGCTGAATAGGCCCGATACTCGTGAGAAGGCGACAGAAACGGTTCTGCGCATGACTCAGAATTGGTCGGAAGATGACAGAACGGTCAAAGAGTGGGCGGTCAAGTTGTTTCCGGATAAGGAATGGGATGAGATTCGTGATCAATCTGCGCATCGATTGCAGGAATGGACGGCAAATGGGGTTAAGAAGTGGCTCGAGGGGAAAGGCTGGGATGAGCGCCCTCTGGTTGAATGGCTTCCTGAAGGGTGGGAGCAGTCATCTGCGAAATGGGCAGACAAAGCCGCAGCTGTGATGCTGACATCTTTTGAGAAGGAATTGACCTCGTTGCAGGGACAACTGCTCATGACGAAGCTGGCGAAGGATGTCATTGATCGTGCCTCAGGTTTCTTTGGCGCTATGGCAGCGATATTTGTGGATGAGGATAAGCTCGTAACCAAGATGATGCCTGTGCTCGTCGAACAGCTTCGCTCGCCTAAAGTTCGCGCGACCGTTGCAGGTTTCATTTTATCGAAACTTGGTGAATGGCTACAAGAGACACCTGCTCAGCTTGTTCGATCGTGGGCAGATTTGCCGGAAGAGACGAATTCCCTTGATTTTATTGTGAGCCAAGCCGCTGCGATGATTCAGTGGCCGAAGCGGATCGATCGATTTGGCGAGATTCAGCCAGCGCATCTGGTTGGCAAGTATGAAGCAGTGTGGAGCGGTTATATTCCACGAGCTGTGGAGGCGGCATTTGCGCTCTTGGATCGCAATCTGGACGCTATTGTTCGCGCAGCCCGCTTGCAGGAAGTGGTACGCACTCAGGTGGAGCAATTCCCGATTGAACGTCTGGAGACGATCATTTTAAGTGTGTCGGGCAAGGAGTTCCGAGCAATTACATGGCTGGGGGCTTTGCTTGGGGGCATTATTGGATTGGTGCAGGCTTTTGTTCTATTAGCTGTCGGATAAACGTCATATTTGGATGAGGACAGTAATATGGAACTATGATATGCTGAAGATTGTATTTTTTGCGGGAGGTAATGAATGATGAGCGTATACGACAAAGCGCACGACTTAGCACGTGCATTGCAGTCCTCTGAAGAGGCCAAAGCTGTAGAAGAAGCAATGAAAGCAGTGGATGCGAACCCTGAAGGCAAGCAGATGCTTGATGATTTCCGTGCACGTCAGATGAATATGCAGCAAAAGATGATGACAGGTGAAATGCCAGATCAAGAAGAGATGGAAAAGATGGAGAAATTGTTCCAAGTGATCAGCATGAATGCAGATATTGCGAAGCTGTTCGATGCTGAACGCCGCCTTGCCGTTGTCATTCAAGATGTGAACAAGATCGTCTCCGAATCGCTAGGCCACCTGTATCAATAAGGACAAGAAAGAAGTCATGGGATTCATATAACCGGCATACGCTCTAGTATAGGACAAGAATAGAGATGATGCTTCAGAATCACGGCTCGTCTCAAGTAAGGAGCGTAACGGGATGAAAACGGAACGTCATACGGCTATTGTGAAGCCACGGAATAACTGGAAGCATGTCATATCCATCATTCTGGTTGTAGCGATGCTGATTTATGTATTGCCTACATTGAGCTTCAAGGATGGCTGGACAGCAGCTTCGACGTTCGGCGTTGTATGGATTGCGTTTGCATTGTTGATTGTTGCTGCTCATTTGCACCGCTTGCTGCGGGTGGATGAGGAGACGGAACAGCGTTTGCAGAAGATTAAGCGTGAGAAATATAGACGCCTTGAAGAGCGTATGAAGCGGCAGCCAGCCAGGTTGAAGTAAGCACAATAGCTGAGGAATAGAGTCTCTCCATTAGGAGAGGCTCTATTTTTTTGGTTCTGAACCGCTGATTGCGGTCATAATTCTGACATTGTGGGGCAGGAGAAGCATCGCTGAAGCGTTGGGAACAGCATTGTTTTTTTGAGTTGGCATTTGGAATATTTGTCATGGGAAATGGGTTTCGTTGGGAGAAAATTTAAAAATTGAAATTTGAAAAAGGCTAAGATATAATACTCACATCTGTCAAATTAGAACCGTATTAACAAAATGGTCATTCGGTCAATAAGGAGGTGACAGCGTGCATAGTATTCGTTTTTTCTGGTCGGAATTCGTGGCGAATATCCGTACCAAAGATGTGCTTGTACCCGTTTTGGGTCTGCTCATTATCCCGCTGCTGTATTGCGGCGTATATCTGGTTGCGAATTGGGATCCTTATAGCAATGTCAAGCATATGCCTGTCGCTGTCGTCAACGAGGATCGACCGGTGATGTACGAAGGGAAAGAGATTGCCATCGGCAGAGAGCTGATCGAGAAGCTGCGCGATAATGAGAAGGTAGAGTTTCATTTTGTAAGCAGGCAGGAAGCGGAACGGGGATTAAGCGAGAACAAGTTCTACTTGATGATCCGCATCCCTGAACAAATGTCGCATAATGCAACGACGATCCTTGATCCGCACCCGCAGCCGATGAACCTGATATACACAGAGAACAGCAGTTATAACTTTATTTCGGGACAGATCTCAGATAAAGTAGTGCAGAACATCAAGGCAGAATTGTCGCAAAAGGTAACGGAAACATATGTTGAGCAAATGTTCAATGCGATTGATAAAGTAGCGGATGGATTGAATGCTGCTAGTGAAGGTGCGAGTCAGATTGAGCAAGGCTTAGGCCAGCTAGGTGAGGGGATTGAGAGGTTCCGCGATGAATTGAATGCGGCGGTCGATTCGAAGACCTCTCAGGCTGGAACGATGGTGGAACGTGCCTTGGAGGAGAACAAAGAGAAGCTTGATCAGATGATTCATAAGGAAATCGATGAAGCGATCCGCAGCAATAAACCGAAGATGATGGATAAGATTCATCGTGAAATTGATACGCAATCTGATAAATATTATGATATCGTGCACGATTCGCTGCATATCAAAATTGACGAGCTTGTTCGCACCAATTCTATGCCGGCTAAGGAAAAAGTACATGAACAAATTGATCTGCAAGCTAACAAGTATGGTGAGCAAATTCGGGAGAATATGCATAAAGAAATTGATCGTGCATATGAGGCAAACTTGAACAATGTACTGGCGAAGATCAGCAAGGAGCTTGATGATTCGATAACGAAGATGGAGCCTGCAGCTCGAGCCAAGATGCATACCATCATCGATAATGAGTACAGCAAGCTCGACAGCACGATTCGTTCTTCCATTCATCGCTATATTGATGAGAAGGTCGATGCCATCTTTGACGGCGCAATTCAGCGTGGCAAGGATGAGATGAACAAGATCCACGAGGATTTGAAAATACTTGAGGAGAAGCTTAAGCCCTTTGAAGAACAGATTCCGCCTGCTATGAAACCGCAGTGGGATGAGTTGAAGAAGAAGCTAGGGGATGTTCGTGCGAAGGTTGAGGATCGGCTGAACGGCGAGAATCTGTTGGCGCTCAAGAGTAAGGTGAAGCAGGATCTAACGGAGCTTGCGGATAGAGAGCTGAGCAAGGTGGGAAGTTCGCTTGTGAAGAAGCTGCACGAGGCAGCGGATCAGAAGTTCGATGAAGTCTTCCCACAGATACGCTCCATGGCGAACCGCATGGTAATTGCGAAGGCGAATGAATTGGCTCCTCAACTGCGAGACAAGGCGCATGAGCTTGCAGAAAATATGTATCAGCAGAAGTCGAAGCAGCTAGTCGATACGCTGCATACGCTTGTTGATGAGAAATGGAAGGAATACGAGCCGAAAGTCGTGAACGGCATTCATCATAAAGTAAATGATGAGTTGAACCGATTGGCGCCAGAGATTACGAAGAAGCTGCATAAGGCTGCAGACGACAAAGTAAATGCGATGGAGCCTATGGCGCGTGATATGCTGCATAATTTGGCGGATATGAAGCTGAATGAAGCAGCCAGTCATGTTCAGAAGGTTATGTTCCAGAAGATGAGTGATGTGCTGAATCAGGTAGAGAAGGCCAAGGCCTCGATTAACGACGGATTTGCGATGCTTTTAGATGGTCAGAAGCGACTGCAAGATGGAGGCGCAGAGCTGCGCGACAAGCTGAGAGAAGGTGCAGAGAAGGCGATGCAGCACCCGACCGATAAAACGTATGAGATGATCTCATCTCCGGTAGGCAGTGACAAGCTGGATAATCATGACGTCACAACGTATGGCGTTGGTATGGCCCCGTATTTCTTGTCGCTTGGATTCTTCGTGGGTGCACTTATGTTCTCCATGGTCTATCCGTTGAAACAAACAAGCGGGAGGCCTCCATCTGGTATGGCTTGGATGGTAAGTAAATTTGGCTTTATGACAGTCGAGAGCATTCTGCAAGTGATCATCTGCGGTACAGTTGTACTGACGGTCATTAATCTGCCTGTAACCAATATACCGATGTTCTTCCTTGTATGCTTGACTACGAGCTTAACCTTCTTTGCCTTGATCCAATTTTTCATTACGACGTTTGGCAATGTAGGCCGGTTTATCATTATTATTTTGCTCGTGCTGCAGTTGTCTTCAACGGCAGGAACGTTCCCAATTGAGCTGACACCGCCATTTTTCCAAATGCTTCATCCATGGCTTCCGATGACGTACACAATACGGGCTTTCCGCGGCGTTATCTCACTAGGTGATATGGGCTATGTATGGATGAACCTCGGATTTCTGTCGGTGTACATTGGACTCGCACTGGCAGCAAGCGGCTTGTCGTTCCAGATGTTCTATCGCAAGCTAGTGAAAAAGGAGAGAGCAGATTCATCCGCAGTGATTGCGGGATAAGGCTGTGTATTCCCTCGTATGCTTAGCTAACAAGCTGGTATCTGAATCGTCAGATGCCAGCTTGTTTATTTTGCAGTTACCTATAAATATATGGTAAACTAAGCACAGAATACAACAGTTCGGGATATAGGGGTGTAACAGATGGATGGCCATGATGCGACGCTAACGAAGCACGAACAATTGCTGCAGCATATTGAAAGTTTGAAGCCGGGGACGAAAATATCGGTTCGTAAGCTGGCGAAGGAAATGGGCGTTAGTGAGGGAACCGCCTATCGTGCCGTGAAGGAAGCAGAGAGCATCGGGATCGTAGTCACGAAGGAACGTATTGGCACGGTTCGGGTAGAGAAGAAGCCACGCAATATGTCCGAACAGCTGACATTCGGTGAAGTTGTTGATATTTTAGGCGGTCATGTTCTTGGCGGAAGCCGCGGTCTGATGAAGACACTGAACAAATACGTCATCGGCGCGATGAAGCTGGATGCCATGGCTCGTTATATTGATGCAGGGAGCTTGCTCATTGTCGGGAACCGCGAGGATGCTCATCGTCTTGCGCTTCAGCATGGAGCAGGTGTACTTATAACGGGTGGATTCGGAACAAGCCGAGAGGTGAAGCTGCTGGCCGATGCGCTGGACTTGCCAATTATCTCTTCGAAGTACGATACATTTACGGTCGGCTCTATGATCAACCGCGCGCTGTTCGACCGGTTAATTAAGAAGAAGATTATGATCGTTGAAGACATCGTTACAGCGAAAGACAAAATGATTGTGCTGCGTCCATCCAGCACAGTAGGCGACTTCCAACGACTGCGTGATGAGACAAGTCATACTCGCTTCCCCGTCGTAGACGAGTGGTATAGGGTTATTGGTATGATTACATACAAGGATGTACTGGGGGCTGAACCAGACACGAGCATTGATAAGCTCTATACGCGGAGTCCGATCACGGCTACGCTGCAGACGACGCTCGCTTCGGCAGCGCATACGATGGTGTGGGAGGGCGTTGAACTGCTCCCGATCGTCGATCGCAACCGCAAGCTCATTGCTGTAGTGACCAGACGGCAGGTGCTGCAGGCGATGCGTGATGCCCGCAAGGAGCCGCATCTCGGGGAGACGTTCGATGACCTGATATGGAATGGGTTCGAGGAAGAGCGGGACGATAAGGGGCAGCTCTATTTCCGTGGTGTCATCACACCGCAGATGGTGAATGGATTCGGTTCTGTATCGGAGGGCATCTTATCCACCGTTATGACGCAGGCCGCTTTGCGGGCGGTGAAGGACGTTCGCAGCTACGATCACGTTATGGAGAATATGACAACTTATTACGTCCGCCCGCTTCAAATCGAGGATATCGTTACGCTGCATCCGGAATTTATCGAGATGAGCCGCAAATTTTGCAAGCTGGAACTGTCCATCCGCCACGGAGAGCATCTCGTCGCCAAAGCAATGATGACCGCACAGTCGATCGATCACGACTAGCGCACAGCTATGCACCGCAGTAGGGACTTAATGTTTCGGAGAGAGAATGTATGTCTAGTTGTCTAATCCAAATGAATACGCAAAGAGCAACTGGGACTTAGATATATGGATAGGGATACTTCACGAAGAGCAAATAAATGGGATTGCCTCTGCTGCTGTAACGCGGCATATGAGAGGCAATCCCATTTTGTTGATGAGGCGATTATTTTTTACCTGCGGAATAAATGGCTTGATAATGGCTGTGATTGCGCAGCCCAGCGAACAAATTGAATAATCCGATTACGAGCAGTACAGCTCCTACAATGACTCTAACTGTCGATGCTGTGAACATGAAAATTTGGATCGTTGCGATGAGCAGCAGCATAATTCCCATACACATATTCATTCTAGCCGCATACAAGCCACGAAGCGCTGTGGCCTGCTCACGTCTTGAACGAAAACTGTAATACACAGACATTCCTGAAGTCACACAAATCAGGATAATGAGCACCCATTGGATAGTTTCCATCGATTAAGCAACTCTCCTTCTTTGACAATATGGAAACGACTACAATCTAAACTCCTTTATATTACCATATTCCAGGGGGCTGTCCTACAAGATTTAGTGGCTGCCTAAGCGAGCGATGATTCCCTTAAGGGGATGTTGGTACATAAGTATGTACATCAATCCACACATGAAGCACTCCTTCGGTGACGAGCATTGTTCGGAGCTGAACCGTGTAGTCCTTGTCATTCACGTCGGGATATATTTTACGGGACAATAGCCCTTCCACAAGCTTACTGTATTCATCAATTTTGAACACGTTGCGTCCCTTCAATACGGCTAAGTCCTTGAGCAAACGCCGTCGCAGCTCCATTTCATCTGCTTGCGGGATGCTAGTGTCGTTCTGCTGTTTGTAGATGTGCAGGTCGATGCTTTTAATAATGGTTTTCCGATTTTTGTAGCGAAGCAAGTCTTCCGTTTCAGCCTTGTAATGGGCAAGGCGATCGCGCAGATCAATATTGATCATCATGACCTCATTAAATTGACGCAAATAGACCGCATGGTAGATTCCCGCACCGATGACGCTGCCGACAATGATGAGTGCGAGATTGCTGAGCCATAATGGGGTTTTACGCTGGCGCATCGTGCAAGCTCCTTCCTTCCCTTGACTAATTACGCGATGTTATGCGCGACTCCGGCGTAAGAAGTGGTTGATGGGAATGAGAATGAAATTGGTGGCGTATTGCGTTATACGCGATCCCGGCAAATCCAGTGAATGAGCTCTGTGCTGAGGTGAGCTCCCAAGAATGATACGAAAATGAAGATAAGCTGCTTAAATACTGGATTCAAGTTGCCCATCCAGAAGTTGCTCTCGATGACTCGGATCGGGTCGATCGTTCCACCTACAGCAGCTACGACTGCCCATATTTTAAGATGCTCCGCAATATGGCGCATCGTATCAGAAGGGGGTTGAAGAGCGATGACGGACCCTATGCCCGCCAGTATGGCACCTCCGAGCACAATGCCGAAGGCGATGAAGAAATCGAGAAGTGCTTTCGAGAGAAATGAACCCATCGTAACGCCCCTTTTCACATAGAATTACCCTTTGTACATGTATAGGACTTGCTGGCGGAATTATGATACAATAAGAGACGAAAATATGTTCGTATAACATGGCAGGTTGAAGGAGTGAATGGTATGGATCAGTTCGTGCATTTGCACGTGCATAGTGAATACAGCTTGCTCGACGGAGCAGCGCGTATTGAAGCGCTTGCTGCACGAGCAGCCGCATGCGGAATGAAGGCGCTAGCCCTCACGGATCATGGGGTGATGTACGGAATCATTCCTTTCTATAAAGCATGTATGTCGCATGGCATTAAGCCCATTATTGGCGTGGAAGCGTATGTAACGACAGGAGCGCTCCAGGAGAAGGTATCGCGCAAGGAACAGCCTATTTATCATTTCATATTGCTGGCGAAGAATGAGCAGGGATATCGCAACTTGATGAAGATTTGCTCCGTAGGGCACTTGGAGGGATTTCATTATAAGCCTCGTGTAGATATGGATACGCTCCGCAAATACGCAGATGGGATAATCGCGCTAAGCGCCTGTCTTGGCGGCGAGGTGTCGCAGCATGTGCTTCACGGCAATGAAGAGGCAGCGCGCAGCGCGGTTGAACGATATAAGGATATTTTCCGTGATGGATTTTATATTGAGCTTCAGGACCATGGCCTTCCAGAACAGAAGAAGGTTAACATTGGCCTTATAGCTTTAAGTGAGCAGACGGGCGTTCCGCTCGTTGCAACGAATGATGTGCACTATTTGCAGCAGGAAGATGCAGCGATGCAGGATGTCCTTATTTGCATAGGTACGGGGAAGTCGGTTGAGGATGAGGGGCGGATGCGCATGCATACCGACCAGATGTACTTTAAGTCGCAGGAAGAGATGACGGCATTGTTCCGTCATGTCCCGGAAGCGGTTGCGAATACGGCTCGTATTGCGGAGCAGTGCAATGTGACGCTGGACTTCGGAGGGCATGTCCTTCCCGCCTATCATCCGCTCCCTGAAGGCATGAATGCAGGACAGTATGTGCGACAATTGTGCGAAGAGGGGCTGGCGAGCCGCTATCAAGGACTGCCGGAATGGCAGGATGAAGCCTTCCAGCGAGAGGCGAGAGAGAGGCTTGTCTATGAGCTGAATACGATTGAGAATATGGGATTCTCTGATTACTTCCTCATCGTGTGGGATTTCATTCGCTTCTCGCATGAACAAGGCATTATGACTGGTCCCGGACGGGGCTCGTCAGCGGGTAGTCTTGTGGCGTACTGCTTGCGGATTACGAATGTCGATCCGCTCAAGTATCATTTATTGTTCGAGCGATTTTTGAATCCGGAACGGGTGACGATGCCTGATATCGATATTGACTTCAACGATGAGCGGCGTGATGAGGTTATTGCTTATGTTGCGAATAAGTATGGCCATGACCGCGTGGCGCAGATTATTACGTTCGGTACGATGGCTGCGCGGGCAGCGGTGCGGGATGTCGGCAGGGCATTGAATGTGCCTTATAACGATACGGATCGGGTAGCGAAGCTGATTCCGAATCAACTCGGAGTCACGCTTGAGAAGGCATTGCGGGCAAGCAGCGAGCTAAGCAGTTGGAGAGAACGTGATTCGCGCATACGCGAGCTTATTGATATGGCATCTAAGGTAGAAGGCATGCCGCGCCACGCATCAACCCATGCAGCAGGTGTTGTCATCAGTGAGGAGCCGTTAACGCATTATGTCCCCCTGCAGGCAGGAACCGAGAATATTGCTCTCACCCAATACTCGATGGAAAATTTAGAATCGATCGGCTTGCTGAAGATGGATTTCCTCGGCTTGCGAACATTGTCGATTATTGAACGAACCTTAGAATGGGTCAATCTTCGCGGCGATGAACCGCTTGATCTAGGCATGATTGATGATGCGGATGAGGCGACCTATGAACTGTTGTGCCGAGGGGATACGACAGGGTTGTTTCAGCTTGAATCAGCCGGCGTACGGCGTGTTCTGCGAGAACTGAAGCCATCTGTATTTGAAGATATCGTATCCGTGCTTGCGTTGTATCGTCCGGGTCCAATGGAGTTCATCCCGAACTATATTCATAGCAAGCATGGGTTGAAAGCTGTCGAATATCCCCATCCCGATCTGAAGCCGATCCTGCAGGATACGTACGGGATTATTGTGTATCAAGAGCAGATTATGCATATCGCCTCCAGAATGGCAGGCTTCTCTCTTGGAGAAGCGGATCTGCTGCGGCGCGCGGTCTCGAAGAAGAAGCGGGAAGTGCTTGATCAAGAGCGGCGTCATTTCGTAGAAGGCAGTCTGAATCAAGGGTATACGGAAGTGGAAGCAAATCGGGTGTACGATATGATCGTTCGCTTCGCTGATTATGGATTCCCACGGGCTCACGCAGCTGCATACGGCGTGCTAGCCTTCCAAACTGCCTATTTGAAGGCTCACTATCCGACAGAATTTATGGCGTCCATGCTGACAGCGAATATGGGAAGCCATCGGAAGATTGCAGAGTACATTGAGGATTGTCGAAGAATAGGCATAACGGTATCGCCTCCGGATGTTAATGAAAGCTATGTTCGCTTTACGCCCGTTGATGGCGCAATTCGCTTCGGCCTTGGCGCGATTAAGAATGTGGGTACGCTTGCGATAGAAAGCATATTGAAACAGCGGAAGGAAAAGCCATTTGCAGATTTGCTCGATTTCTGTCAGCGAGTTGATCTTCGGGTGTGCAATCGCAGAGTCATTGAATCGCTTATTCAAGCGGGGGCATTCGATTCACTTCCAGGTCATCGGGCACAGCTATTGGCCATGCTGGATGAGGCCTTGGATGCGGCTGCGAAATGGCGTAAGGAAAGAGAGGATCTTCAAATTCAATTGTTCGGCTTCGTCGAAGTAAACAATTGGACGATCGATTATCCGAATATACCGCCGTTCGCTATGGCAGAGCAGCTGGAGCTGGAGCGCGAGCTGCTTGGATTATACTTATCCGGTCATCCGCTGGATGACCATGCGCAGCTGCTGGAGTCCTCCGAGACGGATCGGCTTGTTGATTTGCATGAGGTACCGGACGAGAGTGAGTGTACCGTTGCTGGGATGGTCGTGTCGCTTCGAACGATAATGACGAAGAAGGGCAAGCCGATGGCATTCATTGAAATTGAGGATCGGATCGAGCGGGCTGAAGTGGTGCTGTTCCCCGAAGTGTGGCGCCGATCAGAACCGTTGATTGGGAAGGGAGCATTGATTGCGCTGCGGGCGAAGGTGCAGCGTCAGGATGAAGGCTATAAGCTGCTTGCTGACGAGGTTGTACCGCTTGAGCCCCATGCGATTGCTGCGTTGACGAAGCGTGCTGCCCATCGCAGACGCTCCTCTGAGACGCGTGGTGGGCAAGCTTCTCAGTCGCGCATGGCCGGCGAACAACCGTCTGGACGAAGCCCGAATCAACGAGAGGCGGCGCTCAACCTACAACGTGGTGCCGAAGCGGCCGCCGGCATGAACCGAGATGCGGGCAGCATGTCTGCGGATAGGACGGATAGGAGTTCATCTGCAGCTCGTATGCGGAACACAGCACAGGGTGGGGGAACCGAAGCTCCTGCCTCCAGAACGAGTGGGCGCCCACCACAGCGACAGCGAGTATATATTAAGATTACAGCCGATCATGAGCGGCCAGACCTGCTTCAACAGCTGAAGGAACTCTTGAAGTCGCAGCCAGGGCCGCTGCCGACTGTATTGTTCTATGAGCGCGAACAGCAATTGCGGGCGCTTAGCGAGGCATATTCGCTGAAGCCGTCACCGGATCTGTTCAAGCGGATCGAATCAATGTTCGGTGCTGGAACCGTACGCGTCAAATAACAAATGTCAGGGATCGAATCTCCTCCCGCAAGTAGCACAATTCCTTATCATCCCGCATAGAGTGGTCATACGCCCTATTCACGGGTAGGTGAAGTTGAAGGGGCGAAGGGAGGGGACGCCATGACATTCAATATGGCGGAACAATGGCTTGTTAAGCGCGGCGTATCACTTGAATCCATCGCGGAGATTGTGCTCCATCTTCAGCAGCCATACAATGCAGCGTTGACGCTGGAGGATTGTCTGGACAGCGTACGAGCCGTAACACGCAAGCGCGAAGTTCAATACACGCTCATTACAGGCATTGCATTGGATTTGCTTGCCGAGCAGAAGCTGCTGCCGGAGCCGCTTCAAGCGATTATGGAGACGGATGAATCCTTGTATGGTGTTGATGAGACACTTGCACTTGGCATTACGAGTGTATATGGAATGATTGGCCTCACGAGCTTCGGATACTTGGATAAGGCCAAGCTTGGCATCATTCATCAGCTCAATTCGGATCGTACGCGAATTCATGTTTTTCTAGATGATATTGTAGCTGGATTAGCTGCTGCTGCGTCAGCTAGAATTGCCCATCACGACAAGCGTGCTCAGCAGTATGGCGAGGGTGGAGCCTGCAAGCTTGACGATATGAATGCAAATTCTTAAAGAATACGAATAGCCGAGATAGGATAAGGCTTGGCGCTGGTTCATCATTGCTTATTGGGCAGTGCATTGCAGCAAGTCTGTTGGAATTTGTTGCGATGAAATTGACAATTATGATATCATAATGGCATTATATGAGCCGTTTCTGGAACGTTAGGGGGGTCAATCGCGCGTGTGGACTGTTATCTACATCGCACCGACTGCCAATTTAGCAGATAAGATTCAGCGCAAGCTGACCGAGGAAGGATTCCTTATTCAGATCCGTCCAATCCATCTGTCTAAACAACAGTTTGAAATTCTAGTGCCTTCCGGAGAAGTTGAAGAGGTTCAGGAAGTGCTTAATTCGATCTTGCATGCATGATGCGGCTGATGAATGACGATGTTATCGTTCAAACAGCCGATTTTTGTTGTCTATGGTTAGGACAATCTCTAGTTTGAAGAAATAGGATGATGTCCTGTATTTCAACTGGAGAAATCACGCCTAAAGAGGTGTATCGGGTGTTTAAAGACTTATTTCAAAAGAAAAAGTACGCAACGGTGCCGTCCGGATCTGTACACGATGACCGTCCCAAACGCGAAATACCCGAAGGTTTGATGAATAAATGTCCAAAATGTGGCTCGATTCAATATCATAAAGAGCTGGAGAAAAACCTGAAGGTATGTACGCAATGCGGGCATCATATGCGCTTGAATGCAAGGGAGCGCATTGAGATGACTTTGGATGAAGGCCGATTTTTTGAATATGATGCGGATATCGTATCCGCAGATCCGCTTGCTTTTCCAGAATATAAGGACAAGCTGGAACAGCAAAGAGCGAAATCCGGCATGGATGAAGCTGTTATTACGGGCGAGGGGACAATTGGAGGATTTCCGGTTGTCGTAGCTGTGATGAGCTTCGATTTCTTCACTGGCAGCATGGGTTCGGCAACAGGAGAAAAAATTACACGAGCTATTGAAACTGCTATGCAGAAACAATATCCGTTAGTCATCTTCTCTACATCTGGCGGCGCAAGAATGCAGGAGAGCATCTTGAGTCTGATGCAGATGGCCAAGACAAGTGCAGCGCTTGGGAAATTCCATGAAGCAGGCGGGTTCTATATTTCGGTATTCACGGATCCGACTATGGGTGGAGTGTCTGCAAGCTTCGCTATGCTTGGCGACATCATTATAGCTGAGCCTGGGGCAAGAGTAGGCTTTGCTGGCCGTCTCGTAATCGAGCAGACGATTCGTCAGAAGCTTCCGGAAGAATTCCAAACGGCTGAATTCAATCAGAAGCATGGACAAATCGATCTGGTCGTGCAGCGCAAGGACATGAAGTCCACGTTGGCGAAACTTATCGATCTGCATACGGTGAAAGGGGATGTAGCTCATGGCGAATGAACTGCCGTTCGAGCAACCTTTGGTGGAGTTGAAGCAGAAGATTGCTGAATTAAAACGGTTCGGCGACGAGAAGCAAATTGACTTTACTGAAGAAATCGCCCGGTTGGAGGAGCGTTACGCCAAGCTAGCGGCAGAGATCTATGCTAGCATCTCCCCATCGCAGAAAATGCACTTGGCGAGACACCAACAGCGACCAACCACACTGGATTTTGTCCAGCATATATTCACTGATTTCATTGAGCTTCATGGTGACCGACTGTTCGGCAACGATCTTGCTATTGTGGGCGGATTGGCGCGACTGAACGGGGTGCCGGTAACGGTAATCGGACATCAGCGGGGCAAGGATACTAAGGACAACATTGCAAGATTCTTCGGCAGCCCGCATCCAGAAGGCTTCCGTAAGGCGCTTAGGCTCATGCATCAAGCGGACAAGTTCGGTCGTCCGATCATTACATTCATCGATACGAAGGGTGCATACCCAGGCAATACAGCTGAGGAACGAGGACAATCGGAAGCTATTGCACGCAATTTGCGGGATATGGCCATGTTCGGCGTGCCAATAATTTGCGTCGTCATCGGTGAAGGTGGAAGCGGCGGCGCGCTCGCGCTCGGCGTAGGCAACCGAGTTCTTATGTTGGAGAATGCAATCTATTCATGCATTTCCCCGAACGGTGCTGCATCTATCCTCTGGAAGGATGCGTCCAAAGCCGACCAAGCAGCAGAAGCGATGAAGATTACAGCTTCTGACCTGAAGGAACTCAATGTTATCGAGGAGATCATTCCAGAGCCTCAAGGCGGTGCGCATAAGGATGTTGAAGCGGCCTCTGCTAACATGAAAGATGCGCTCTGGCGTCATCTGACCGAGCTGATGGGGATGTCCCCAGAGCAGCTTCGCGAAGATAGATATGACAAATTTCGCAATATTGGCGAGTTCGGCATTCTGCAGCACGGATAAGTTCAGTGGCGTCTGTGTCCTGAATCCCGCGTCCTGACTGGGATGACACGGTTTTCATGAGTCAATTGACTTAAAACATCGTTCACTGGTAAAACTTATAAATATGATTATCTTCATATACAAATTTTATTGAGTATAGTAAATTAGATAGTTGAGAGCCTTGTTTTTAGCAATACAATATAGAGATACAGAGAGACACACATAATTGGAGGAAGCCCATATGCGTAAAACAAAAATCGTCTGTACTATCGGTCCTTCCAGCGAATCTTTAGAGAACACTAAAAAATTGATCATGGCTGGCATGAACGTTGCTCGTCTCAATTTTTCACATGGTGATTTTGAAGAGCATGGCAACCGAATCAAAAACATTCGTCAAGCATCCCAAGAGTTGAACAAAACGGTTGCAATTCTCCTTGATACGAAAGGCCCTGAAATTCGTACAGGTAAGCTTGCTGTTGACTCCGTTGACCTCGTTGAAGACGAGTTCATCACATTGACAACAGAAGAAATCCTTGGCGATAAAGACCGCATCTCCGTAACTTACGAGAACTTGCCTCGTGACGTTGAAGTCGGTTCCACTATCTTGATCGATGACGGCCTCGTTGGTTTGACGGTTGTTGAGATTCAAGGTACAGAAATCAAATGTAAAATCGTTAACGGCGGCACAATCAAGAGCAAAAAAGGCGTTAACGTTCCTGGTGTGAAAATTTCCTTGCCAGGTATTACAGAAAAAGACGCGAACGACATCCGCTTCGGTATCGAGCAAGGCGTTGATTTCATCGCTGCTTCATTCGTTCGTAAAGAGCAAGACGTTTTGGAAATTCGTGAATTGCTTGAGAAGCACAATGCAACTCATATCCAAATCATTTCCAAAATCGAAAACCAAGAAGGCGTAGACAACCTGGATGCAATCCTGGAAGCGTCTGACGGCTTGATGGTTGCTCGTGGTGACCTTGGCGTTGAGATTCCAGCTGAAGAAGTTCCACTCGTTCAGAAGCGTATGATCGAGAAGTGCAACTTGGCTGGCAAGCCAGTTATCACAGCTACACAAATGCTTGATTCCATGCAACGCAACCCACGTCCTACACGTGCGGAAGCAAGTGACGTAGCAAACGCAATCTTCGACGGTACGGATGCAATCATGTTGTCCGGTGAAACAGCTGCTGGTAAATACCCAGTTGAATCCGTATTGACAATGTCCCGTATCGCTGAAAAAGCTGAATCTGCGCTTGAATACCGTGAAATCTTGGTAAAACAAAGCTCGAGACAGCAAGCTACAGTTACTGATGCAATCAGCCAAGCAGTTGCTAACACAGCTCTTGATCTGGATGCAAAAGCAATCATCAGCTCTACACAAACAGGCTACACAGCGCGTATGGTTTCCAAATACCGTCCGAAAGCTCCAATCATCGCTGTGACTCCTTCTGAGCAAGTGATGCGTGGTTTGTCCTTGACTTGGGGTGTTACTCCAGTTAAAGTCGATCAAGCTACTTCTACAGACGAAATGTTTGACGTTGCTGTTGCAGGCGGCGTGAAGACAGGCATCGTTGCAGAAGGCGACTTGGTTGTAATCACAGCTGGTGTTCCTACAAGCTGTGCAGGTTCTACAAACCTTGTTAAAGTAAGCCAAATCGGACAAGGCCGTTGCTAATAAGAATAGGCCTATCCAATTGAATATAGAAGCAATACCAGACAAGAGCAATGGTTGAACCATTGCTCTTGCTGTATTTGTGAACGTACCCTCGAATGCGCTACAATGGAGGAGGAAAGAAGATGTATCATGACGCTAGGGAAGAAGATCAATCGGTATGGTTTGGTTATCCGCTGCGCGTTCGCTATCAAGAGACAGATCGAATGAATGTCGTATTCCACGGCAACTATGTGACGTGGTTCGAAGTCGGAAGAACGGAATGGATTCGAGCTCTCGGTATGAACTATCGGGATCTTGAAGCAAGAGGGCTGCTGCTCCCTGTGGTCGATTTGCAGGTGAAGTTCAAGCGTCCCGCATACTATGATGATCGAGTGATGGTATATACGCGCTTGATGCAGCTGTCGCCTCTCCGGTTGACATTTGAGTCACAAGTATGCAGGATAGAGGGCGGTACAGACACAGGCCTGCCTGAAGCAGGCTGGGTCTCTAAGCCATCCGGCAAGCTGCTCGTGGAAGGAACAACTACTCTTGCTTGGCTGAATGCGGATTGGCGGCCTATTCGTCTTGAGCGGGAAGCGGAAGATGTATGGTCATTGCTGGAGCGAATGCGCCCGACCTCTTAATTCATCTTCATATGAAGGATGTTGATTTCTCCATTTCAAGAGATGGATGGGAATGATTCTACTTAGAATGTCATCCATGAGAGTTGCATGATTGTAATGCAAGATGCAATGCATAAGTCATTATGCAAGGGAGGGAATGGTTCTTGAATCCGATGGTATGGGTACTCATTACTCTGACATTAATTCCTGCACTGGAAGTGTACGGTTTCGTACTGATGAGCAACTGGGTAGGGGGCTGGAATACGTTCCTGTTGATATTGCTTACCGGGGTTATCGGAGCAGTAATTGCGCGCTACGAAGGGAATCAAGTGTTGGCAGAAGCTCAGAAGCAGATGCAGGCAGGGCAAATTCCAGGACGTTCTGCGGTAGAAGGCCTATGTATTCTTGCAGGAGGAATCTTACTGCTTACACCGGGATTCTTTACGGATATTATTGGCTTCGCACTTGTATTTCCGCTGACTAGACCGATCTATAGGCACTATCTGCTTAAGTGGTTGGAGAAAAAGATGAAGGACGGAAATTTTATTTATTTCCGCCGTTTCTAATCTTGAAATATACACGCCCGCTGTATGGTGAAGAACCATGTGGCGGGCGTTTTTGTGTACATTTGAACAGTGCGTTTTTTATTTTCTGCCGCTGATAATATACGTCTGTAAATCCAGAAAGACATTTGCTCGCTTCATGGCAGACAGCAGAACGAGGGAGACGGGACCGACAATAAGTCCGAGGAAGCCGAACAACTGCATGCCGACGAACATGGCAATTAACATGAGGAGCGGATCAAGACCGACTGTTGACGCCAGTACCTTCGGCTCCATAATCTGCCTCGTGAGCAGGACGATGGCATATACGATAAGTAAGCCAATGCCAAGCGAACCTTGGTCAACGGCAAAGCAGTATACAATCCATGGAATCATGACAGCACCGACACCAAGGTACGGCAGCAAATCGATAATGCCGACGAGAAGGCCTAAGGTGATTGCATAATCCACGCGCAGAACAATGAGTCCTGTTGTAATGATGAACATCGTAATGGAAATCAGAAATAACTGGGCTCGCAAGTAACCGAATAGGGCCTGCTTCAGATCGCCCCAGATCGTTCGCATGGATTGATTAATGGAGGCAGGCATGGCACGTGCAGGGATGCCCATCCAACGCGACCAGTCCTTGCTTATGAAGAAGGCGGATAAGAGAATGATGATTGAAATGGACGCCACATTTGGAAGGCTGGACAAGAGACGGACGATCGCATCCAGAAAAGAGGTGATGAAGTTGGTGATCACTGTCGTTATCTTTTCTGCAGTGCTCGATAAGTTACTGTTGATCGAGCCTTGAAGATTTGGATTATCTTTGTATAAGGAGCCAAGCGTTTCAAGAAATGTGCGAACCTTATCATTTTCGAACAGCTGAATAAAGAATTCCCTCCATAGACGGAGAAAATGATCCATAGAATTGGACAGATTATAAACCTCTCTCACCACACGCGTAACTACCGCTGCCGCAACCGTTAGCATCGACGTAATGAACAGGGTCAAGCATATCGTAACACTTAGCCAGCGCGGCATACGGAACTGTTCTGACATCCACTCAACAACGGGATTGAGCATTAGAGCGATCAGCCAGGCAATGAGAAACGGATAGAGCAGGGGGACTAATAGATAGCAGGATAAGAGTATAAGTATACCAACGGTCAATACCCACCCTCCGCGAAGAATACGCTTGATGATGTGCTGCTCCATGATCTCAATCACCTCCATGAATCCTACTGTAAATCCTCGGTTTCCCAGCACGTCCGATCTGGGAGGACGACCCTCTCTATATGCTATGCGCCATACCCAATTTCCTTGATTTTTTCTTTTTATCCTCAATGATTTCAAGGAGTTTAAAAAACGTTTATACCTCTGATAAAGCATTTCTATCCATATTTTTCAACTGAAACCGTTCACATTTCCGACATTATCCATTATCATCTTAATAGGAAAACTTGCCTTTTTTTCCGGGGCGGAATACTTCGAAACACATCGAGATAACACAGGGAAAAGAAAGATGGGATGGTATTAGGTTACATATGCAAAGGAGAGAGGGCAGATGACAGCAACGAAAGGTTTGGAAGGCATAGTTGCAACGACTTCTTCTATTAGCTCAATCATCGATGGTGTGCTAACATACCGCGGTTATAATATCGACGATTTGGCCGATCATTCGACATTCGAAGAAGTTGTTCATTTATTGTGGTTCGGCAAGCTGCCAAATCAAGAGGAACTTTCGGAGTTACGCACTCGTCTGGAGAAGAGCGCTGCAATTCCTTCAGCCGTTGTTGAACAAATGAAATTGTATCCGTCAGACGCGAATACGATGGCTGTTCTCCGTACTGCGATTTCTGCATTGGCTTTATATGATGAACAAGCGAATGACACGGGGCATGACGCTAATGTACATAAAGCCATTGCGCTGCAAGCACAGCTACCAACTGTGGTCGCGGCTTTTGCACGCGTTCGTGCAGGGAAGGAGCCGATTTCTCCGAAACCGGGTCATTCCATCGCTTATAATTTCCTATATATGTTAACTGGCGAAGAGCCTTCCGATAGCGCTGTATCGGCTATGGACAAGGCGCTTGTCCTTCATGCGGATCATGAACTGAACGCCTCTACATTCGCTGCCCGGGTTACGGTTGCCACCTTGTCGGATATGTATTCCGGTGTTGTATCGGCAATCGGCGCACTGAAGGGGCCGCTGCATGGCGGAGCCAATGAAGCGGTTATGGTGATGCTGGAGGAGATTGCTGACCTTGATCGTGTTGATGATTATATTCAGTCCAAGCTTGACAACAAGGAGAAGATTATGGGCTTCGGGCACCGTGTATATAAGAACGGGGATCCTCGGGCGAAGCATCTGCAGAAGATGTCCCATGAGCTTGGAGAAGCGTGTCAAGATATGAAGCTGTATGATATGTCTACACGCATTGAGTCTCTTGTTACTGGACAGAAGGGACTGAAGCCGAACGTTGACTTCTATTCAGCATCTGTCTATACCATGCTGGGCATTCCGAGAGACTTGTTCACGCCTATCTTTGCAATCAGCCGCGTATCCGGCTGGACAGCGCATATTTTGGAGCAGTTGGACAATAACCGTATCATTCGCCCGCGTGCAGAGTATACAGGCCCATCCAGTCAGTTATTTATCCCGATTCAAGAACGGTAATTATCAACTCAATTGAGATAAATGTAGAAGTTTTTGAAAACATAGGTTGTCTTACAAATTGACGGGTTGCTACAATAGAAGAGTAGCTCCCGTTAGCTGTTTGTGTGACAATGAAATTGAAGGAGGAACATCTGTGATTCAATTGGACAAATTTGCACCACCAACCGAAGGCGAGAAAATTAAGATTGAGGATGGCAAGCTTCAAGTTCCTGTTCATCCAATTATCCCGTTCATTGAAGGGGATGGCACAGGTCGTGATATTTGGCGCGCATCCAAGCGTGTATTGGATGCAGCTGTTGAGAAGGCATACAACGGCGAACGCAAACTTGCATGGTATGAAGTATTCGCTGGCGAGAAGGCATTCAATGAATACGGTGAATGGCTGCCGAATGATACGCTGGAAGCCATTCGCGAGTACATTGTAGCGATTAAAGGTCCATTGACGACGCCAATCGGCGGCGGCATTCGCTCCCTGAACGTTGCACTTCGCCAAGAGCTTGATCTGTACGTGTGCTTGCGTCCAGTACGTTATTTTGATGGTGTTCCTTCTCCTGTTAAGCATCCTGAGCTGGTTGATATGGTTATTTTCCGTGAGAATACGGAGGACATCTACGCTGGCATCGAGTATGCTTCCGGATCGGAAGACGTGAAGAAAGTGATTCAATTCCTCCAAGAAGAAATGGGAGTGAAGAAGATCCGCTTCCCTGAGACATCAGGTATCGGTATTAAGCCTGTATCCTCCGATGGCTCCAAGCGTCTTGTCCGTGCTGCGATCGAATATGCGATCAAGCATAACCGCAAGAGCGTGACGATCGTACACAAGGGGAACATTATGAAGTTCACCGAGGGTGCGTTCAAGAACTGGGGCTATGAAGTGGCGGAGCAAGAATTCGCAGAGCACACATTCACTTGGGGACAATATGACCGCATCAAAGAGGCTGAAGGCACGGAAGCGGCTAACAAGGCGCAAGCAGAAGCTGAAGCGGCTGGCAAGGTCATCATTAAGGATGCAATTGCAGATATCGCATTGCAGCAAGTATTGACTCGTCCGAAGGAATTCGATGTCATCGCGACATTGAACTTGAACGGCGACTATTTGTCTGATGCATTGGCTGCTCAAGTTGGCGGCATCGGCATCGCACCTGGAGCGAACATCAACTATGTGACAGGACATGCGATCTTCGAAGCAACGCACGGAACTGCTCCGAAATATGCAGATAAAGACGTAGTAAACCCAGGTTCTGTTATTCTGTCTGGTGTTATGATGCTTGAGCATCTTGGCTGGCAGGAAGCTGCAGACCTCATCTATAAAGGCATGGCAAACGCCATCAACAGCAAGACTGTCACTTATGATTTCGCGCGTCTGATGGAAAACGCGACAGAAGTAAAATGCTCGGAGTTTGCTGACCACATCATCAATCATTTGAACTAGGAGGTCGAATCCGAATGGCTATTCGACGCAACAAGATCACAGTCGTTGGTGCTGGTTTCACTGGAGCGACAACTGCTCTTATGTTGGCTCAGAAAGAACTTGGAGATGTTGTATTAGTAGATATTCCTCAGTTGGAGAATCCGACGAAGGGCAAGGCGCTTGATATGTTGGAGGCTGGCCCGGTTCAAGGCTTTGACAGCCGAATTACAGGAACATCGAACTATGAAGACACGCAAGATTCCGATATCGTCATCATTACAGCAGGGATAGCTCGCAAGCCTGGTATGAGCCGTGATGATTTGGTGACTACGAACGCGAGCATTGTGAAGTCGGTATGTGAGAATGTGAAGGCTTATTGCCCGAATGCCTACGTGATTATTTTGAGTAATCCGGTAGATGCAATGACATTTGCTGCTTTTGAAGCACTTGGATTCCCTAAAAATCGCGTAATCGGCCAATCCGGCGTTCTGGATTCCGCTCGCTACTGTACATTCATTGCAGAAGAGTTGAACGTATCCGTAGAAGATGTGCGCGGCGTCGTGCTTGGAGGTCATGGGGATGATATGGTACCGCTCGTTCGTTATACGAGCGCAGGCGGAGTACCGATTGAGAGCCTCATTCCACAAGAACGCATTGCAGAAATTGTACAGCGTACACGTGTAGGCGGCGGTGAAATTGTCAATTTGCTTGGCAACGGAAGTGCTTACTACGCACCAGCTGCTTCCATCGTGCAAATGGCGGAAGCCATTTTGAAAGACAAAAAACGGATTCTCCCGGTCATCGCATACCTCGAAGGGGAATACGGTTATGACGCTTTATTTATGGGCGTACTGGCTGTACTCGGTGGAGATGGTATAGAGAAAGTGATCGAGATCGAACTGACGCCAGAAGAGAAGGCTGCACTGGATAAGTCGGCCGAATCCGTCCGCAACGTTATTCAAGTGGTCGCTGGAGAACGTGTATAATGCAATGATTCCATTATTTATGAACATTGTGACAAATCTCATAGAAATATCAAGAAAGGCATCGAAAATTTCGGTGTCTTTCTTTGTGTTAGTAAGTAAATTTTAGTATAATGGAACGAAGATTGAACCATATCATGTCTATGGAGGGAATGTATTTCATGTACAGTGCCTTTAGTCTTTTGCACATTTTAGGTGCAGTAGCAATGGGGTTCTATGCCATTGTTCCATTTATCGTAGGGAAATTAAACAAGCTGTCTACAGCAGGACAAGAGGGGCTGCTCGTGGGCGTGGGAACGGCGAATCGTCTGGGACAGTATTTCTTAATCGTTCAGTTCATTACAGGCGGTTATCTCATGAGCCAAGCGAAGTACAGTGTACTCTGGATGGTATTGACAACGGTTGTCTTTCTAGCGATTGCTGCATTTAGCGGCATCATGGGCAAGCAAATTAAGCTTGCGGCGCAGTCCGCAAAAAGCGGTAAAGCGGATGAAGCAGCTACAGGCAAGGTTCGCACTTTCAGTACGCTTATCTTCGTATTATTCATCGTCATTGTGCTTCTGATGGTTTATAGCTATAAGTTCATTACGGTAACGACAGGATAATAGATTCGCCCGGTCAGACTTACGTCTAGCCGGGCGATTTTTTTGTTTTTTTGTTTGAATCACCTGATGAATGGTCTAAGATCGTTTACGCGTACTTATCCAACCTTAGTCAATGAGCGATACAGTCTGATCGTCTTCTTTACTGAAAAAGGAGCCGGTCATAATATAGCGCCATACATCCCGGAACACATGAGCTTTCTGCAACGCAGTAAGCACGACGAGGGCGAGGATCCCAATAATGATGCCGGGTACGCCAAACAGCTTCAAACCACCATAAAGAAAAATGAGAAGCAGAAGCGGATTCAGTCCAATGCTGTCCCCGTATACTTTCGGTTCAAAGGCGTGCCGAGTAACGAGAATGATAGGCCACATAATGAGCAGTCCTGTTCCTAAAAATACATTTCCTTCAACATAGGCGAATACAGCCCATGGCACAACGATAGCAGGGATGCCGACTAATGGGATCAGGTCTACAATGCCGCCAATAAGGGCGATGGTGAATGCATATTCTACTCCTAGTACAAGCAAGCCAAGAAAGAAGACAAATGCGGTAATACTGGAGAGAATAATATGGCCTTTAATATAGCCGAACACGGCGTTCTGCAAATCACTTGTCACGACGCCAAGAGAGCGGCGTACCCGTTCAGGAATGAGTGCGTTGCCTTTGGATGAAATCGTGTTCCACTGTTTGCTGATTAAGAATGTAGCTACCAAGACAATGACTGTGATAACCGCAAGCTTAGGCAGGAATAAGACGGTAGCTTTCAAGAAATGAAACAAGTAGGCGACAATTAACGTGCCTCCGCTAGCAATCGTTCCTGTGTATTTTGACAGCGATGATTTCAAATCTGCAAAATTGAATGTATCATTCATGTCGGTGAGAAAATGCTGGAACTCCGCAGAATAGAAATAGGCTTCAGCCTGTATTCTCCAGTCCACAATCTGATTCTGTACGATCCCCATAATATGCCATGATTCGGAAATGATCTTCGTCGTGAATAGGTACAGAATTCCTGCGATGATGGCTGCGAAAAGCAGTAGGGCCGTCATCACGGCAAATCCACGGCGGAACTTCCAACGCTTCTCCAAAAAACGAACGATTGGATTCATCATGTATGCAAGCAGCCAGGCAATCAGAAACGGGCAAATGATCGAAAAACCGAAATAGAATACCGCTGTAAACGCAGCAATGATCAGTAGCACCCATGTTGCTCGGAAGATGCGGTGAACGAGAGTAGGATTAAAAATAGGCATTCATGACTTCCTTTCTATGAAATCAATCTGTGGTGTTGGTATTTCCATTATTGTAACAAACACATGAATTCATACTCGACTTCACATATGTGTCTATGACATCAGCTCTTAGGTATGCTCTTCTTCATCCGATAGAGATATTTCATCCAAAGTCATGTTGAAGCTCGGAGCGAGCGTAGTCAGGAAATATTGTACCTCGGGCATATTCAGCTGCTTCAGCTTCTGTTCCGTCTGGCGCTTGGCGACTTCGAACTCGCGATTGCCTGCAGCTAGCTCACTGATGCATTTAACGTAGGCATCCAGTAGATCGGCTGCCTTCACATAACTCCGCAACTCATGATCTCCTTGCGGATCTATGAGGGGCGTGTAGATGCTTTGCAGTTCGGGAGGAATCATGCCGACTAAGCGTTCGGCGGCCAACTGTTCAATTTCACGGAAATTGTTCAGCAGTCGGCTGTTGTGGTGCTTGACAGGAGTAGGAATGTCGCCTGTAAATACTTCGGTAGCATCATGAAATAAGGCCAATGCTACAGCTTGCCCGGTGTCTATTTGCTTATGGAACACCTCATTAGCAATCGTGCACAGCATATGGGTAGTCATAGCAACATGGAAGGTATGCTCCGCAACATTCTCTTTGTCTGTATTTCGCATGAGACTCCAGCGTTCGATATGCTTGAGCCGGTACATATAGGCGAGAAAATGATGGGGTTTGGTTGTTGAATTCTCAGTTGTACTCATAGGTTCCTTCCTTTCAGGGGATATCTAGACGCTCTACAATTGCAGCAATCAGTTGACTGCGGATTGTCGCAGGATATAGGCGTGGAAAATGCTTCGATTAGGTGCACGCCTTGTGATATTATAATAGCATTGGAACTCATTTGACGAAATTGTAACAAAGACTACTTCCCGTTGCTTCCGAGATCTGCATCAAGAACACTCATTTCCCGGGATGATTAGAGATGAGAGGAGCAAGTTCATGATGACATCATTTTTGCAGAGTGTGTACGATTTAATTGTAGAAACGTCTACAAATTTGCCAGGGGATGTAAGACGCGCGATTCAAGAGGCACAGGCACAAGAGGATGCTGCAACGCGTTCCGGCTTGTCCTTGAGCACAATCGCTCGGAACATCACCATGGCTGAGAAAAATGTGTCGCCGATATGTCAGGACACAGGCATGCCAACCTTTATTGTACATACACCCATTGGAGCGAATCAAATCCAAATGAAGAAAGACATTCGCGAAGCGATTAGCCGCGCAACGAAAGAGGGCAAGCTTCGTACGAATTCTGTTGATTCCTTAACAGGAGCGAACAGCGGAGATAACTTAGGACCGGGCACGCCGGTCATCCACTTCGAGCAATGGGAACGTGAAGATATTGAAGTGAAGCTGATTCTCAAGGGTGGCGGATGTGAGAATAAGAACATTCAATACAGCCTCCCTGCGGAATTGGAAGGGCTCGGCAAGGCAGGCCGTGATCTGGACGGCATTCGCAAGTGTATCCTGCATGCTGTCTATCAGGCTCAAGGGCAGGGCTGCAGTGCAGGCTTCATCGGTGTTGGTATCGGTGGCGACCGAACGACTGGATACGAGCTTGCGAAGCATCAACTGTTCCGCAAGGCAGATGATGTCAATCCCCATTCTGATTTGGCACAGCTGGAGCAATATATTATGGAGAAAGCTAACGAACTCGGGATTGGAACGATGGGCTTCGGCGGTGAGGTCACCCTGCTCGGATGTAAAATTGGCGTGATGAACCGTCTTCCAGCAAGCTTCTTCGTATCTGTTGCGTACAACTGCTGGGCATTCCGTCGTCAGGGCGTGATTATCGACAGCAATTCGGGAGCTATCCGCGAATGGATATATGAGCGCGGAACAGAGGTTGCTATGGCAGCTTCACAGGAATCAGAGAACTCAGGACAAGTCGCAGCTGCCTCTGAGCAAGGAGGGAGTCGTCAAGTTGTGCTGACAACTCCAATTACGGAAGAAGCGATTCGTTCCTTGCGTGTGGGCGATGTTGTCATTATAAATGGGGAGATGCATACTGGCCGTGACGCCCTTCATAAGTACTTGATGGATCATGATGCTCCGGTTGATTTGAATGGGGCTGTTATCTACCACTGCGGTCCTGTCATGCTGAAGGATGAGGAAGGCTGGCATGTCAAGGCTGCTGGTCCGACGACGAGTATTCGCGAAGAGCCTTACCAAGGTGATATTATGAAGAAATTCGGCATCCGTGCTGTTATCGGCAAAGGCGGGATGGGAGCGAAGACTCTGGCTGCCTTGCAGGAGCATGGCGGGGTGTACTTGAATGCAATTGGCGGTGCTGCGCAATATTATGCAGAGTGCATCAAGCGTGTAAATGGCGTTGACTATATGGAATTTGGTATTCCAGAAGCGATGTGGCATTTGGACGTAGAAGGATTTGCAGCAATTGTTACGATGGATTCCCATGGGAACAGCTTGCATGCAGATGTGGATCGGAGTTCGCTTGAGAAGCTGTCTCAGTTCAAGGATCCGGTATTCTAATGAATCGAAAAATAAAGTTCGATCGTAATATCGGTCTGATCGTGAACGATTGGTTCGAACGGTATATGTACTTGCTTATCCCCAGCTGCTTGGTGCTGGGGGTTCTTTGTAGTGAGCCGTTGCTTCCGTTCGTGCCCTACGTTCCGTGGATGTTCGGACTTGTTACTTTCGTTATGGGGCTAGGATGTGGACGCCGTGATGTGATGGGAGCCTTTCGGCAGCCGGTTCTATTCGCGGCCGTATTCATTCTGACGCATATCATCTCACCGATCGCAGCCTATGGGATAGGCACGCTTCTGTTCGGTGGAGGATCATCTTATACGGCTGGACTCGTTCTGTTCACGATTATCCCGTTAGGGATATCTTCTGTGCTGTGGGTGGAGATGGCGAGAGAATCTGTCCCTCTGATGTTGGCTCTAGTGGTCATGGACTCACTGCTTAGCCCCATCGTTGTTCCCGCATCGCTGTCTGCGATGTTCGGGGCTACCATTGCATTCGATGTATGGGCGATGCTGCTTGATTTGCTGTGGATTATTGTGGTTCCAACCGCAGCAGGCATTTGCATATATGAATGGTCAGGAGGCAAGGCTAAGGCATCTGCTGCGCCCGTGCTTCTGCCTGCATCGAAGGCTGCATTTGTTAGTGTTGTACTCTTGAATGCAGCAGCGATTGGCCCCTATGTGCGGGCATGGGGGAGTGAGGCAATAGGGCTGTTCTTCGTCGTGCTGCTGCTCGTTGCCGTCTGTTATGCACTAGGCTGGGGATTGAGCTTTATGTTCAAGCGCAGCGGCACTGCGATGCAGGGGACATTAGGCTTCGCTTCAGGGATGCGCAATATCTCTCTTGGTCTAGTGCTAGCGATGAGGTACTTCGGACCGGAAACAGCCGTTGCTGTTGTACTCGCCATATTAATTCAGCAGCCAGCTGCCACCGTGTATCACGCAATTTTACAAAAGATTAATAAACTTTCTGCTGGTCAAACGGAAAAGGGATAAGTAGGATTAATACGTAGACAGTAACAACAATGAATTGAAGCAGAGAGAAGGAGTAGAACCATGTCACGTTTTCGCACAAGGTTGACCTTTGTGTTTGTCTTGCTTATCGGTATTTCAGTGCTAACAGCGGGCATTTATATGGCATCTACATTCAAGACGAGTCATATTCGGCAGCTTGAGCAAAATATGTCCCGGGAAATTATGCTCATCGAACAGACCTTGGTCTGGAAGCAGGGCAACCGCTTCGAAGAGCTTGCCAGCTACTACACAGACTGGGCTCGCAAGCTTCATGATAGTGCTGATGCAAGGGTTACGTTCATACTGAAAGATGGAACCGTTGTCGGAGATTCTGACCGTCCAGTAGCTGAGTTGGATAATCACTTGGACAGAGAGGAGATCGCTGCTGCGAAGAAGGATGGACTAGGCTCCAAAATTCGCTATAGCGATACCCTTCGGCAAAATATGCTGTATGTTGCTAGTCCTGTTCATACTCCAGACTTCGATGGCTACGTACGCTTAGCGATGAGTCTGGCAGATGTAGAGAGCAGTGTACGAGAGTTGTGGGCTTATCTGTCGATTGGGCTCGCTTTATTGTTCCTTGTCGCAGCTATTGTCAGCTATCGAATAGCGTATAACATGACACGGCCAATTGAGAATATGACCCGCGTCGCGATGCGTATCGCGCAGATGGACTATCGGGCACGAACTCAATCTGTCGGGAAAGATGAGATCGGGCAGCTGGGCTCTGCGATTAATGCGATGGCTGATAGTCTGCAGGTTCAAATGTCGGAAATTCGCGAGAAGGAAAGCCGCCTTCAGGCAGTGCTTGAACATATGATTAATGGCATTGTTATGGTTGATGCTCAGGGCCAAGTTGGTCTGTTGAATCGCAAGGCGGAGCATATATTGGGCATTAAGAGCAGCGAGTGGATCGGACGTACCTTCGAGGATGTTCGAGCGCCACATGAGATGCAGCAAATGACTGCAGAGGTGCTGGAACGCAAAGTAGCGAGTCATGATGAAATTACACTGTACTATCCAGAAGAGCGTCTGCTTGATGTGAGTGTAGTACCCGTTTACTTCACAGACAATGAATGGGCAGGTGTACTGCTTGTCATGCAGGATGTATCTACAATTCGGCGTCTTGAACGAATGAGAAGTGAATTCGTGGCCAATGTGTCCCATGAATTGAAGACACCGATTGCTGCGGTGAAGGGATTCGCGGAGACCTTAATGAATGGCGCGATGAATGACCCAGAGATAGCAACGTCGTTCCTGCAGATCATCCATGATGAGAGTGAGCGATTGAATCGCCTAATCGGCGATATATTGGAGCTGTCTAAGATAGAGTCGAAGCGGGTGCCGCTGCAATATTCCCCGGTTCAGGTCGATCTGTTCTTGGAGAAGACGGTGGAGATGCTCCAGAAGGAAGCTGACAAGAAGCGAATAGATGTTCTTCTGAGTACAGAACAAGATATGTATGTAGAGGCTGACGAGGATCGCTTCCGTCAAATTGTACTGAATCTCTTGTCGAATGCGATTAATTACACGCCAGAAGGCGGTCATGTAAAAATTGTAGCAATGCCGATTGAACATAGCGAGAACGGGGAAGCAGAGTGGATTCGTCTGACTATATCCGATACTGGCATCGGCATTCCGAAGAAGGATTTGCCGCGCATATTTGAACGGTTCTATCGTGTTGATAAGGCACGGTCTCGCAGTTCCGGAGGAACTGGCCTAGGCTTGTCCATCGTGAAGCATCTTGTTGATGCTCATCATGGATTAATTCGCGTAGACAGTGAACTTGGGGTGGGTACGACGTTCACGATCGAGTTGCCAGTCGTGCAAGATATTCAGATGCTATCGAATAGTGTAAAGTAGGCCACGCGATGAGATCGTCTGCCTTTCATTAATTTTCAACATTTTCAAAAAATGCTTGGTCAACATCACATGATATATGTTACGATAATGTTGAGAAACGATGAAGAAAGACGATTACGTATAATCGATTCGACTTTCGGAGGAAGATTATGTCAGAGATTAAAGTATTGGTAGTTGAAGATGAACCGACACTGGCGCGACTGCTGTCCTACAACCTGACTTTGGAAGGGTATGAGACAACGGTTGTCGATCATGGGACTCAGGGCTTGCAGATGGCGCTCCATCGCAAATTTGATCTTATCGTTTTAGATATTATGCTTCCGGGAATGAACGGTTTCGAAATATTGTCGCGAGTAAGACAGGCAGGGATTCGTACCCCAGTGATTGTTCTAACTGCTCGAAATGCGGAGGAAGAGGTCGTACAAGGTCTGAAGTGTGGTGCTGATGACTATATTACGAAGCCTTTCGGTGTTGCAGAGCTGTTGGCAAGAGTGGGAGCGGTGCTAAGACGGACATCGAGTGACGGAACCGGATTGACATTGTCCGAAGAGTCTGATGACAAGATGATTGCACTTGGCGATCTGCGGATTTATCCAGAGAAGTATGAGGTTACGCTTCATAATGATCTCATTCCACTGCGGCCTAAGGAATTTGAAGTATTGTTATATTTAGTACAGCGCCCTGGAACCGTAGTAACAAGAGATGACCTGATGAACGCCGTATGGGGGTTTGACTATATTGGCGGACAGCGGACAGTAGATGTGCATGTCAGCTCTCTTCGCAAGAAGCTGGAGATGAATCAACAATCTGTGCAGATTGATTCGATTCGTGGCGTGGGCTACAAGCTTGTCGTTCATAAGAAGCAGGGTGTGCTTCCATCTTAGGTTGCATGAAAATTAGAATATGGAATTTTTAATATAGTAGGGCTGTCCCGTCACATCCGATGTGATTATGGGGCAGCCCTATTTTTCTTTTGTTGATCTAATCAACCATCCAGTATTTACATTATCAATAATATAGATTATTATTAACCTATGTTATAAGTAACCTAATGAGGTGTTTTTCGATGTCGATCAAATATGCCATTCTGGGGCTTCTGAGCTGGAAGCCGGCTTCCGGATATGAATTGAAGAAGATTTTTGAGGACTCATCAGCGATGTATTGGTCCGGCAATAACAATCAAATCTATAAGTCGCTTGTTCAGCTATTGGATGATGGCCTAGTCACTAACGAAATCAAGCATCAGGAAAGTTCTCCATCCAAAAAAATTTACAGCATTACAGATGAGGGAATGCTCCGATTAAAAGAATGGGTGCTTGAGGAACCTGAACTTCCCGAGCTTAAGAATACATTCCTTATCCAATTGGCATGGGCAGACCAACTAGACGACGAGGAATTAGATGATCTGCTGGATCGGTATGAGGACAGGATCAACATGCAGCTAGTCTATCAGCAAGAAAAAATGAATCGTGGACTCCAAGAGCCGAATCGAAATGAGCGGGAAGCCTTTTTGTGGAATAAAATTTCTGAGAATCTACTGTCCAGCTACCTCAATGAACTGAAATGGGTGCAGGGAATTCGCATGGAGCTTAAGGGAAGAAAACAAATGAAGGAGAGAATGACTATGAACTATAAACTCGTCGAAAGCGAAACGAAGCCATATATCGAATTGCTTACAAACGACACGCCGCTAAGTACGGAGCAGGATGCTGTGGATTTGATTGCATTGTGCAAGGAACATGATGTTGAGCTGCTTCTGGTACACGGGGAAGCTCTTGCGGGGGAGTTCTTCAGTCTTAGAACGGGCGTAGCGGGAAGAATGATTCAAAAGTTTACGAACTACCATGTGAAGACAGCTGTCATCATTCCCGATCCATCGTTAAATAGAGGCCGCTTTAAGGAAATGGTGGGGGAATCCAATCGCAGCAATCATTTCGGGGTTTTTGAAACGCGAGCAGATGCAGAGAGCTGGCTTATTCAGTAACGGTTAATCGACGGTAAGAGAAAGTAAGAGAAACGAATATGTAATTTCCAGAATGGCGGGGATGTAAGTCGCGATTTTGACGAGGCCTCGCTGTATACGATACCTTGTATCGTACGGCATGATGAAGCAACGCCTAAAGAGCAGGATGTTCGAAGGCTGTTTTCTTGTAGTGGATCACTACATAGGAGACAGCTTTTTATATTGAACGAAGTCTAAGTGCAGATGAGAAGAGATTCCTTTAGGGGAAATTTAGGTTGAAATTGGTGAGCCATGCAGCAAATATTTTACTTCAACATGCGAAGAGACGCTGATTCCGATTGTCTTCCTCATAATTTTGCATGACATCAAACATTGTATGAAACTCAATTTCATTAATAAACAGGCTGTTGAGAAGGTCTCAACAGCTATTTTTTTTATTTATTGAACCTGCAGTGATTGAGGGGGATTTCTCCAAAAAACTTCTTCGTTTCAAGTGAAATTTGTCACTTAAAGAGTTGACGGCCAATCACAATTATGTTTCCTAAAATTCATAAAATAGTACATTCAGGAAAATTAGGATATTATTATATAAAATCCTATAAAGAACAGGGGGAGATTGTTTGATTAATAGGGACGTGTTAGTAAATTCAAAAAGGAGAGGTGAAGTATGAAATATGCAATTTCATTTATTTTAATAGTTTTTTTGACGATTTCCTTTTCTAGTGTTAATACTTTTGCATCGGTTTACAATTATGATGCGAATGGAAACATAACAAAAATTATGAACGATGAAACGGAAATCTCGTATGAGTCAGATCAGAACGGAAATATGACGGGGAGAAGTGTCTCCAAGAAAGTGTACAATAGTGTAATTGCAAACGGGAATTTTAAAGAAGTAGATACCGCGGGGAATGCAAAGGGCTGGGAGCTTATGACCGTCAGTAATGCACCTTCCACTTTTAGTATTAAAAAAATCGACTCGAGAAATCATCAGCAAATCCAAGCTTCTAATATGACTGCTGGTAGCATAATTGGCATAAAACAAACGTTTTCTATTCCATATATTTATGATAAATACGTTGGGATGAAAAGTTCCATGAAGATCGATCAATTGCAAAATGCCGAGGTAGTGATGGCTTTAGATTTTATAGATGATACGGGCAAGATTATTAAAAGGGTTACGAAAAAGAGCACGTTAACGGGCGATTTTTTTTACACAATGAGTGAGGGAATAGGTGGTGTTCCTTTTAATACAAAAAAGGCAGTCATTCAATTATTCATTCAAGCAACGGGAAATAATGCTGCTGGATCAATAACGATTAAAGGTGTTGATGTTACTTATGATTTCAATTACTACTTCAACATGCTGATGAATCATGATTTTCAAGGAGAAATCAACTTAACAGAAGTTGGGAGGATATTTGATTACTGGCAATATGCTGGTGATGCAAATCGTTATAGTTTCTCAGAAAGTAGGTTTGAAAGAGGAAAAAGGAGACAAATTATATTTTTTAGCGGAATTGGTAGCAAAGAAATATACCTAACGCAAAATATATTGCTAGACGATTCAATGAACTTTCAATTAAGGGGGATATTGAAACGAACTTTATCTACAGTATCACATTTACGCATTTCGTTTTTTAATCAAGACGGTATTTTGTTGGGGACAAGTACTTCTTCATCTGATAGTCCTACGGATATTACCTTATCAAGCAGGGGGAGCATTCCGAAGGGTGCGGTTTATGCAACTATTTATGCAGGAGCGCGCTTTGAAAGTAGCAGTAATGGAAGTAACGGAATGGTTGAGATTGATGATGTAGCGTTTGAGTATAGTACAGAACCGCAGGCATTATGGAATTCATTGCTTGCCTTATTTGGTCATAATAGCGAAGTAGCATTAGGATGGAAAAAAGTAAATGACGGCGATCAGAAAGCAAGAGTCTTTGAAAAACATTATAGTGGCAGAGGGCAAAAAATAAACGCACAGACAGGGAGATGGGGAAGGTATGGAATCTCGCAAAATGTACAGATAGGCGATGTTACTAAAAAAAGCAAATTCTTATTAACCGGCGAGATTTCGGTTTTCCATAGTTCTAATGCTAGATTAGAAATTGTGGTCTCCCTTCCTTATAGTTCTGGTAAGAGGGTGTTTAGCGAAGCTTATATACTAACTTCAGGTGAAAAGAAATCTATTCGCATTGAAGGGGAAAAAATGCTGGGTGTAGCAGAAGCGGAAATCTCAGCTAGCTTAGTCCCAATGAATTCTAACGAAACATGGAATTCAAGTATTTTGGTTCATTATTTACGGTTTAATCCTGATTATAAGCCTTCATGATCCAGAAAAACGAGACTTCCTTATCGCATAAGCACGGAATGATAATTGAATGGAGGGATTGCCTTGAGAAGATGGTTATTACAAATTCTCGTATGTATATTATTCATTACTAGTGTGCCCCTTGCGTCTGCGAAAGAAACTTTTTCATCTGAAATCTCGATTAATAAGACTGAACCAACGGTAACCTCCAGCGTGTATGCCCCTCAAGTGACCTTCACAGATATTGACTCAGATGAACTAATCACGATTACTTCTGTTACCGAAACCTTTAACGTAACCAGAGATTGGGTGATGAAGGAGTTATTCAAAGGCTACGAGCTTCATCAAATCTACCAAGGATTGAAGGCGAAGCAGCTAGGAAATGACTATGAACAATACATGAATCATACCTATCCGAAGCCTGCTCCAGATCCGCTTATCACTCATCAGGAACAAGTGCAGAGCGTATCAGAGACTGTATATAAGGTAAGTGTGACAGAGCAAGTATATGCCAAGAAGGAATATTCGGTAGTGGATTCGGTGTATGGAGTGCAGATGCTCTCTGACCGAGAGCCTTATGATAAAATCGCTTTGCGCAATAAACCGCTTCGATTGGATCAAGCCCCTTACTCCGTCGGAGCCGTTAGTGACCATATCTCGCCTGTGGACGGCTCCTTGCGCGTGGAAGTAACGGATTTGGTTATGCCGGGACCGAACGGCTTGGACTTTGCACTGCGGAGAATTTATGACAGTTCCTTGGCAAAAGACGATATTTATGTGAATGAGTATGGGAGAAATAGAACGCAGGAAACCAAGGAAGAAGAGAGATTCCGTCTTGGCAAGGGGTGGGTCTGGGATGTTTCATACATTAAAACGATAAATGATCATGATTACATCTATATTTCAGGTGCTGGTACCTATGCATTGGAAAATGACCGATTAATCGGGTATCCCCTAGGGGATTTAGACTTTCAAAAATCGAACAGATTATTGCAATCCGACGAGAGGGCTTCTTATGAGCTTCTTAATAAAACGACGGGAATCAAACAATATTTTAATCATATTGGCGAACTCATCTTGATCGAGGACAAGGACAGCAACTGGATTCAATTCTCGTATAAATATCAATCCGATCTGGGAAGAGTTCTGTATAGCATCCAAAGCCGGACCAGTGATCACCGTAATATGAACGAAATGAATATTTCCTATAACGCAGACAATACGATTACCATTCAAACTGGAGATCGAAGAGTGATTTATAAGAAGGAAAGAGTTAGTAAAATAAAGAACGATTATCTGCATAGGGAGCAAGATATCTTAACGGAAGTAATTGATCCACTTGGTCGCTCGACGAAGTATGACTATGGCGTATGGAACATCCTGCAATTTAATTTGGTCAGATCTTATGAAAATCTCCCTAAATATTCGAATGAACGTAGAATATACTGGGGAGAGAACGAGATGATTGCGCTTGGTGTCATTGAACATCCGACCAAGGCTATCACGGAATTTGGATTCGAAGGCACGATTGAGCGAAAGATCGGTGACTTTGCAGTAGAGAATGCGGTTCGCTATAAATCCCGCAGGAATTATTATAGCTCGCCGAGATACACCAGGAAAAATGAGTTGACTCTAAGATACACAAGGGATATGAATAACGAGCAAGATAGAGATGGGATTGGGGATGGCGGAAAGTACATCGAGCAGAATTTCGAATTTTCTGTAGACGTGTACGATAAATTCAAAACGACGACCTATACGTACGAAAAGCAATTTGTAGCGTACGATGCGCCTTCGGCAATTTATAACACAAAAACGGAAGTTCGAGATGAAAAGACAAATAACCGTCAGGTGTTCCGTTATGAATTTGATAGAGAACGAAAAAATCCGAATCCAACCCGTATCGAGGAGACACATTATCGAGGGGGTTACGCATCTGCCCCTCGCGTTACGACGCGGGAGTATGATTACTGGGGGCAATTGACCTCGGAAACGAATCCGCTCGGTTTCACAAGCCGTTATGAGTACACCGACGTATTGCCTAACAAGCTCTTCGTCATGACGAAGAGCAGCGTACCGATAGACAGGTATATGACCTTACTCTCTGAATACGAGTACGAGACAGTTCGTGGAAAGTTAAAGCAGGCCGTCTCCAAAGACGGCAGTGGAAATATCGTTCAGCAGTTGAATTATGAGTATGATGATGTGGGAAACCCGGTCAAGATTCGGATTAAGGGAGATACGGATGACACTGTCATCTACCAAGAATTCAGCCCTAAGTTCAAAGGTATGTATCTAAGTGGACAGATTGTTGGAGTAAAGAACGTAGAGGGCAGAAGTGAACTCGTGGAAAGCCGCATGGAATATATTCCGGAAAGCGGGCTTCCGACAAAATATACAGACGGAAATGGCAACACTACTTCTTATACTTATGACAAACTGGGAAGAATTACGGCTGAAATCAATCCAGATGGAACAAAGACGACAGTCGTTTACGATGATCAGGCTAATAAGATGTTCATTACCGATCCGAACGGACTGCAAATCGAGAAGCATTTCGATCCGCTCGGCAATCTGATTGCCGAAACCAATGGACGAGGCATTGCCCAGCACACATATGACGAGAACGGCCGGCTTGTCCGTAAAGGGAATTTTAACGGTACGGAGATACAATACGAATATGATGCCTGGAATAGGGTCATAAAGGAAAATTTCCTTCATGGCGCGAATCGCATTGTATATGACGATGCAGTCAACACAAAAACGACCTATGATGGGGCGAATAATGGTATTCGGGAAACGTACGACAAAATGAATCGGCTCATCATGAAAGAAGAAATTAAGCCATCAGGCCAACAGCTTCTATTGAATCGCTACGAATATGACTATGCAGGAAACGTTAGGTTTGTATACGATGGCAACGGTAAGATGACAGTTTATATATATGACGTATTGGGGCGTGTAATCGCTGTTCAGGATGCTGGAGGGATGACGACTAGCTATCGGTATAATTTGTCGGGGGATTTAGTCGAAATCAGGTTTCCAGACGGAAATACAGTACAGAAGCGGTATGATAACATCGGGCGCTTGCTAGAGCAAACTGATCCGAACAAGCAAAGTAAACGCTTCTATTACGACGGAAACGGCAATGTAATCAAAAGCATCGATCGGAAAGGACAAGTTCAACAACATGAATATAACAACCGAAATCTCCTAACGGCTAATGTTGCTCCGAACGAGAGAATATCGTACAGCTATGACGCATCGGGTAAACGGATAGCGATGACAGATCAAACGGGAACAACGAGCTATTCGTACTATCCATCGGGCGAACTGGCAACCATTTCGTATCCGGATAAGACGGTGCTTTCATTCGATTACGATAAGCGAGGAATGCGCAAGGAGCAGGCTTTTGCTTCAGGTACCTACCGCTTGGCAAGTCAGACAGAGCGAGATTTCTTGCTTCCTGCTCCCAGGAACATAAAAATAGTGGACGGAACTGGAGGAGAACTGGCCCGATTCGATTATTCGTATGATAATTCCTATAATCGGATTATGGAATTGAAGTCATCGCATGGATTGAATATAAGCTATTCCTATGACGGATTGAACATGGTTGGCATTCAGCAGAAGCAAGGTGAGGCACTTTTTTGGAAATATGCGTACACCTACGACAATAATCGTAATATCATCGGAATTAATGACTATGGAGCACTTTCTCAATTCACTTATGACTCGTTGAACCGAATTGAGACATCGAGTGGCTATAATGAAGTATATACGTATGATCAACGGAACAATCGCAGCACCTTATTTAGCAATCGGGTACCGAACGTCAAGGGCGTCAGTTATGCCTACGATAGCCGCAACCGCTTGACCCAAGTAACGACGGAAGACGGCAAAGTCGTCAATTACCGCTATAATGGGGACAACTTGATGGTAGAACGTACTGAAGGAGGCATAACGACCCGTTACTACTATGATGATCGGGCGAAGATTGTTGCTGAAGGCAAGGTCGAAGCGAACGGCAGCGTCACGATTACGGCATCGTACATTCATGATGATTTCGGCAAACTGCTGGCTAGTCATGTTTCGGGACAAAGCGGTTTGCTATACTATGTATCCAACGGACACGGTGACATTACCGAAATACGCGATGCTCAAGGAAATGTGCTGAACCAATACACATATGACATTTGGGGAAACTCACTGTATCAAATGGAGCGAGTACCGAACATTTTCCGTTACTCGGGCGAATACTGGGATGAGACAACGAATCTGCAATATTTGCGCGCAAGATGGTATGATCCAAGTATCGGGCGGTTTATTAATGAGGATACGTATGAAGGGGATATCAAGGATCCGCTAAGTTTGAACTTGTATACGTATGTGGAGAATAATCCGTTGACGAAGGTCGATCCGAGCGGAAACAGTGCTACTAATTTATGTATGTACTCGCTCGAGTTCAACTGCTTCTCAGCTGGAACGAAAGTGCAGACGGATGAAGGACTGAAGCCGATTGAAGAAATCCAGGTGGGAGATAAAGTCCAGACACGGGATGAAGAAACCGGGGAGACTGCATACAATCTGGTCGAAGAGTTGTTCCAAAGAGAAACAGATGAAACGTATCATGTAAGCGTCAACGGAACCACGATCGTAACAACGGCGGAGCATCCATTCTGGGTATCGGGCGAAGGCTGGGTGGCAGCGCGAGATTTGAAGAAAGGAGATATGCTGGTAGACCTCGACGAAAATGAAGTGCCGATCGAGGAGATCGAAATCAAAAAAGAGCGAACGACGGTATATAATTTTAGAGTACAGAGCGTACACAATTATTTCGTCACGGATTTAAAAATCTGGACGCATAATTGCGGAGGATCATATGGTGGAATGTCCGGAGCGCGGTTATCTTCTTCCTCAAATGGCGCTAGAGTTGGAGGCGTAGGGGGAGGCTATTCGCGTCCAGCGAATGTGAGCCGTGGCACGACCGGCATCCGAATAGAAGTATCGAAAAAAGGCGCAGACCAATTCTATAAGTCCGTCATGGATAAGGGCATTAAGGGGACGGGTAATGTATCGAAAATAATTAATTCAAATAGCCCGAATGATTACCTTAACGCAGCATTAAAAAGACAAAACTTAAATAAAGCTCCAAATAGTTTTAAAGAAAAGTGGTCTGAAGCGGGTTATGATTTTGAAGTTCGGGCACATCCTGCGGACCCTCGTTATGATAAGACAGGGAGTATTTATAGGGTAGCCAGAAGGCAACAGGGAACAATCCCAGGTACTAATCAAGGTTACGGATGGGAGTATCTTGGTAGTGATGGAAAATGGTATCATACAAGCATTTTGAAAGCTGGTAATGATGCTGCAGCAAAGGCTACTCATATACAATTAAAGTAGGTGCATAAAGATGGATCTAGCAGAGGTAGGACGAGTTGTCCGAGAAATTAATGATTATATAAAAAGAGGCCTGTGGTTTGATTTTGAAATAAAGCAATATCAAGATGGAGAGATTTCATTATATGGCGGTTTAAGCCTTAGCTATCCAGATGTTGAAATCAAGTTTAAGGAGGTATTTTTCGTATCTCTTCCAATGATGTGGAAGACGGACACAAAAGATACAATCTTAACAGTGCTTGAAGGTGAGGCTGAAAGAGAGATTAGTGAAAAGTTTCAAGTTGAGTATTTACATTATATTTTTAAATTTACGCCTGAAGATTATCCAAGTAATTTTGGATGTTTAATTGCGGCGAAGGAAATATCATATAGTATCCTAACAGAATAACAAAATCATTCAAAGTTAACTGTCTCACTTGGGCACTACTTTATGATAGTAGTAGATACAATTGTACAATAACTACCCCCAATGAAATTTAGAAGTGTTGTGTAAAAATATAGACAGTTTACTTCTTAATAGTGCCTGTTCAAAATGTACCCTCTATGGGTATAAAAAATAAAAATGCACCTATGCGAAAAATGGTAAAATGGAAGTACTCCTACAACCATTAACCTACGCGAGGTGCATTTTTATGGACTTGCAGCTTGAACTGATGCCCTGCCACTACTATAACACACTCGGATTTGATGCGGAACTTATTGATTATATCGATCATGGCGATGATTCGATTGTGCTGGAGACATTGGCTCCTCTACAAGGATGGCGGGCGTCCTCCGATAGATCCAAGAGTCTGCTTTCGGATGCATTATTTGTACTTTACCCGCCCGGAGATCTCCTCGTTTCGTGAACTGGAAAGTCAACTGAAAGAACCGAAAAATCAGGCATGGCGGAATTTCATCGGTGTTCCGAACATCGAAAAGGTGCCGACTCACAGTTCGCTGAGCAACTTTCGGGCGAAGGTCAGCTCTGAATTGTTCTATGCAATTCTGTTTGACCTCATCGCTCAGGCCTTACAGTTGAAGAATTCCAAGCGAGGGGTCTGTCCTAAATGAGGTGCAGGAAGCACGACAGTTGTCATCTGTGATCTTTTCGCACAATTCTCCCATTCACTTCCAATCCTGGGCTTCTGATCAGCCCGTTCCCTTGTTCTCTTCAAGCAGATTTAACACTTTGGACAGGCTCTAAAGGGGATATAAAAAATGCAGTTGGTCCCAGAAATATTCTTCAATGGCAGAAGGAAATTAGCCGAATGGCGAAAAATCAGGGATTTGAGACCCTTAACATTCAGGGTATGCGAGTTTCAGGCTCTACTTCTGCTAATCCTGGGAAGATTGTAGACTATACCATTGATTTAAAGAAACTGAAATGAGGCAAGAGTAATGAATAATTTAGTTGAATATTTCTCCAATGAAGAAATTGATGAAATTGAAGTTTTATTTGATGGAACTGAGGCAATGATTGTTGATGGAAGTGAAATAATATGTTTCAGGGTTTTGCTCGATATAATCCAAGAGAAAAATACAATTGCAGATGTAACTAGAACTGAACTACTAACATCATACGCTCAATTAAAGGGGCTTAAAGAGACGTTTGCTTCTTTTGGTTTCGTAGATACAACTGTTTTAGAGAGCATCGTCAATAAATCTAAGGACTTATTTAGATATGAATTAAAGAAACGTCAGACGTAAGTAATATCGGATTAACCCCATAAATTTGGACACATAGACACTAATTCTAGCTTATTCATTCATTTTCGTTTAGACTCGAACCATTTTAATTGGAATCGCTTCCACCTGATTCTGGCTGTAAAATTTCTCTGGCGCCATATCCCTAATACTGGAATGAATCCTGCGTTCATTATAGAACCGTATGAATTCGGACACCACTTGATAGGCTTCACCATAAGTTTGAAATTCGTATTTATTCAAACAATCATCTTGCAAGATTCGATGAAAAGACTCAATAGGGGCATTCATATTCGGTGTTCTAGGCGGTATTCTTTCATGCTCCTCCATACCAAAGTCGATACATGCTTCCTCAAAAGTGCTTGATACGAACTGTGGGCCGTTGTCTGAGCGAATTACTGGCACCGTCTGAGAGCCAAATAATTGGCGTTTAAACAAAGCGGCTTGTATGGTACGCACTACGTCTTTGGCTTCACATCGAAGGCCAATATGATAGGCTACAATTGCACGATCATAGACGTCAATAATGGATTGTATGAAGAAAAATCGCTGTTCACCTGCTATATAACCGTACTTTATATCGGTTTCAAACAGTTGATTAGAATTCGTTATTGTTCGATTTGAAGCAATCTTTTTCGGAAATCGAACTCGTTTCTGCCGTTGTGGCTTTAGGATCCCCAGTTCCTTACACAGTCGATATACTTTCTTCTTGTTTATACATAGCCTGTGCTGTTCTCGCAATGCTACCGTCAATTTACGGTAACCATAATTGGCTCCATCGCTAGCGATAAGATTCATCAGCCATTCTTTAATCTGTTCATCGGATATCGTGCTTCCATTTGTAAGCTGCGAAAATCCAGGTGCTGGGCGTCCCTCACTCACTAATTTACTGCGTAATTGTGCTTTCTTATGATAGTAATAACTTGAGCGTGGAATGTTAGCTAGTCGCAGAATGAGCTGGACGCTATACCCTTGTTCAATATAGAAATCGGCTACTTCAATTTTTTCAGCAAGTGAGGGTTTTTCTTTTTTATAAGATCACGGAGAATCGCGATCTCCAACGCTTGTTCTCCAAGCAATTTTTTCAACTGATCATTTTCTTCAGCTATTGCTTTGGAGTCGAACTCCGGGATTTGTTCCATTTGAACATCACCGAATTTGCCATCGCGATATTCATTAATCCAACGATGGAGCATATTCGTTGCTATTTCATAGCGGCGAGCAACCGCCGCTTTATTTCCAGTCTCCAGTGCTTCTTTCACCAATTGTAATTTGAAGTTTGTTGAATGTTTCGTTCGTTTCATTTCATCATCCCCTGTCAACTATTAGTGTAATTCATATACACTCTTAGTGTCCAAGATCATTAAGGGGCTTATGAGATATGATTGTTTTAATTGGCCTTTAGTCTATCGTTCATTTTGTTAGTGGAGTCACTAAAAATTTTTATAAGCTATTGTACAATTCTAGGTTAAGAATCGTACAATACAAACACTAAACATCTTGACAAACACTTGATAAACTTTCAAAAGCTCTTTCCAACTTGAATTAGGGACTGACCCCAAAACGTGAGACAAATCAAAACACCTTCAAGAGAAACACCCTTTACCGTAAGATAAGGGAGACAAACTTGGAGGTGTTTTTGCGTTGACAACTAGAGTGAGCTACCCGGTGGAAGTAAAATTGAAAGCAATCGAAATGAGATTAGCTGTTATTCCTGTGAAAGAAGTAATGAACGAACTAAACATCAAAAATGTGACTCAGTTAAAAGTCTGGATGAAATGGTTATCGGGAAGGTGAACTCCATCCCTGGAGCAGCCAGTAGGTAAGCAATACAGCTACGGCAAAGGCCCAAAATGTCTATCAGTGAAAGGAGAGAATCGTTTTCTTAAGCAGCAGTTAGAGGTTCTAAAAAGTACAAGGAGTTGGAAAGGAGGTGTCACCTGAAGTAGTCATCGCTTGGGTTGAGTCCATTCGAGGAGAAATAAGTATTACACAGGCCTGTGCGTGGTTAGGGATCTCCCGAGCTAATTAATATCGTTGGAAATTGTCTGGCAGAGCTGAACGCGTAGATAATGTCGTCGAGAAAATTCGTGAGCTCTGTACGGAAAATAAATTCCGTTATGGGTACCGAAAGATCACGCCACTGCTTCGAATGGAACAGCAGATTATTCACAAACGTGTACAGCGAATAATGCAACATGAAGGGTTACAATGCCGAGTTAAAGTGAAGAAACGCAAACCTACTGGACAGCCAGTGTCGCGGAACACTTGTTAAAGCGACAATTTCAAGCAATTGCTCCGATGCAAAAACTGGTGACTAATATTACGTATTTGCCTTACGGCGGAAAAACACTATACTTATCAAGCATTTTAGACTTGTATAACGGAGAGGTCGTGGCATACAGTATAGCAGACAAGCAAGACACTTCTTTTGTTCTTGATACGCTGAATCAGCTTCCGGTACGTTCAGTATGATGCTTCACAGCGATCAAGGAAGTGTATACACGTCTCAGGTTTATCAAGAAGCAATAAAAGCAAAAGGCATTACCATGAGCATGTCCCGTAAGAATCCAACCCTCATCAACGTCGTAGCTAAGCTTGAGTATATGTATGTATCGAATAATCCGTTAATGTACGTGGATCCAAGTGGTAATTTCCAAGCTCTAGCAGGATGTTCCATGCTGTGCTTCTCAGCGAGTACAAAGATAAAAACAACTGAAGGGTACGAAGCCATCGAGGATATTCAAGTTGGGGATATCGTACAAACCAAGGATGAAGAAACTGGGGAAGTAGGATATCCTCCCGAAGAGGAATTGATTCAACGCGTCACAGACGAAATCTATCCGGTAACAATGTGAATGGAACAACGATTACAACGACGGCGGAACATCCTTTCTAGGTAACGGAAAAGGAGGATAGGTAAAGGCCAGAGACTTAAAAGAAGGGGACAAGCTACTCTCGTCCAGCGAATGTGAGCCGTGGAACGACCGGCATCCGAATAGAAGTATCGAAAAAAAGCGCAGACCAATTCTATAAGTCCGTCATGGATAAGGCATTTAAGCCTAAGGGGACGGGAAATCTTATTGATTCAAGTCCAATAAAGATCCCTGGTAATGCTGTTAAGGTAGAACAGGCTAAGAATGGGTATGATCAAATAAAATATAATTGGTCTGATGGAACTTATAAGTATGAAGCACGTTGGCATACAAGAACTCCTGGTGCACCTGCAGATCAAGGGAATACTTGGGTTGTTACAAGAACAACTCCAGGAAGCCAAACAACAAGAAAGCAACAACATATTTTGACGAGCGATAATCAATGGACAGCTATGAAACAGTGGCAGGATGCGGTAAGTGTGAGACAAAATGGAGTAGCGACGCATGAACAACAAGCGCTCTTAGGTTCAGGTCATTGGTCAGCTCCATAAGTATCGGAGGTGTCAAATGGAAATAATTAAAGACTTTTATACTGGATTTGAGGGTGAACCGGAGATCATCTTCTATTTCGAGAATTCCGAGAATCAAAAAGTTCAGCTTAAGGCTTGGATTGGTTATTTTGATTCAATTATGGCAGCTATACAACCTAATGAAAACGGGTGGAGTGGGCTCTCATATTACTATCATACGGATACCGCTTGGTTTGAAGAGTCGCCATGGAGAATACCTGATTTAGGCGATGCGTTGAACAATCTTCAAAGTGCCAATAAAACAGAATTAGATCAAGAGACACTAACTGTCTATCAAAGCATATTTGAACTATTTCATGAAGCGCAATCCATAGATGGAGAAGTATGGATTGCGTATGACTAAGCCTTGTTGATTACGAAAGACCTTGATTGGTTTCGTGCCTTTCAAGGTTTTTTTCTTTGGTGGGGCTACCTAATGTCGATTTAGCCCATCATTCAACCGATAACACATATAGCCCATGTAATACCCGTATGAAGAATTCGTCACTTCGTTTGTTAAAAGCACCTATCTCAGCAGACTAAGACGGATGTAATAATTGCGGTTTACTTTCTGTTAGCAGGATCGTACAATACACTCAACAAACCAAACACTAAACTACTTTCAACCACTTAATAAACTTTCAAATGCTCTTTCCAACTTGAACTATGAGTAGGAATGGGCTTTTTTGCATGCCCAAATTCAAAAGGGGAAAGGAAAATGGCAAAACAGGCACAGGAAGTAGAGGAGACATTGGGTTTAATTGCTCAGGCACAAGCAGAGTATGAGAGGATAATGGAGGAAGTAAGAGGATACTGTCAGAAAGCACGAGAGTTACGGCAACAGACGGACGAGTTGAGATGCTCTGGCAGTACCAATCCACAAGAACCAACAGAGATAAGCAAGCTAATGGAACAGGCTGACTATTTTAAGCATCTAGCAGTTCAGAAGGACGGACACCCAAGACTGGAAATTCTTCGCCACATAGATAGCTTGGCATGAGAAGCTTCCAGATTGCGAGAGACTGTCCAGCACAACGAAAAGTGTTAGCCCGTCAACATATAGAACTGGAAGAAACAGAACGTGAAGCTGTGCTAATGGTACAACGAGCAAAGGAACAAATACAGGAAACGGAACAGCTATTGGAATCCCAACGAGCAAAACTGGAAAAATTGGAGGGGAACGGAGTTGAGTAGGAAGTTGATAAAAGGATTTGAACCACAAGAAGAGATTATTGAGTTGGCAAACGAGTATGGATTTATTGAGACACGACCTCAAGCTAGTTTGTTTTTGTTGAGACCCATATGATACGTACAATCTACGGCAGCAGAACCCTACAAAGCGATCAGGTACCGAACATCAAGGGAGCCAGCTATGCATACGATAGCCGCAACCGCCTGACCCAAGTGACGACGGAAGACGGAAAAGCCGTCAGTTACCGCTACAACGGCGACAACCTGTTGGTGGAACGCACCGAGGGCGGCGTAACGACTCGTTACTACTATGACGATAGAGCGAAGATAGTAGCAGAAGGAAAAGTAGAATTTTATAGAACTATCAAAATTCGTGAAGTTCTTATCAAAAAGTCGGTTCTCAGAGCGTTTTAAATCGATTTTTATTTTATGAGATGAGAGACACCACATAAAAATTAAAGTTTCGAAAAGTCCAAGGGACTTTCTCGACACTCTGACTTAACTTTGTTAAGCAACAAATGTTTATGAAAGCCTCCCCAAGTAATGGAGAAGAGTATTACAATTATTATCAATTAGGATTAGGAATACTATCATTAGGAATGACTGCGAAAAGCCTTGCAACACAAAGTGGAACAGTAATTAATAATGCTAATGGTTCTTATAAATTATCAAAAAACGGAGTTAATGTCGGATATACTGTAGTGGAAGGAAATATCAGTAAAATGAACATTTCTTACTACACTAGTAATGGGCATGTATACAAAACAGTTCAAGTTAATACTGCATTGTTAGCTAGTGGGGTAGCAGATATTTCTCAATCCATAACTAACATGTACTTCACTACGAAAGGCATGCTTCCATACTAAATTAAAGGTGGGATTTCGATTAGTAAAAGGTTAAAATATTTCTTGCCATTCTATTTAATAGGATATCTAATATCTATTGCTGGAACGGGCATTCCAACTTGGAGTTACTTAATTCCAATAAAATTAGTTGCTGTTTGTTTGATGCTAGTTGGAGGAAATGGCGTATATTATATTGCGGAAGAGAAGCAGCTTATGCTCGTAGCTTTTTTTCGTACGCTTAAATACATTTTGATTTCATTTGTTTTGTTGTTTATTTTTGCTATTATACAAAATGTATTAAAACAGTATTCAGTGGATCTAACACCCTTCATAGGAATGTAGCAAAGCAAAACGTAAGCGTTTTTTTGTCTAGAATGTTGATGAAAAAGGGAGGAAGTAAATCAACTGGATCAAAAGGTGATGAAATTTTTTATGCGTCATAGTGGGGAAATTGCCCCTGCTTCATTGGTTCAGTATTCGGTGCTTTATGTTAAACTGATATACTTTCCAAGTAGTTCACTCCGATATGATGTATGGAGGAGATGGTAGCGTCAAGAATTTTGTGTAAATGAAAATATCCATCTCTTGTAGAAGACTGTATTAGTCTCTAATGCTGAACATAGCTTGGAGTTCAGCACGTGCTCGGTCAAAGCCAGTATGGCATCGAGTAGCAAACCGCTGGTTGTAGCTCTCGAACTGCGATACCAGAAACTTCTCTAGTGACTCTTCATGTGGAAATTGCTCTTTTCGCTTTGTATACTTCTTAATTTGTTTGTTAAACGACTCAATGAGATTGGTTGAATAGATGCTTTTCCAAATTGGCTTTGGAAAGCTATAGAACGTAAAGATGTATGGGTTCTCTCGCAGAGATTTAATTACCTTGGGATAAACAGCTTTCCACTTATCACAAAAAGTCTCTAGAGCAGCTTTCCCAGACTGCTCGTCTTCTGCTCGATATACTGCTTTGAAGTCGTCACAGATGCTTGCTCGATCAGACACACGTACCTTATGAGCAATATTACGTGCTACATGTACGCAGCATGATTGGTATTTTGCCTTTGGATATACTTGCTCAATTGCTGTCACGATGCCCTTTAATCCGTCGGAGATGAACAACAAGACTTCTTCTACACCACGCTCCTTCACGTCCACTAACAGCTCATTCCATACATAGGCCGATTCGGTTGGAGCAATGGTATACGATAATACTTCCTTAGAACCATCTTCACGAATACCGACTGCAATATACACGGCCTCTTTGGAGACCGTTTCACGTCTAACTGCAATATAGGTAGCGTCGATGTAGACGCAAACATACCGCTTGGCTAGTGCACGTTTTGCAAAGAATTCGACTTGCTGGGCCATTGCCTTTGTCATATTCGATACCGTCTGTGGGGTGTAGTGATGACCATACATTTTCTCGATAAGATCAGCGATTTCCGTCATCGTTACGCCCTTTTGGAACATGTAGATGACAAACGATTCGAGCGTGTCGTTGGAACGTTTATAGGGAGCCACGGTCTGCTGCTTAAACTCTCCATTACGGTCTCGTGGGATCTGAAGCCGCAGGTCTCCATATTCGGTATGAAGTGTACGTATGTATCCGCCGTTACGAGAGTTTCCAGAATTCACTCCAATACGGTCATATTTTTCATAGTCCAAGAAGGCGGTTAATTCCGTTTCTAACAAGCGATTCATAGCTGCCTCAAGATGACTGCGAAAAACTTCAGTCACATCCTGTTTTGTGACTAGAGCTTGAACCAAATCTGATGTAAAATGATTCATAAGGAAGACCTCTTTTCTATGGATTGTAGTGTGGTAGCTCAATTCTACAAGAAAAGGTCTTCCTTTTTGCTATTTATCTATTTACACAAGATATTTTACGCTCTCATGGAGATGTACGAAATGTAAAGAGTTTATGGTTTAAGGGAATAAAGTTATATATATTAAGATATGCTATTGAAGATGATTATTATTAATCATGATGGTTTTTCACTAGACCACATGCGAGTGTAACAACTCCATGTGGTTTTCTTTTTTCTTGAATGCAAACCCCACCCAGTGCGGCGGAGCATCCATTCTGGGTAACGGAAAAAGGAGGATAGGTAGAGGCCAGAGAATTAAATGAAGGGGACAAGCAGCTACTCTCGTCCAGCTATTGTGAGCTAAGGAATGACCGGTATCCGAATAGAAGTTTCGAAAAAAGCGTAGATCAATTCTATATTTCTGCCATGGAAAAGGTATTTAAGCTTAAGGGGACAGGTAAAACTGGTGCAGATAATATTACTACTGCACCGAAGCTAAATAATCAACTTCTGAATGAAGTGGCTGGTTCTACCTTCACAAAAAATGGTACTCTAAAACCAGAAGTCCAAGTGGGAATTCCCAAGTTCATTACTATCAAAACTGATAACAATATAAGAGCAGAGCATGGATTACGCCTGAGAGGAGCTTATTAGGGTTTTATTTTTTAAGTAATAATTCAAAAGAAGATACTGATGATGTAATAACGAAAATTGCTATATACCCTACTTCAGTACTTGATGAAACATATTTGTTTGTATTAAAACGAAGTGAAATAATCGAAGTTTCATTAGGTGTACGGAAATATCAAACTATTGATTCGGATTTTTTCATGAATGAAGTAATAGATACGAAGAAAAAGAAACTAACTTTTGAAGAATCTGAAGCTCTGCTCGATGTATTAGATAGAATTGCAGAAAAGAGAGATACTTCCAAAAAGAAAATCGTTATGGATGGGTGGGATGTTTCTATCTACTACAAAGATAAAATGATAGATTTGAATTATACTGGTAATGAATATGTGGATTTAGATACATTAATTAACCAACTTATTAAATTGTCTCCGATTTCCGTAGATCTGCATGGTTGGTCTTAACACGTTTATTTTTTAGTTAACTATCGAGATAGAGTTGATGAAAAAATATTTCAACCGGCGTTAGTGAAGCTACGATGAAAAATGTTATACATCAGATTTCAACTGGAAAACTGAAAGATATTTGACATTGCAGGAGTTCTCAGGGGGGGTAAAAGTGGATTTTGAAAAGCATAAACAAGAAATAATTCAGTTAAGTGAATCGCTAGGCTTAAAACTGGATTATTTAAAGGGCGTTGATTGTTTTTTTCCGTTCTTTACAAAGATTGAGGAAGATTCTTCAGTAATAATAATAAAATTAGATGGCGAAAGAGAGGAAAATAAATACACCCTACTGATTTTAGGTAAAATGCTTGGACAAGGTGAATATATAAGGGCAGAGACATCTGACCTTGAAGGGGGATTAAGTTTTATTATCGTTGAATATGCTAAAAGGACGTGGAATTGGTCACCATAAATCAGAAACAATTAAAACAAAGTGCAATAAAACAAAGCGTCTCAATTATTAAATAAAATTGATGGTTTGACCTTGAGGATGGAGATTCTCAAGGTCTTTACTTTTACCCCACTCAGTACCGAATGAATCGGGTGGCTTATCCCAAAAGAGGCTAACCCTGATTAACCCCCTATGATATTTTTTTATATGGTGGACTGTCAACACTAAACTAGACAACTTTCTTAAGGGTCAATTTTTTGTAACCAACTGGGCTCATATAGCCTAGTGTTCCATGAATTCGGTGTTTATGGTACCCGTTCACATAATCATTAACTCCAGTTTCTGCTGAAGGCTATTTGTATTTCTCTTTGATCAAATTAACAAAAATGGAAAGTGGATGGGGAAAAATGTGGAAAGTGGATGGTTACAATTGAATTCTTAAGTGTTAATTTGTAATTAAATAATTATTTGCACTTAAATAATTATAAATAATTACAAAAGGAGAGTTTTATTATGGGAAATTATCCTAAATACCGCGCAGCGGCTGTCCAGGCTGCACCTATTTACTTGGATTTAGATGCAACAGTTGAAAAATCTTGCAAATTGATTGCTGAAGCAGCATCTAATGATGCAAAATTAGTTGCTTTTCCCGAAGCTTTTCTTCCCGGTTATCCTTGGTTTGCATTTATTGGTCATCCAGAATATACAAGAAAATTCTATCATGATCTCTACAAAAATGCAGTTGAGATTCCTAGCTTAGCTATTCAAAAAATAAGTGAAGCAGCTAGAAAACACGAAACTTACGTATGTATTTCTTGTAGTGAAAAAGATGGTGGATCTTTATATTTAACTCAACTATGGTTTAATCCCAAGGGGGACTTGATTGGAAAACATCGAAAGATGAGAGCGTCTGTTGCTGAAAGACTTATATGGGGAGACGGAAGTGGAAGCTTGATGCCCGTATTTAAAACGGAGCTTGGTAATTTGGGTGGACTGATGTGTTGGGAACACCAGGTTCCTTTAAATCTGCTTGCAATGAATTCACAAAATGAACAAGTACATGTAGCCTCCTGGCCAGGATACTTTGATGATGAAATCTCAAGCCGATACTATGCTATTTCAACTCAAACCTTTGTTTTAATGACATCATCTATCTATTCGGAAGAAATGAAAAGTATGATTTGTTTAACACCTGAACAAAAAGAATACTTCGATACATTCAAGAGCGGACATACTTGTATTTATGGACCTGATGGAGAACCAATTAGCGATATGATTCCTGCAGAAACAGAAGGAATCGCTTATGCTGATATAGATATAGAAAAAATAATTGATTATAAATATTACATCGATCCTGCTGGTCACTATTCTAACCAAAGCTTAAGTATGAATTTTAATCAAAATCCGACACCTGTTGTTCGTAAGTTTGGAGATAACGAGACTAAGAAAATGACTTATGAGGAAATCAATCTACAGATTGGCAGTCGAAACTTTTCAGGTGAAAATGCTTCCTTTTAATTTTGTCACACTCCCAAAGCAAAGAAGAGCACTAATCTAATAAAGTGAGATGACATGAAAGCGTCTTGAACATCCGTCAGATAATGTTCAAGACGCTTCTATTTTCATGCACGTGGCATGGGCAAAAGGGCATGTGGTTATAAATCTCATAACTTTCTGATCGGCCCATTCATCAGCTGTGGCAGACCAGACAAAAAGTATTATGAAAATACGTAAAACCCGGCATCTGAACGACGCCGGGTTGGCATTATGCTATTTTTCGAAATTACTTTGTGATTTTTTCAAAGACAGGCATGATCGCAATTGGCGGAAGCGCAGAAACACCGCTTGGTAATACACATTTTATTTGTCGCCACTGGAACTGACAAATTCGGTGAATATTGATTGATCCTGTTTGTCCATAGCCGAGACTGAAATGTTGTTCGAAGCGGATTCATCCGCATGAGCAAGAGCAAGTATTGCTCCGGTCGCAAATCTTAAACCTAATGAGAGAGTGAGTACTGCAATTACCAAATTATTTTTCGTGATTATGTTTTGCAATCCTCCTTTTATATTTTTATAGAGGATTTTTTCATGCATTTCTTTTGATGCTCCAGTATGTAAATGTCTAGAAGCTGGCTGATTTGGACGAAGCAGCTAATAGCCTACGCCGGACTGAATCCGAGTGTATATAGCTCACGGAAATTTACAGCTAGTAGCAACCGGATAACGAAGAGGGGCTCAAAGAGTCTACGTAGACCGTTGTTTCTTGCTGTACAATGTGGACTTCGCAAGGAAGTAATGAACGGTTAGTAACGTACTATGAACGAAAAAAGAAAGAATGCAAGCCTTACAAGGTAACGGTGATCGCTTGCTGGGTGCAAATATGTTTTCTAAACACGAAACGGGCTTTAGAAGCAATTCTAGAGCTCGTTTTCTCTGACAGCTTAGTTTTTCATGAAGAAAGTGAACTTTTGCAGGGATCTCTATAAGTGTCTTTTTGACGATAAGATTTATCGAATTTTCCTAAATAAAGAAAAAGGAGATTAAAGGAAAATCGTGATAAGGTTGTAACAGGAAGCGGCCATTAAGTGAGAGCGTTCAACGTGAAACGGAATGGGGATAAACTTTTTATTGCTGTTTTTCTAGCTTCATATGGGCTCCAGAATGAGATAGGTGTATAAACTCAAATTCCAATCTGTTGAGTTTTGAAAATTGATTTGGAATGAGAGTTATTATACAGACATTTAAAAAGAGGGAGGTGAAAACAATGGAAGTCGTTTATGGAAAAGATGAGAAAGAACATAAGCCATATATTATTAATGTAGAAGATCAGGAAGGAAATAACTTATTTGGTGTTGGCGTTCTCACTGGTGTGCAAGAACTAAGGATGGAGGGTGACACATACTGCTGTACAACCTGCTGTGGACAAGGAGGGGGAGCTGCACAGGCTAAAAAAATCAAGTTGTAAGGAAAGTTAGAGGCTGTAATCTTATACAGCCTCTAAGAAATAAGTTAAGGATAGTATAAAGGTAAGAAACTTTGAATAAGGGGTGAATAGTAATAAAATGTATACAGTTGGAAACTTCATTTATCATGAATTGCCAAGCGGGGATGTCGTTGTGCAAAATCAAGCTGGTATAGTGATGATTAATAATGAGGAAATGAAGGATTGGATTAAAATTCTTGACACAAAGACAAACACTGATCTTTCTGAGGAGGAAATCAGACAACACTTTAGCGAATACTGTGATCAATCAATAGAATTTTTGCTAAGATATAAAATTATTCAACACAAGATACAATATAGCTTTAATGTATCTACTGTTCATTTTTTTACAAATAATAGAGCTGTTGCACATAATATGAAGCAGCATATGAGCAACTATTTATCGGATTTTGATATCGATTTTTCTATAGTCGATTCTCCATTAGGAGCTAAAAATTCGAATCTTCTTAATATTATATTTTTAAATCCCTATGATAAAAAACTGGCAACAGAAATTGTATCCGAAACGAAAAAGAACGGGAACTTGTTGTTGATGACATATACATATAATAATAGCTTTTACATTGATTCGCTATATTATTGTAAATGGAAGAAGCCCTGTCACCTATGTCACATGGGTCACATTGAATCTCAATTACGGACCAGCCAGTTCGGGGAACTTACTTATCAAAATTTGATAGATCTGCTTTATAATCAAGAACCCAACTTTAAAGTAGAAACTTCACTCAATGTGATTGATATCTATTCTATTGTAACGATGATTTTTAACTATTTAGACAGGTTGATATTCCGTTCAAAAGGAAATGTCTTATTTTCTAATGAAGCACTGGAAGATATCAATTATTCGGTCATGTATGACTTGCAAACCAAAAAGATGGCTAAAGATATTAGTATCCACTGGGAGTTGTGTGATTGTTATGAATAAGTACGTTATCACCAATCAAAGTGACTATTGGGATTTAATGCTTTATAAAATTATGGACAATCATTCGTTCAATGATGTAATGAAATTTCATCAGAGTTCAACAATAGTTAAAAACGGTAGTAGCATTTCTCCATATAATCAGGAGATACTTCTATGGCTCAATCAGGTCGAGAATACAGACATTACACCTAACTTTTTTGAATTAGAAGTGAATCTACCTCCCGTGACAAAGATTAATCATCAAGGAAGCATCAGGAGTTTTAAGCTTAATGAACCGCTTGGTTTATCCCTTCTGAGTCAAATTCTTCATTTATCATTTGGTCGAAGTGCTGAATCTACATCCAAACGTTATCCCTCTGGCGGAGGCCTTTACTCTGTTTTCCCAGTTTTGGTTATTTTAGAGGTCGATAATTTGGATTATCCGCGAGGGTCATATATTTATGACAATAAGAATAATTCTATAAAATTAATAAAACAATGGAGCGATGAGGATTTTGAAACCTTAATAGGAACAATAAACTCGTGGGAAAGAAGGATGTATTCAAATTATTTTATTGCATATGCCATCGATATTCCAAGAGCAATAGCCAAATACAAAAGAAGAGGGTACAGACATGCATTAATAGAGGTCGGAACAATGGCTCAATCTTTACGTGAGTCAATATTGGATTTAAATCAATCTTTAGGGGACTTTTGTTGGTCCGGATTTGATGATAATGCATTAACGTACCTGTTAGGCTTAAATCCAAGGATATGCCCTGTAGCTTTAATACAGTGGTTTGGAAGGATGAGTTAATCATACTGTACATACTGAGAAATCAGTTGAAGTTTAATATACCGGAGAACAGATTTATCAACGGTAAAGATTATAAATCCTTTTTGTATCTCGGTAGTATCATCAGAAATCAATATATCAGTCCAACAGGCTGTAATGCTATAAGTGAAACGAAACGATTATCTTTATATAAAACATTTTCGGAATCTTTGGAAAGAAAATCATTAATGGCAGGGGGGAATCCACTTATAGGTAATATGGTGCCTACCTTTGAACTGATTAGTAGGCAACCCTCATGTTTACCCTTTGAACGAACCATCTATAGATCAGATAAAATGCAAGCTATCGATACTACTGGGACGGCTGCTCATTACGATTCATCTATTGCAGTTACAAAAGCTATTTTAGAATTACTCGAAAAAAATGCGTTATTTACTTTTTGGTATGGAAAAATAGGAAGCATAATTCCTAATACCTTGTTTCAGGATAACCTATATTATAAGAAATTATATTTGGAAGATTGTAAAGTAATGATCTTCAAAAATGACGTTTTCGCTCCAATTATAGTAATTATAAGTATTGTGGTAAAGAATAATATTATCATTTCTAGTGGTGTGGCGGCATCATGTAACTTTGAAGAGTCTTTAAATCACTCGATTAGAGAGGCGTACCTGTTGAAATGGCAGTTGCGGAGAACTGATATTTATGAAGATGGAATCAATAGTAAAAGCATGAATGAAAGAGCCCTTGAGCATCTGTCTTCGTTTTCAATTACTGATTGTACAATTTCTCCTTCTTCGGATACAATATATACAAAAATTGCCGAATATTTACCAGAGTGGATTGATAATTTACATGTGATTTTTTTGAAAAACACTACGTTTCCTTTCTTGAATTGTGTGAAAGTTTATTCATCAAATTTGTATAATCATATTCCTATTAAGCGACTTATTAATTTGGATTGTGATATTAATAAACATGTTACTAAATTGACAATTAGTAATTTAGAGTCTTATCCAGAATGTTTGGTCATATAAGGAGGTGTACTGTGCTAGTAAAAAACTATAAAAAAGGAAATCCTTTTATTGGCGATTTGTGGGTTGTAGATCAGTCAATATTTTTAAATAATACGAAGCAAGTATTTGTTCGTTCAAGTAATAATTCGGAAGCCAATGGTCATAACGCGCACTTTCGATTTAAGCAAGTATTGAAATCTGCAATCGGAGAATGGATTGAACGTCAATCAGTATCTCACGATCCTTACAAAAAAACAAATTATTTATCAGCCTTTCATTTGATTACAGGACAAGAATATAAGATACAAAAAAACAAAGTCATTTTTAAAAGTGAAGAGAATTTCACTGACTCTTGCGGGTTAGCATCACACATCAATTCTATTGACGCAGTAAACTCGGCATTTTTAGAATTCTTTGAGAGGCAAAGCCTGATTTACAATTGGATTACGAAGTCGGCGGGACAGTGGGTTTGTACGGAGACAATAACGAATAAAGAAGTGCATTTTTTGATTGGTAAGTTAAAAGGTTTTGTTGATGAGCTGTTTATTTTCGATATATCTCTTCATAAGGAGATACCGGTTATATTAGTTCTTGGCATTGGCGGGTATTATAAAACAATAGGTTTGAAGGCTGGATTTCGATTTGATGATGCTGTCAAGGGGGCACTTGAAGAGGCGATCCAAACTTTTGGGCGTAAGTGGACAAAAGCGAATGTAAATATGTATGAAGAGTACGTCGTAAACGGAAATGATGGACTTTATAAGGGTAATTATAATCGAATATCTCCTAAAAAGATGAAAGAGGAGTACTCTTATTTATGGGGGAGGCAAAGCCTAAACATAAAATTAATAGAGGAACCCAGACAGACAAAAAAGGTTTCCGAGATTATAAAAACCGTTTCAGAAGACTTATCGCTCTCACCTTATGGAGTATATATCCCTACATTTTATAATGGTTTTTCTTCAAAAATTATTAAGGTTTTCTCTCCAACAGGTTATCCACACATGTATCCAGAAAAATTTACGGAAGAAGAATCAAGGCTAAGATTTAATAAAGATCAATCACAATTTCCAAATCGAAATCGAATGATTCCATTTCCGTAAAGGAATCGTTGGGAGGTAATTATGGAAACATTCAGATTCGGCAATGGTGTTCGTCTTATTATAGATAACATGCCCAGCTCAACCAGCGTTTCTATAGGTTTTTTTCTGAAAATGGGTTCTAAGTATGAGAATAAATCAAATAGCGGTATTTCTCATATTATTGAGCATTTGTTGATAAAACAAGAAAAAGATGGTATCACGGTTGTGGAATTGTTAGAAGACACTGGCGTATCCATAAATGCATTTACCACAAAAGAGTATCTATGTGTTTACTCTAAGTGCTTACCTGAATATTGCACTCGGGTAACAAACATTTTATTGGATATTTTACTTAATCCACAATTTATAGATGTACAACTTGAAACGGAGAAAAAAGTTATACAAAGTGAAATAGCCAGATATCAAGATAATTTCTACGAAACGGTTCAGTCAAATTTAATACGAACTATGTTCAATGACCATCCACTTTCGATGGATATTTTAGGTAGTGAAGACAATATAAAAGGGATTACAACAGCTGATTTGGAACAATACTATGATGGTCATTTTTCTACCGAAGAAATGGTAATCTCAATCTCAGGCAAAGTAATTGGCGGTATGCAAGACGAGAAAATAAAAAATATTATAAGTAATATTAGAAAAAAAACAAAAAATAATAAACGTTCGATTCCAGAACTTATCATCACGTCAGCTGAGGAAATCACTTACAGGCGGACATATCAAAACTTTTTTTGCTTCGGTTACCCGACAATTTCTTATTTACATAAGGACATTGTGAAATTATTGACTCTTGTCCAAATACTCGGGGTAGGCTCTAGGTCCGTATTAGCAAAAAAAATGCGTGGCGAAGAGGGATTAGTATATTCATTACATGCGAGCGCTGTTTTATATAAAGAAGGGGGTGTATTACTGTTTAAACTTTCAAGTCCATTCAAGAATGGCATGGATAGAATCCTTAGCGTTTTTAAAAGTACAATATACCATGTGGTTCAGAAAGGTATACCTGACGGTGATTTCTTGAGAGCAATCAATACAATAAAGAGTCATATGATATTCAGTTCGGAAAATAATCAGTACCGAATGCTAGAATCGGGTAAGCGCTTACTACTAGGCATAGAAACAGAAAAACACTTGGATGTATTTGATTTTGATAAATCCTTCGCATTATTTGAAGAATTAACAGTCGAAAACCTGAATGCTTTTGCAAATAACCAACTCCACGATGAGCCTTCTTACTCTATACTCCTATCGAATTGAAGAGAAGGAAGTGAAATCATGTTCAAAAAAATTTATGGATTTACGGTCTTGAATTTAAAAATCCTCTTGTCAGAGAAGGTTGTTTTCCTGTGGGCGGTGGCACTTCCTGTAGTTGTTACGCTTTTTTTTCAAAAAAGTACCACGGACAGCCTATCTATTCATGATAGCAAGATTTGGTATATGAAGTGGTTCTGGTGCTATATTATCATTGCATCGTTTGTAAATGGAATCGGATTACAGCTTGCCCGAATGCGCGAATATGGGCTGTTAAAGACGTACATCTTAATCTCCGGGAGTAAATCTCCATTTGTTATCGCTACTTTTTTGACTCAGATCATATTTAGTCTGCTTAGTCTTTCGCTTTATAATTTAATTGTTGGACTTTATTTCAATGTATTTTCTTTTGATCTCGTTGCTCAATCTTTTTTATTAATATGCATAAGCATCCCTTTCGGACTTTTTACTCTTTTTCTAACTGTACTTCCGCTCAAAATAGGCAATCTTGGTACCGTAATTAATATCATTTTATACCCATTATTTATTTTGGCCTTTAAAGATGAGCATGTATCCTCGATTTGGAACCTAATAAATCCGTTTAGCTTTGTATATCAAATGAATAAGGCTATTAGCTTTGGTACGATTCATTTTTCGCTAATAGCAGTTGGTTTCCTCTATTTACTCGTTGGTGCGCTATCGTTCAAAAAAATGAACCTTATCTCGTATGTACAAAGATAAGGACGGCAGGAGGAATGGTATGAAGGCAGAACATATTACCTTTACATACAAGAAAGCAAAAAGGGTTTTGTTTGAGGATGTCAGTTTTCGATTGCATCCGGATAAAATTAATGTATTAGTCGGTCCGAATGGGGCGGGAAAAACAACATTGTTTGACTGTATCTCCGGCATTTTGCGTCCGCAATCAGGCAATATGGATTTTCCCGGGATGGACGATATTTTATACGTTACACAATCGGTTTTTTTCTCTCCAGAATTGAAAGGGAAGGATTTCCTGAAGTTTATTAAGCGGATCGGTTATCAACGGGCAAACTCCAACCCCTTGGATTACTTTATGTCTGATGATGAGAGGGAAAGAGATTTATTACTAAAGCTGTGGGATCTGAAAATCGGGAAAATGTCGGTTGGCGAGCGGAAATGGTTGTTTATTATGATGCTTACACAAATCGAGCGGGAATTATATTTGTTGGATGAACCGACGAGCGGAGTCGATCCGACGTCAAGGAAAAGGATTTTCAATCTAGTTAATAACTTGGTAGCACAGAAAAAGGCAGTGGTGATTTCCACTCACCAATTGAACGAACTGTTGCATCTTGATTGCCACATGATCCTTCTTCATAAAGGGAAAATTTGCTATGAAGGGGATATTGACAAATGGTTGGAAATGCATGATACCGACGACCCGGATCAAGCATTCGATTTAGCTACATCTTTGTAAAGCATTAATAGCATAGAATTTGAGAAGCCCAAGAGGATCCTTATGGTAGGGATCCTTTTTTTATTGTTGGAAAAGTTTTATTTTGTAAATTTTCCTAAAATTAAGATCAAGTGATTGGAGGAAATTCGTGATAAATTTGCACCAGAAGCAATTATTCTAATGAAGTTATCAAATGATTAGGGAGGGGCGATTATTGTGTCTCTACTCTTTTGGGACGAATCCGAATATTTGATATGCAAAATAGAAACCATTCGGCAGCAAATGGTGCAAGCAGCAGAAAAAAAGAGCCTCGTTGATGAAACGGTTGTGAAGTTAAGCCAAGAATTGGACATTTACCTTGTGAAGTATCAGAAATCTAAACTATCAAAAAACAAAAAATCTATATAAAGGAATGTTGAGTGGTGCAAAAAATTCGGATATATTCAATTCCACTTACAAGTAGTGTCGACATTTATAACCTGTAATTTTAGCATGTTTGCGCTCATCATATCTCTTAGTAATGGTTAATTTCTAATTAGAACCGGATTGTGAGAAAGGCGAAGCCGTGCTTCGCCCTTTTTTATTGCAAGCAAGGTAAGGCTCACATGCAGCTACCAATAACGCGATCCGTCCCAGCGAAAATGACTGAGCATTTCCTCATCGATAACCAGTCCGATGCCGGATCCATCTGGAATGTCAACGACTCCTTGGTGAACACGATTTAGTACCAATTCTGTAAACGGATTGTCCATCATATCCCATTCGATTGGTTCAATCGCTTCGTTAGCGTTCATTTTGCTCCAGGAAGGTAAGCATGCGTGGGCCAATAAAACGTATCACCGGGCTATTGTCCATCGAAGCGCGAATGGTCGCGGTGCACGCAAGCTTCAGTATATAGCGATACGAATCGATTCCGCCAAGATGAAGCGGGTCAGGCTGTTGTTTGAAGAGGATTGTCTACCTGTCAAAGGCTGTGTGAAATAGGGGAGATGAAATATGAATCGGCTAGACGAAATCTCCTGCCTACGGTTGGCGTTGAAGATCCTCTGTATGCGGATTTTCAATTTAATGCTATCTTTTCGGATAGGAAGGATGGATTGCAAATCTATCATATTGAACCGATTCTCTTTTTAGCTCTTTTCATGTTTTCCATTTGAAATTCCAGTATATAAATATCCAGTTGTTGGCTTATCCGAACTACATTTTCATCAGTGAGATTTTCGTTTTTATTTGCAAGATTAATTAATTCTTGCCTAAGCCTATTAATTTTATTTTGATTGATGCATTCGTTTTCAATATCATTAACTCTTGTATATTGTAATGCGCTTTCCAGAAATTCAGATATTCCTTTATGGAGATCACCAACTGAAATGAAATATTCGGCTCGGTGATAATAATATTCGGCTAACTGTGAAATTACATTGGGGTTATCTGTGATAATGGTTTGTGGATTAATTGGATATGTAAGCAGTTTTTTTGCTTCATCGAACCGGTTGCCGCGCAAATATAATTTCATTAACTGATTGATTGCTAGAAGTGAATCCTCCTGGCTGCATGTTTTCAGAAAGTTCTTAAGCAGTTCGATAGCTACTTCGGAGTCTCCTCTTCTGGCGTTTAATGATGCTTTCATAAGCAATGAATATGCTTTGATGTGTGGGTAGTCATATTTTTCATACTTCTGTGAGTAATATTCGGACTTGTCGAAATCCTCAAGATAGAAATAAGAATCGCGTAATATGCCAAGCGCATTGATGTAGTACCAATTGTCTGCATCTGCTTCTTGGAGTACATGAAGGCAGAAATCAATGCTCTCTCGATATAAAAATAAATTAAATGCATGAACACCAAATTTGTAATACAGAACGATTCTTTCTTCACAACTTAGAAAGTGGGCATATTCCACAATATATTTGCGGCTAGTATACACTGAACGGAGCTGGGAGAAGTCATCCCTTTCGATGAGGTACACCTGAAAAAGCCCTTTTGCCAGAAACGGTATAATACCGTGGTCACGCGAATAATCAATGATCAATTGATACAAGGCTAACCGAATTTCCTTGCGTTCTACGGTGGCTGTGAATTCATATAGACGTTCGACTAAGGAGTGACTTTCGTCGCTGGGCGATGCCAAGAATTTGGCACCTACTTTTCGCGTCAGCTCGGCAGAGCCTAAATGCTCAATCACCTCCTGCATTACATGTAGCAGGGTATCTGCTCTTTTATCAATGCTTATGTACAGTTCGATAACCGCATCCAACGGTATGTGTAAGGCTTTGGCAAGGGGACGAATCGTCGTATATTCCGGCCTTTTGACGTTTTCGTTTTCGATTTTGGATATTGTTCCTATATGGATGCCCGAAGATTCCGCTAATTGCGCTAAAGTCATTCCTCTATTGCGCCTATAACTATGTATTAATTCACCGATGGACGATACCTGTGTCATCCAGTATGCACCTACTCTCATTTTCAATCGTATTTACCTATATATTACCATTATCTTTGTCGAATGGAGATAAGCGGAAATTTTTCATGATTTAGTGAAATGCAATGTTTTTCTAGACGCACAAGGTTCAATTATGAAAGAAAACGAGCCTCCGAGCAACTCGGACACGCCCCTCTCAAATTAACCAACAGCGAGAAGTATTCCGCTCGATGGTGATAATATTCAGCTAGTTGTGAAATTGTGTTGGGATTATTGTCAATGATGTGTTGTGGGTCGATGGGGTAGGAAAGTAAATCTTTGGCTTCTTGTAATCGATGCTCCTGCAAATAAATAATCATTAATTGATTCAAAGCTAACAGAGCTGTGTTCTGATCACACGTTTCTAACAAAGAAGTGAGTTGGGCTATCGCCAAATCTGTATTTCCTCTCTTGGCATGAAGCTGTGCTTTGATCAGTAACGTATTTTCTTTGATGTAAGGGCCATCATACTGTGAGTAGAGGTGAGTGTAATATTCAGAATTGTCGTAATCCCCGATTTGAAAGTACGCCCCCCGCAATATACCAAGAGCATGAACGTAGTATTGATTGTCAGGCTCAGCTTCCTGAATCACATGATGGGCAAGCTCGATGCTCTGTGGATACAGATATAAATTATATGCATGAATCCCTAGCTTGTAGTAGAACATGATGCGATCTTCTGCACTCAAAAAATGCGCGTACATCTCGATATGTTTGTAACAGTCGTATACATCTCGAAGCCGAGCAAAATCGTCCCGTTCTATTAAGTACACCTGTAAAAGTCCTCTTGCCAGAAACGGCATAATACCGTGGTCGCGTGAGTAGTCAGCGATCAATTGATACAAGGCCAAGCGAATTTCCTTGTGTTCCACGGTAGCTGTGAAACCATATAGACGTTCGACTAAGGAGTGGCTGTCATCGCTGGGTGATGCCAGGAATTTGGCGCCTACTTTTCGCGTCATCTCTGCGGAGCCTAAATGCTGAATCACATCCTGCATTACATGCAGGAGGGTATCTGCCCTTTTGTCAGAGCTTATGTACAGTTCGATAATCGTATCCAACGGTATGTGTAAGGCTTCGGCAAGCGGACGGAGCGTCGTATATTCCGGCCTTTTGACGTATTCGTTTTCAATTTTGGATATTGTGCCTATATGGATGCCCGAAGATTCCGCTAATTGCGTTAAAGTCAAGCCGCTATTGCGCCTATAACTATGTATTAACTCACCGATGGACAATATCTTTGCCAACTTGTATGCACCTACTCTCATTTTCAATCATATCTCCCTATATTTTACCATGCATTTTGTTGAATGGGGATGTTTGGTTTTCTTGGGTAAGATCAAAAGTTAATATAATGTCGATTGTAGGGTAACTAATCAATTCCATTAACAAAAAAGAACCTTGCCAGTACGGTGGCAAGGTTCTCCATGGATGATGCGAGAGACAGCAATCTAAATATCATCCTCATTCATGTCTCGTGAGCCCCAATAAAATAGGGCAATGACGAAAGCAATAACAATAATGAATGGGGCATAAAAGATTAAAAATTGATTCATCTGCTCTGTGCTCCTTTATATTTAACATAGCACTGCACGACATACATATCTGCCGCTTCATCCGCTGCATGCATTGCATGAATTGCCTTCTGATTCTCTTAGATGTGCTTCTTGCCCGACCGTCCACCTATGCCATTCTTGATCCCCTTCACATAGTTCGCGTCGAACAGGAACAAGCGAAGGAGCAGGAAGAGGGAAGGCAGCAGAATGAGCAGTCCAAGGACGAATACAACGATCAGCGCATAGGCCATAGCCGGATTCGTGACATGCTCATAGACATTGATGTATGGGTAGAGCACATAAGGCAAATGTGCCGATCCGTATCCGAACCAAGCGAACCCGAATTGTAAGATGACACATAGAAACGCTAAGCCATAACGGCGTCTTCTCCATACATAATAGACGGCGATGACGAAGAACAGGAAGGACAGAACGAACATCCATGCCCGATCCACCATATTGTTGAAGTGCTCCGCATTATGACCCTGAATGGCGTAGAATACGAACAAGCTGGCTAGAATGGTGGGCGCGGACCACATCAGGGCGTATTTGCGCACAATGTTGAGTGCCCCTTCATCCTCAGCTTTGGATGCATAGTACGTCAGGAACATGGCGGAAATGTACAACACGCTGACCAGGGCGAGCACGATAACTGAATAGGGATAGATGTTAGTGAACAGGCTCAGGAACTGGAATGAAATGCTGCCGTCAGCCCCCTCCGAGATATACCCTCCTTCAGAAATCGCGAGCACGGTGGACAGCGCAGCGGGAATAAGCCATCCACTGACTCCATATAGAAACAGGTAGATCCGATTACTCTTAATCCCATATGTGCTAAAGGCATAGTACGATCCTCGTATGGCAAGCAGAATGAGCGCTAGACTGCCTGGGACGAGCAGTGCTGTTCCATAGTAGTACGCGGAATCTGGGAAGAACCCAACCAAGCCGATATAGAAGAAGACTAAGAACACATTCGTTACTTCCCAGACAGGGGACAAGTAGCGCTCAATCACCTTATGGATAATATGGCGCTTGCCCGTTACCGAGCTGACATAACTGAAGAATCCTGCCCCGAAGTCGATGGACGCAACAAGCAAATAGCCGAACAGGAAGATCCATAGAACGGTGATGCCGACTAATTCGTAACTCATTTCTTCCCTCCTCCTTCCCAGCCAAGTGCCTTAATTTCGTCTTCAGCAGGGTTGTGCTTGAACATGCGAATGAGCACCCGAATGGCTGTCACTGTAATGACAAGATAGAGCAGCGTGAACAGCCACAGCATTGTATCCACGTGATTGGATGTTGTTGCGCCCTCGGCTACGGTCATGACTTTCCATAGAATCCAAGGCTGCCGTCCAATCTCAGCGAACATCCATCCGAATTCGATAGCCAACACAGAGAGCGGAGCGCCAAGCACAACGGCTCTAAGCAGTAGTCGATTATGCGGCTTTTTCAGACTTTGCCGGCGATTGCGCATGAACCAGATGACATACCATAGGGACACGACTGTTAGATACATGCCGATAAACACCATGGAGTCGAAGAAGTAGTGGGATGCCTTAAGCGGAGGTCTCTCCTCCACGGGCACTTCGTTCAATCCCTTCACGACAGTATCGGGGGTGCCGCCTGCTAATATGCTCAAGGCAAATGGGATACGAAATCCGTATTTCACCTCATTATTTTCGGTAAGAATGCCGCCGAAGACGAGCTCAGCATGGGACTTCGTCTCGAAGTGCCATTCTGCTGCCGCCAGCTTCTCGGGCTGATATTCATGCAAATACTTGCCTGAGAAGTCGCCGATGACGGCTGTTGCGACAGAGAAGAGCAGGGCGGTCACCATCGACATGCGGAGCGCTTTTTTGTAATACGCGTGAGTGCGGCCGCGCAGCAGAGACATCGCTGAGATGGCTGCCATAATGAAGGCACAAGTCACATAGGCGGTTGCGAGCACATGTCCAACTTTCGTCGGCATGGCTGGATTAAACATCGCTACGATGGGTTCAATATTCGTCATTTTCCCGTTCACCAGATCAAATCCGCGTGGAGCATTCATAAAGCCGTTAACGGCCGTAATGAAGAAGGCAGAGGCTGAGGAGCCTATAGCGACCGGAACAAGCAGAAGAAAATGATAGATGCGATTCGGGAAGCGATCCCAGGTGTATAAATAGATGCCAAGAAAGATGGCTTCCACAAAGAACGCGAATGTCTCCATGAATAAAGGCAAAGCGATAGCCTGTCCTGCAACCCTCATAAAGTTCGGCCACAACAAGCTCAATTGTAGACCGATGCATGTCCCTGTTACGACGCCTACAGCTACAGTAACCGTGAACCCGCGAGCCCAGCGGCGTGCCATAAGCAGATAATAAGAGTCGCCTCGCTTAATGCCGATCCATTCCGCAAGTGCAATCATTAACGGCATGCCGACACCAATAGTGGCGTATACGATATGTACGAACAGTGTTAGCCCGGTAAGTATGCGGCTGAAAATAACCGGATCATAGGTGAGCATGTGAGGTCAACACTCCTTCAAATATAAGTTCCGATCGTTCAGAATAGCCTTCGCAAGAAGGACAGCAGCATGATCGCGCCAACAACAAAGCAGACGACGATAAGCATTTTTTCTTGCTTTCTTATTTTTTCAATATGGTTGTTATCAGATCCCATTCATAGTCCCTCCCTTTTATCCCGAGAGAACGATCCCCGAAAAATAGGTTTGCCCTTGAAAAAGCTCCTAGTGAAATGATGCCCGTTTTTTCGATGTCTATGATGAAATCGTGAAAGTTAGTCTTATCAAGATATGAAAATGAGGAAAAGTCGATTTACAAAATCTTAAAACACGCAATATGGCAGCATTAACATTACCGTGCTACATTGGGACTAAAGACTGATAACAGGACTAGAGTAGGAGTGGGAGCTTATGACGATGTTGCTAACGAAGATGGAAGCAAGACGAGAGGAAGCGAATCGACAATCCATAATGAAGAGAGAGTATGAGGATCTCATTCATTTCGCACCGATTATTCTTGCCAGCACCACCATTGAAGAAGCGGATCATCGATTTCGAGAGGATGGCTCGCTGCGCTGCCTTGTCATAGGAAATGAACATTCTGAACCGATTGGCATTGTGATGCGGGAGAGATTCCATGAAAAAATGAGCAAGCGGTTCTCTCCTGCACTTTATTACGAAAAACCAATTTTACGCGTAATGGATAATGAGGCACTCATTGTCGAATGCGGTATTGAAACTGAACAACTATTGGATATGTCAGCGTCCCGTTCTGAGGAACGAATGTACGACAGTATTGTGGTCACACGTAGGGGCAAATATGTCGGAATACTCACCTCCAAGCAGCTGTCATCCTTATCCAATCAAATACGACTCGAAGCGAAGCAGAAGGAATCGGAGGTTATTACGTCCACGCGGGGAGCATTGCACAGCATATTAACAGAAACAGAGCATGTCCGCCAAGCTTCAGCAGATGGCAAATCGCACGCAGATCGGATGATCGACGAAACATTGACGGGAAAGACTGTGCTTGATCAGGTATCTTCAGCATTTCAACAGGTGTCAATACGTGTGGAGAGCCAGGCAAGACAAACAAAGAAATTGACAGAGCATACAACAGCGGTGGCGGATGCCGTCAGCGTTATTCGCTCATGGTCAGATTCTTGTCATATGCTGGCGCTCAATGCATCCATTGAAGCTGCGCGTGCAGGGGAACATGGGCGCGGGTTCGAGGTGGTTGCGTCCGAGGTGCGCAAGTTGGCTTCGTTAACCAAGGCAGCCACGGAGCAAATCGATGAGACGCTCCATCAGATGATGGAAGCCTTAACGCTGACGATTACAACTGGCGATCAAGCTCATTCCGAAGTGAATACGACGCTTGAAGGGTTGAACGCTGCCTTGTCCAAGTTCGAGCAACTGTTCCGTGCCATAGCAGAAAATCGCAATCGATTGGATCAAGTAGATGCTTACGCAGCACGCATGGCTGTGACAGCGAATGAGGCAAATCGACAGTTACAGACAATGTCAGCGCAAGATTGATTTTTTTTACATTCCGTTAACAAATAAACCAAACAGTCTTAACAAACAGCCATTAACATACTAGATGTGAGACAAACAACGAATACATTACAACACAACACATGGGAATCAATCAAAAGGAGTGGATTGTCTTGAAAAAATGGGGAAAACAAATCATGATGCTCACGCTCGTAGCAGCGTTGACAGTAGTATTGGCTGCTTGTGGAGGCAAGAAGGATGATGCTTCTGCAAATCAAGGAAACAACGCGGCAACAACGGAAACGAACAATTCGGCGAAGGAAACGACTAGCCCTGAGAAGTTGACAGGCACGATCGAAATAGATGGATCCAGCACAGTATATCCAATCGCAGAAGCGATTGCAGAAGAGTTCGGCAAAGAGAACGGCGAAGTACGCGTATCGGTTGGTACAGCAGGTACAGGCGGCGGTTTCAAACGGTTCATTAATAGTGAGACAGCAATCAGCAACGCTTCTCGTCCAATCAAAGAAAAAGAAGCAGCTGCTGCAAAAGAAAAAGGGATCGACTACTTGGAATTGTCTGTGGCCTATGATGGCTTGTCCATCGTAGTGAATAAGGACAACACTTGGGTGGATCACATTACAACAGATGAACTGAAGAAAATCTATGAGCCTAACTCGAAAGTAAAAACATGGGCTGACGTTCGTGCAGGATGGCCAGCAGAAGATATTAAAATCTACTCGCCGGATACAAACCACGGCACATTCGACTACTTCACTGAAGAAATCAACGGCAAAGCACAAGAGAGCCGCAATGACAAGCAAATCACATTCAGTGCCGATACGAATGCTATCGTGCAAGGGGTATCTGGTGATAAGAACGCTATGGGCTACTTCGGATTCTCTTACTACGAAGAGAACCAAGACAAGCTGAAGCTAATACCAGTTGACGGCGGCAAAGGCGCAATCGCTCCTTCTGAAGAGACAATTAAAGATGGAAGTTATGCACCACTGTCCCGCCCGCTCTTCATCTATGTGAACAAGAAGAAGCTGGAGCAGCCAGAAGTGAAAGCATTCGTTGATTACTATATGAAAAATGTAGGCAACATCGCGAAGGAAGTCGGATACGTAGCACTTCCACAAGAAAAATATGATGAGCAAATGAACTTGTTGAAATAAGAGAAGTACTGACTTCGATTTCGGTTATAGTCAGCATCATACTAGCAGTGAAATGTGATGTCTCTCCAAAAACAGATGTTTGAGGCATCACATTTTCACGAAGTCAATGTTAACGAATTGTAAAAGAACGCAAAGAGAGGTTAGGGCTATGCAGGGTAATCTCCCGCAGCGAGAGACGACGATATCATTCAAAAATGGCAAAGTACATGTAACCGATAAAATTGTTCCGATTTTATTATTTCTATGTGCCGCTTTGTCTGTAGCGACAACCATCGGGATTGTTTACACGCTCTTTTCTGAAACGTTCTCTTTCTTGAAGCAAGTCAAGATTACAGAATTCTTGTTCGGTACAACGTGGAGCCCGCTCATATCACCGAAGTCCTTCGGCATCCTGCCGCTGCTAGGTGGTACGTTAATGATTACGGTTATTGCTTGTCTGGTTGCGATACCGATTGGACTTGCAAGTGCAATCTACTTGAGCGAATATGCACCTACTCGTGTTCGCAAAATTGTGAAGCCGATTCTTGAAGTTTTGGCTGGTATCCCAACGATTGTTTACGGTTATTTTGCTCTAACCTTCGTTACGCCGTTGTTGAAGTTTATTTTCCCATCGACGGGAATGTTCAATGCGTTAAGCGCAGGTCTTGTTGTCGGGATTATGATTATTCCGATGGTCTCTTCCTTGTCTGAGGATGCGATGTCGGCAGTACCGCGCAGCTTGCGAAATGGGGCATATGCACTCGGGGCAACAAGATTTGAGGTTGCGTTGAAAATTGTGGTTCCAGCAGCTTTCTCGGGTATCGTATCATCCGCTGTACTTGCCTTCTCGCGCGCAATTGGCGAGACGATGATTGTAACGATTGCTGCAGGTGCAACACCGCATTTGACCTGGAATCCGCTAGAGAGCATCCAGACGATGACGGCTTATATTGTACAGGTCAGCATGGGAGATACACCGCATGGCTCCATTGAGTATGGAACGATCTTTGCTGTTGGTATGACCTTGTTCGTGATTACGTTCCTGCTTAATATTTTGGCGCTGTGGGTAGCAAGACGCTTCAGGGAGGAGTACTAAGCTAATGAGTATGTTTCAAGATGCAAACCGCAAACAGATTGGTACCCGCCGGAAAGTAGACCTTGTGCTTCATATCCTGTTCCTGGTGGCAACTTCTATCGGTATTATTGCGCTAATGGCCTTGCTGATTCAGATAATGATGGATGGATTGTCTCGTTTGAACCTTGATCTATTTACGAATTACCCTTCGCGAATGGCTGCGAAGGCTGGGATGAAATCAGCAATTGTCGGTTCCATTTACATGGTGCTTATTATGGCTCCTATCTCGTTCGTCCTCGGCGTAGGAGCGGCGATCTATCTTGAGGAATACGCGAAGAAGAATAGGCTAACACGGTTAATTCAACTGAATATTAGTACGTTGGCCGGGGTTCCATCCATTGTGTACGGGATATTGGGATTAACAATTTTCGTACGCGGATTGGCTCTGGAACGCAGCTTGCTCTCCGGAGCGCTTACGATGACGCTGCTCGTGCTGCCGATTATTATCGTGTCTGCACAGGAAGCCATCCGTGCAGTACCTAGGGCGCGCCGGGATGCTTCATTCGCTCTCGGTGCAACGAAATGGCAGACGGTATCCCGTTCTGTGCTTCCGTCTTCGATTTCCAGTATTATGACAGGCGTTATCTTGGCATTGTCCCGGGCAATCGGGGAGACAGCACCGCTCGTTATGATTGGGGCATTGACTTTCGTTGCGTTTCTGCCAGAGAGCATTATGGATCAGTTTACCGTTATGCCGATTCAAATCTTCAACTGGGTATCTAGACCACAACTTGCATTCCATGAGCTGGCTGCAGCAGGCATCATCGTGCTTCTGGCGCTGCTTATCATTATGAATATCTCAGCGGTTATTCTACGCAATAAATATCAGAAACATATTTAAGGAGACGATAGCATGAGCACAGCGACTGCCTTACAGACGTTAATCGACATTAAGAACTTAAACTTGTACTACGGTACGTATCATGCCTTGAAAAATGTCACTATGACGATTCCGGAGAAGGCGGTCACTGCGTTCATCGGACCGTCCGGCTGCGGGAAATCTACGTTGCTTCGTACATTGAACCGCATGAACGACATGATCATAGGCACGCGTATTGAAGGAACAGTTGCGATTGGCGGGACAGATATCTACAGCAACGAAGTTGATGTGGAAACACTTCGCAAAAAAGTAGGTATGGTATTCCAGCAGCCGAACCCATTTCCCAAGTCGATTTATGACAACATTGCTTACGGCCCGCGTCTTCATGGCATTCGCAGCAAAGCGAAGCTGGATGAGATTGTTGAGCAGAGCTTGAAGCAGGCTGTACTGTGGGATGAGGTGAAGGATTACTTGAAGCGCTCTGCCTTCGGTTTGTCTGGCGGTCAGCAGCAGCGTCTCTGTATCGCGCGCGCATTGGCAGTCAACCCTGACATTCTGCTGATGGATGAGGCGACTTCGGCCTTGGATCCAATCTCTACGCTGAAGATTGAAGAGCTTGTTCAAGAGCTGAAGCATAAGTACACGATTGTTATGGTTACGCACAATATGCATCAAGCTGCTCGTGTATCGGATCAGACGGTGTTCTTCTTGAACGGGGAAGTCGTTGAATTCGATCATACGGAGACGTTGTTCTCGAATCCAACTGATAAGCGGACAGAGGATTACATTACAGGCCGCTTCGGCTAAATTTGATAAGAAGGATAAGGAGTGTAGCTGCAAATGATCAAGCGGAGAGAGTTCGACTTGGCCTTAGAAGAACTAAGTACATTGCTTGAAGAGATGGGAACGCGGGTAGAGCGTGCCTTGTCGGAATCAATTGAGTCATTGAAGAATATGGATGTCGAGCGTGCCAAGCGGATCATTTCCGAGGATGCTGAGCTGAATCGCATTGAGGAGAAAATTATCGATCTGGGATCGAAGTTGATTTTGACACAGCAGCCTGTTGCGAAGGATTTGCGCCGCATTCTCGTTTCCTTCCGCATCTCCAATGATCTGGAGCGGATGGGAGATCTGTCGATTGACGTAGCGAAGGTTGTGCTGCGCATGGAAGGCCAGACGCTCATGAAGCCGTTGATCGACTTGCCTCGCATGGCGGAGACGGTACAGCTCATGATCAGGGAGTCGATTCAAGCTTACATTAAGGAAGACGTGAATCTTGCTTACAAAATGGCGAAGGACGATGACCTCGTCGACCAGTTGTACAGCCAGATCTTCCGAGAGCTGTTGACGTACGTTGTGGAGAATCCGCAAAATGCATCTCAGGCGATGCTGCTTACCTTCGTCGGACGCTACATCGAACGGATTGCCGACCATGCGACTAACATCGGTGAGGCGGTCGTCTATCTTGTGACGAACCAACGCCCTGATCTGAATAATTAATCATACGGGATTATTGAAGAATATGTCATCTTATTTTCCATCCTCCAACCGACCGCGGATCACCCGGTCGGTTATTTTTTTCCCATAATATCATCATTTTCTTTTCTAGTACTGGCTATGCTATCATGAAGGTAGAGAATGGATTGAGGTGCATGAAACAATGGATAAATGGATCATTATTGACGGCAACAATATTATTTACCGCGCTTTCTTTGCAATGCCTCCTCTGACGAATGCTCAAGGATTACATACAAATGCTGTATACGGATTCACGACGATGCTTCTTCGCGTTATTGAAGAAGAGAAGCCGACCCACTTGCTGGTTGCATTTGATGCTGGCAAGGAGACATTCAGACATGGAGATTACAAGGACTATAAGGGCGGCCGGGAGAAGACGCCTTCTGAGTTGTCAGAGCAGTTCCCTGTCTTGAAGCAGCTGCTTGATGCGCTTGGCGTGCCTCATTTCGAGATGAGCGGGTACGAGGCGGATGATATTATCGGTACCTTGACTCGTGAAGCGAATGAGCAAGGAATTGAGATGGCGGTTGTGAGCGGGGATAAAGACATGCTCCAGCTTACTTCTGATCAGGTTACGATTCTGCTCACGCGCAAGGGTGTGACGGAGATTGAGAAATATACACCAGCAGCCTTGCAGGAGAAGTATGGCATTGAGCCATTACAAATTATTGATATGAAGGGCCTAATGGGCGATTCCTCGGACAATATTCCGGGTGTGCCCGGTATTGGAGAGAAGACGGCTCTTAAGCTGCTGCATCAATTCGGCAGCGTAGAGAGTGTGCTTGAGCATGTGGACGAGCTGAAGGGCAAGATGAAGGAGAACCTCATTAATCATGCTGAAGACGCACGCATGAGCAAGAAGCTTGCAACGATCTTCCGTGAGGTGCCGCTGGAGAAGAGCCATGAGGAGATGGTGTATCATGGCATTAAGGCGGACACGGCCATTCCGATGCTGCAGAAGCTTGAGTTCAAGTCGATTATTGAGCGTATGGAGAAGATCGGGCTGATCGAGGGCGGCACGGTTGCAGCAGCACCTGCTGATGAAGAGCTGTCTGAGGATAAATTGAACGTGCAGCTCGTGAATGGCGATTTCAGTGGATTGAAGCAGATAATTGCTTCCGCGGATACAATCATCGTGGAAGCGCATGGAGACAATCCACATCAAGCAGAGCTTATTGGTGTCCTTATCGCGGAAGAGGAGTCCAACTGGTTCATGACCCGTGAGGAGCTTCTATCTGACGAGGCACAGTTCGTGCGGGAATGGATTGTGGATCAAGGGAAGCCGAAGAGCGGCTACGATATGCATTATGCGGAATTGGTGCTGCATTGGACAGGCGTTCCCTATGATGGCTCCGCATTCGATGCTCAGCTTGCTTCCTATGTGCTCAACCCGGATGATGCGGCACTGTCCCTTCAAGCGATTGCGGAGAAGTACGGCTTGTCGTCTAGCCCGACGGATGAAGAAGTGTACGGGAAGGGCGCCAAGTTCAAGGTTCCTGAACTTGAGACTGTTGCGCTGCACGCTGCTCGCAAGGGCAAGCTTGTACGCCAGCTGAAGCCTGTGATGGAGCAATTGCTCCAGGAGCAGGAAATGAACCGGCTTTATTTTGACCTGGAGCTTCCATTGTCTCGCGTACTGGCGCAGATGGAGAAGACCGGCATTCAAGTCGATACAGATGCGCTGAATCAATTAGGTACGCAGTTTACAGAACAAATTGAGACGACAATGAAGCGTATTTACGAGCTCGCGGGTACGGAGTTTAATGTTGGATCGCCGAAGCAGCTTGGTGAGATTCTATTCGATAAGCTCGGACTTCCTGTCATCAAGAAGACGAAGACCGGATATTCCACAGATGCGGAAGTATTGGAGAAGCTGGAGCCTTACCACGAGATCATTCCACTGATTCTGCATTACCGTCAAATGACGAAGCTCCAATCGACGTATATTGAAGGATTACTGAAGGAAGTGCGCAAGGAAACGGGCAATGTCCACACTTACTTCCGTCAGACCATTACAGCGACCGGACGTTTAAGCAGCCAATACCCGAACCTGCAGAATATTCCCGTTCGGCTTGAGGAAGGACGCAAGATTCGTCAGGCGTTTGTTCCTTCGGAGAAGGGATGGCATATCGTTGCTGCCGATTACTCTCAGATTGAGCTTCGTGTATTGGCTCATATCTCGGGAGACGAGAAGCTGAAGGAAGCTTTCCTGCATGACATGGACATTCATACGAAGACCGCGATGGACGTATTCGGTGTATCTCCTGAGCAGGTTGACGCCAACATGCGCCGTTCGGCGAAGGCGGTTAACTTCGGGATTGTATACGGGATTAGTGATTACGGACTGTCTCAGAACTTGAATATTACGCGCAAGGAAGCAGCGCAGTTTATCGAGCAGTATTTTGCTGTATTCCAAGGCGTTAAGCAGTATATGGAAGATATCGTGAAGCTCGCTCGCCAAGACGGCTATGTGAAGACAATGCTGGAGCGCAGACGGTACCTGAAGGATATTCATGCTTCCAACTTCAATCTGCGTTCATTCGCAGAGCGGACGGCGATGAATACTCCGATTCAAGGAACGGCCGCAGATATTATTAAGCTCGCTATGGTTCAGATGGATGCTCGTATGCGCGAAGCGGGGCTGAAGAGCCGCATGCTGCTGCAAGTACACGATGAATTGGTATTCGAGGTTCCAGATGAAGAGATGGAGACGATGTTGAAGCTTGTTCCTGAAGTAATGGAATCGGCTATTGAGCTCTGTGTTCCGCTACGAGCAGATGTAAACAGCGGCGAGAATTGGTATGAAGCGAAGTAGAACGTAAGCCAAGGCGGTGAGCGAGAACGATGTAATAACCGCCAAGCCTACATGAGAGCGGCTTTTTCGGTATAATGAATATATCAAGAGGTGATTGGACATGCCGGAATTGCCGGAAGTAGAAACAGTCAAACAAACATTAAATACATTGGTCGCTGGAAAGCGGATTGAGCGGGTAACGGTTACGCTGCCTCGTATTATCCAGCGGCCGTCAGAAATAGAGCAATTTTGTGATGCATTGAAGGGTCACACGATTGAACGGGTTGAACGCAGGGGCAAGTTCTTGCGGATCCTGCTGGATGGGCTTGTTCTTGTATCCCATCTGCGTATGGAAGGACGCTACGGCGTATATGCTGCTAATGAGCCAGTTGAGAAGCATACGCATGTTATTTTCCATTTCGATGACGGTACTGAGCTGCGTTATAAGGATGTCCGCCAATTCGGTACGATGCATCTATTCGCAGCAGGTGAGGAATGGGAGCAGCCTCCTCTTCATAAGCTGGGAGTAGAACCCTTGTCTCCGGAATTTACCGTCGAACGCTTCGCAGAAGCGATGAGAAGACGACGCAGCTTTATTAAGCCAGTCCTGCTGAATCAGAACATCGTAGTAGGAATCGGAAATATTTATGTGGATGAAGCTCTGTTCAGAGCAGGCATTCACCCGAATCGTGCGGCAGATGAGCTTACGGACGAAGAGTACGCGCTTCTGCATCGCGCGATTATTGATACCCTTAAGGAAGCGGTTGAAGCTGGCGGCTCTTCTATCAAGTCATATGTGAATGGCCAAGGGGAAATGGGGATGTTCCAGCATCAGCTGCAAATGTATGGACGTCAAGGGCAACCTTGTGTTCAATGCGGCAGTATCATTGAGAAGACAGTAGTCGGCGGTCGGGGTACCCATTACTGCCCGGTATGCCAGCATCGTTCTAAGTAATGGAAACCTAGGTAAACTGAAAAGTTGAATAAGCACTCTTATCCACTCTTGCCCATATGATATGGTAAATCGGGATTCCTAAGCTGTGAGTTGTACGCTAGTTTGCACTAGCTTGGGAACTGCCTAGCGGGAGGGAACGGTAGTTGCTTATTCATACAGTATCTTTGTTCATCCTGGCTTTTGCATTGAGTCTGGATAGCTTCGGAGTAGGAATGACCTACGGATTGCGCCGGCTCCGCATCCCTTGGACTTCAATTGCTGTCATTGCATGCTGCTCTGGCCTGGTCATTCTACTGTCGATGCAAGTGGGCAACTTGCTTATTCAGTATGTATCTCCTGCTGTAGCTCAATGGATCGGATCACTTATTCTTGTCGGGATTGGCTGTTGGGCTATCCTGCAGCTGCTTCGCTCATCGCACGATGAGGATGCTCCGTTGGATCAGATAGCAAGCAGTGAAGATGCGGCAGCAGATCAGATGCATATATCAGCAGTTGTTCAATCCTCTTCAGTTTCATCTATTCCGATGGGGGATGAGCCGAAGCAAGTGGTGCGCATTCAATTGAAGAGCCTGGGCGTTGTCATTCAAATATTGAAGACTCCAAGCGCAGCGGACATGGATCGTTCGGGCACCATTAGTGCAATAGAGGCTGCGTGGCTTGGAGTAGCGTTGTCGTTGGATGCATTTGGAGCGGGTATAGGAGCCGCGCTGTTAGGCTATCCTGCACTCATGACCGCGATTGTTATTGCCTTATTCAGCGGCATATTTCTGCGATTCGGCATTCATGTTGGGATTGCATTCGCAGGCGCGCGCTGGATTGGGAAGCTGTCATTTGTGCCAGGACTGATGTTAATTATAATGGGGATTATTAAGCTGCTGACGTAAGCGGCATTATTATAGAATGAGGTGAAGGCATGAACATCGGGTTAACCGGAGGCATTGCTTCCGGCAAGAGCACCGTCTCCCGATTACTAGTGGAGCGAGGCGCTCTGCTGGTTGATGCTGATAAGATTGCCAGGGAAGTCGTTCTCCCTGGCAGTCCCGTGTTGGAACAAATTGCGGTGCATTTCGGATCGGACATGCTGCTTGCGGACGGAACGCTCAATCGGAAGCGATTAGGGGAGGTTGTCTTTGCAGACGAGACAAGTCGCAAAGCGTTAGAAAGCATCACCCACCCGGCTATCCGGAAGGAAATCCAGCGTCAAATGCATCAATATGAGACGGACTATCCAGAACGTCTTGTTGTCGTTGATATTCCGCTCCTGTATGAGTCAGGTCTAAGCGAGATGTTCGATTCGATATTGGTAGTGTATGTTCCAAAAAGTGTTCAATTACAGCGTCTAATGGAACGGGACGGTTGGAGCGAGCGCGAAGCTGAACAGAGGCTGAATGCTCAGTGGAGTATGGAGAAAAAGCGAGAGCTGGCGGACATTATTATCGACAATAGCAGTTCGCTGGAAGATACGATCAAGCAGCTCGACCATTTCTGGTCGGAGAAAGGCTTGCCATGAATCGTATGATGAAAATGCTCCGCAAAAAGAGAGTGCTATTGCTGTTGTTTGTGGGCATGCTGTTCTTGCTGTTCGTTCAGTCGCAATGGCTGGGGAGATGGATGTACCCGATTGCATATGAAGACGAGATCCGCAAATATGCAGCTCAATATGATGTAGATCCTCTGCTTGTGGCTGCTATCATTCGAGTGGAGACGAACTTCCAAGCGGGGCGCGAATCTCGCAAGGGAGCGATTGGAGTCATGCAGCTGATGCCGGAAACGGCCACATGGGCGATGGAGCAGCTGAAGATGAATAATCGTTGGTCTTTGGACGAGTTGAAAAATACGGCCGACCCCAATATTCTTATTGGAACATGGTATCTAAAATCGCTGCATAAGCAATTCAATGAGAATTGGATCGCGGCGATCGCTGCTTACAACGCGGGTCCCGGCAATGTGAACAAATGGATTCGCAACAAAGTATGGGACGGCAGCTATGACACAGCCAAGCAGCAAATTCCATATGGGGAAACAAAGTTGTACGTACAGCGTGTTATCCATTATTATGATAAGTATAAAAACATCTATCCGAAAATAAAGTAGAATGAAGAAGAAGCATCGGACAAGCCGATACCGTTATCGCGCATGATGTCCGACGCTTCTTCCGTCATTATTTGTATTGACCTGCAAGAGATTGTTCAGCGATTTGGACAAGGCGCTTCGTGATGTAACCCCCGATAGAACCCGTGTCACGAGTTGCCATGTTGCCATAGTATCCGTCAGATGGGATGGCAATGCCCAACTCTTGTGCGATCTCGAACTTCATTTGTTCAAGAGCTGCTGTCGCTTGAGGTACGACCAAGTTGTTGCTGGAACGATTGTTTTGGCTCATTTGATTCACCTCCTTGCGGTTGGTAATTGTATTGTGTGCATTCTTTCAAAGATCATTACAGGTAACCACTGGTAACTTTTTAAAAAGTGAATTGTGATAAACATCAAGAGTAGAACGGAGGAACGAAAATGAAGTGTCCTTATTGTGACCACTTAGGAACAAAGGTACTTGATTCTCGTCCAGCGAACGACAATAAGTCTATTCGCCGCAGGCGGGAGTGCGAGCTGTGCAGCAGACGCTTTACTACATTTGAGATGGTGGAGGAGACTCCGCTCATCGTTATTAAGAAGGATGGAAGCAGGGAAGAGTTCAGTAGGGATAAGATGCTGCGCGGACTTATTCGTGCCTGTGAGAAGCGTCCCGTATCTGTGGAACGGCTGGAGATGATTGCTTCGGAGGTCGAGAAGCAGCTGCGCGATACCGCCCATGCGGAGGTAGACAGCCGTGTCATCGGTGATTTCGTCATGGAGCAGCTCTATCCAGTAGATGAAGTTGCTTATGTGCGGTTCGCATCGGTCTATCGTCAGTTCAAGGATATCAGCATGTTTATGAAGGAACTGAATCATCTTCTGTCGAAGAACGCCCTTGGCGAACATCCAGATAAATAATTCATACCAGAACCCCTTAAGCAACATATGCTTGAGGGGTTTGTTATATTTTATAGAGCAATCTATTACTGTGCGGATTGCCAAATAAAAACTCCCTCAACAATTTGAGGGAGAATAGACCGTTAAAAAATAATTCGTCTACGGGTGTCAAGCAGCACGATAGCAAGGAGATCGAAGAGCACCAACGGCAAGATGAAAGGGAAAAATGAAGTGTGTACTTTTCCCGCATGCTTTACGGAGTTGACCTTTAAGTACACTCTCTTTTTATCTACTTTCACGATGGTGCCTGTATATATGTTACCGTTTTTGGCCTTTATCTTTACGAATTTTTTCAAGAACTTTACACTTTTGGAGTAATGGGGGGATAACGTCTTAGAAGTAATCTTCTTAGGTGTGATTTTTTTAGGCATAGAAAGACCTCCTTTTCGCATAATAGCGGAACACACAATGTGCTTAGATATGTTATGCAGGATGTACGAAAAGGGTGTCATAATGTGTCACAATTGTCCTTGATACCATTGTACGAACCCAAGTTTCCAGGATACGTAGTAGCATAACGCGATTCCGCCTAGCAGAAGGAAGAGCAAGGCCCAATCCTTCCATGTAACTCGAAGCTTCACATAATAAGCTCTTCCACGTCGGCCTGTGAATCCCTTCGATATCATGGCGGCAGCTACACGCTCCGACTTGCGGATAGCTGAAGCGAGCAGTGGAATTGCATAACGCTTCCATGCCCGCAGCTTGCTCTTCCAGCCACGCTCCCGTTCTATGCCTCGCATGCGGTGGGCATCCTGTATGATGCGCAGTTCTTCCTTGAAGAAGGGGAGGAAGCGATAGCCTGCCAGAATACCGTATGCCCACTTGGGCGACAGCTTGCACTGCTGCATCAGGCTCAGCATGAAGCGAACAGGATCTGTCGTCAAGATGAAGATGAGCGACAAGGCGGAGAAGATAAGCACTCTGAGTCCGAGTGATATCGCCTGCTGGAACGTGGCCTCTGTAATGATGAACGACCCCCACTGCCATAGAATGGCACTTGAAGCGGGATCGGCAGAACGCGGGAAGACGAGAGCCGTCCACACGTAGCCGATGCCCATAATGAGGAAGGGGCAGAAGCTAAGCAGCCATTTACGCCATGATATGTTCCCTAATAGGAATGTAAATAGAACGATGTAGACAAGTGCTGCAAGCGGTGTAACCGGATCGAACGTCAACGACAGCATAATAACCGCTATAATGATCGCAAGCCCCTTAATGCTTGGATTCCAATCATGGAGTATCAGGATGATCTCCTCCTTCGATACCTGGCGTCTGTGCAAGTAAGCGAGATGCCACTGCGAAGTTCATCGGCATACGCAGATGACACTTCTCCACGAGCTCAGGGTGCTCCCTCCACAGCTTGGTAGGGCTGCCGTCATACCGTATGGAACCTTCATCTAGCACGATAATTCGGTCGGCATAGGTCTGAACCCACTCCATATCATGCGTGATCATCAGGACAGTTGCGCCTGCTTGGGTTCGTGCTTGCAGGGTGTCCATCAGCTGCTTGGATGTATAAGCGTCTTGTCCATATGTCGGCTCATCGCATATCAATAGCTGTTGGCTGTCGGTAAGAACGGAAGCGACACTAAGTCTTCGCTTCTGCCCTTGGCTGATGGAGAAGGGATTGGCATTGGCAACCTTGTTCAAGCGGAAGCGTGTCAAGGCTTCTCCGACATGCTGCTGTACTTCTTCTTCGCTCAGAAGCTGCAAGCGCATCCCGAATGCAAGTTCATCGAACACGGTATCGGTAATGAACTGATGCTCTGGATTCTGGAATACATATCCGATGAAGGCTCTCAGCTCCCGCTCTGCATATCGATGAAGAGGCATGCCATTCAGAATGATTTGACCTTCATCCGGCTGTGTCAATCCAGATAAGAGGGAGGCGAGGGTAGATTTCCCAGCTCCGTTCGGACCGACTAGTGCCACCCATTCCCCTGCGCGCAGAGTAAGGGACACGTGATCGAGGATTACTCTCCCTTTGCGCCGATAGACAAGGTTGTTCGCTTGCAAGACTTCCTCAGGCTTCCGTGGGGAACCGTTAGATTGAGCTGATGTTAGGATGCGCATCACATCCTGCTGTGCGCATTCAGGCAGCGACAGCAGCAGCTTCAAGAGATCTTCGTCTGTGAGTGCAGGGGCTGCGGCGGTGAGACGCTGACGAACAAACTGATCATCATAATTGCTGAAATCGCTAATGTTACTACTATCGTCATCGATGCTGCTATCGCTACTGTTGCTACGATTAAACCACTCACGGATGGATTGCTGCAGTTCCAGCGCTTGCGGAAGCCAGATACCACGTGACTTGGCTTCAGATGCATGATGCTTGAAGTAGGAGACAGGAAGACCGTCAAAGACGAGGGCTCCATCTTCATCCATCACGAGCAGGCGATCCGTCATGCCGATCCAATCGTCCAATTGATGCTCAATGATGAGCAGAGCCATCCCTTCCTTGCATGCCAGTTCTGAAATGAGTACAGCAAATTGGTATCTTGTATACGGATCGAGATTCGATGTGGGCTCATCCAATACAAGCATGTGCACGCGAAGGGCTAGAGCGCAGGCGAGAGCCAGCTTCTGCTTCATGCCTCCCGATAGCTCGTGGATATACGCATGTCGCCATGCGAGTAATCCTACCTTTTCTAATACCTCTTGAATCAAGGATTCCATCTCAGTTCGAGGACAATCCCGATTTTCTAGGCAAAAGGCTATTTCCTCTTCTACACGCAGCATACAGAACTGACTTTCGAAATCTTGAAATACAATTCCGATATGCTGGGCCGCTTCACCGGAATCGTATTGTTCGATTGGCTTGCCATACACGAGGACACTGCCATCGACGAGACTAATTATTGCATGTGGATACAGGCCGGTAAGGCAGAAGGCTAGCGAGCTCTTGCCGCAGCCGCTTGGGCCTAGCAGCAGAACGGTTTCCCCCTCATGCAGGGTGACATTGATGTTGGATAAGACAGGCTCGCCTTCGGTCTCGAAGGCGAGTGTCAGATCAGTGGCTTCCAGTGCAATAAGAGTTCCATGCTCGACGTCACGTTGTATATTCAATTGTGCTGGGTACTTGGAATTGAGAAGCGCTGGGCTTGCCATGTTATCGCTGCCCCTTTGCAATTGGGAAGCTTCTAAGAACTCCTGTATTGGCCAGTGCGTCCGCAATCCATTTGCCAAGCAGACCCGAGAGGAGTGCGCCACTTATACAGCGAACGACGAACATCGCGATGATGAGACCAACAGAGTAGGCCGCATAACCGCTGCGGAAATACCCCCATGCGAAGCTGAATACAGCGGATCCCACCCCAGCCAGCATGAGCACTTTGGTTGAATAATTCCGATATCTTGTAGCGGCAAATACGGCTTCGGCACCCAAACCTTGAATTAGGGCGGATACAATCAAAATAGGCCCTACGGCGTTGCCGATTAATACCTCAATCAGTCCAGCGACTGTCTCTGAGATGACCGCAGCCCCCGGTTTGCGGATAATATAGGTGGCGATGATCGATACGATAAACCAAATGCCGAAGATGACTTCATATCCCATTGGCCCCATAAAGCCAACAAGCACATTGCCTATTTGCAAGAAGAGCAGATAAATGACGGCAAACACAACAGATAATGAACTGAGAACGACGATATCTCGTAATTTCCATTGGCTGTTTCGCGAATTCATGAACATTCCTCTTTTCTTAGAACGATGATCGGATGAGTCCGTTGGGTTTGTAGCTTGCATTTTGGAAATTCTTTATCTTCAGCTGCTACCTTGTGGAAGGGCTGTTGGCTGACATCGTAGTTGTCATCACCACATGGGACTTGTCTGATTTTCTCGCCCGATTAAAGGCATGCTCAAGTGTAGCAAATACTCGCTGTGCATCTCCTTCTAAGCGGCTTGCATAATGAGCGCTCTCATCGAAAGTGCCTTCTTCCTTAGCAAGGCCAATGATCTCATAGATCGTATCCATGTAATCTGCCGTTCCGAGCGGATAGAGCGCAAAATGAGCTGCGACCTTGAGAGGAATCGCTTGATATCGTTCCGCATTCATTCGAATTTCGTCCGTACTCATGAAGGCATCTCCTTGTGTGTCGCCCGGACAGCCAACAGAGAACGTAGCATTCAGCACAACATGTTCTCCACTTGCCGCGCTATGTAAAAAAATTGACTGAACGACATCGAATACATGTTCACTGCGCCCACGAACCCAGGTGCTGACATCATCGGTATGGCACCATACCTTAGACATGTCTGTGTCTCGCAACGCTCCTAAAATAAGTTCAACAAAGCGATCGCTCATCGGATAGATGGAAAAGCGACAACCAACGATGCGGCTCGTACCGCAAGATAACTGACTCATAACTTATATCCTCCCTGACGAATCAAATTGTGGTCAGCAGACAACAAAAAAACTGCACCGTGAGTCGGTGCAGTTACGCTTGAGGATACAAGGGTATGACATGGCTTCATGCAATGACGAACATGATGAAGCCGCAGCTTATATCAATCAGTCGACTACACTTCCCCACGCTAGTATTATCTAGTTCGGGTTATAAGGGTTAACAGCGTTGCCGCTGTCTCTCAGCTTGTTACAGCACCCCTAGTGTTCGAAATTCACTATGCAGTTGTTCCATCGTTCATATGCTTGACAGCTTTCATTATACACGGGATGATCCGTTTGTAAAGGGTGTAACACCAAAAGGAATACTTCAAACTGGAGCTTAATATTGCAATGGGCTAGATCCGGGCATGCAAACGATCCGTGGTATCGAAGCCTGAAGGTGATGCCCGACATCGTGAAGGAACTCTAGTCCTCCGTAATAGTCAACGTGATTTGAAACAAGGTATGGTAACACTGATCCTGCGTTAGTTCAATCGTGCCATCATGGAGCGTTATGATTTTTTTGCAAATGGCGAGACCTAAGCCTGTACTGTCTTTAATCGGGCCATCGCCGCGGATGAATTCTTCGAAAATATGTTCCTTGATCGGCTCCTGAACGCCGATACCGTCGTCTCCGATCCACAGTATAACGTTTCCTTCTTGTCGTGCACATGAGACATAGAGCACCGTTCCCGCTGGATTATATCGCAGTGCATTGCTAATTAAGTTGGTGATGACGCGACTCATATGAATCTTGTCCATCTTGACATAGAGCGGTTCTTCCGGGATATGTGCTTCAAGCTCAAATCCCTTCTCTTCTATTTCCGGATAAAATTCCACCACGAGCTGCTGGAACCATTTCGTAACGTTCACTTTCTCTTTGCTCAATTCCGTATGCTTGTCATCCAGCTTCGCCAGTTCAAATAAATCTTTGATCAGATTGGCCATATAAGCTGACTTATCGTAAATGTATTGAATATATTTGCGGGTATCTTTGTCTTCCAGTGCCTGATTGTCCAACAGAAGCTGCGAATAACCGTAAATTGAAGTAATCGGCGTCTTCAAATCATGCGATAGATGCAGCAGCATGTTTCGCTTATTGTTCTCGGCGGCTTCCTTCTCAGCAGAAGTGCGCTGCAATCGTTCAGCCATGCCGTTAAACGCATCTTGTATTTCCGCGAATTCCTGTTCGGCTGAATAATGAAGCCGCTTCGTGTAATTGAAGTGCTCCATCTCTTTGATGCCTTCTAAGATTTGCCGCAACGGCTTTTTCACTTGTCTAACCGAATAGCGGGCGTAAAAGTAAAGCAGGATAAATAATAAAATTGCTAATAACGCAGCAAAGATCGTTGTCGCAGTTGATAATTTCAACAAGCGCTCAGGAATTTTCCACAGCAATACATAAGATTCGCCGTTCGGCCCTTTGGCTTGGTATGCATGGTAGGAGATTGCATCATCGTTGCGCTCTACATCCATCTTGGCATACATTTGACCGTCTTCGTAATGCTTGATGTCGTCCTCTTTGTTTCCTTTGACAAAAATGATTTCGCCTGACTCATTCACGATTTCGAACCAACCGCCGTACTTGTCCAGCAAATGCTCGCTAATGTTATGGAAAGGGTATCGATAAATATCCGTTCCATTAATTTTAGCAACGACCAGTTCATCTATATACCGCCTCATAAATAGGTTCGTGCTAAGGAGAGATACAATAATCGCTGCTATCATCAGGACGCAGATCACTGCATAATTTCGAAAAAATACCCGTTTCAAGGGACGTCGACCGGAGAGATTATTTGCTTTTTTCAAAACGGTAGCCTAACCCCCTAATCGTAATGAGGTGGATAGGCTTTCTCGGATTATCCTCAATTTTCTCACGGATTTTGCTTATGTACACCATAATTAAATTTTCGTCTCCGATGTATTCCTCGCCCCACACCTGCTCGTAAATATGCGCTTTGGTCAATACTCTGCCAGCCTCTCTCATAAGAAGCTCCACAATCTTGAATTCGTATGATGTCAATTCTCTTGGGATGCCGGACTTGAACAGTTGGCAGCTCCTTGTATTCAGCCTCACATCTCCGATTTCGATAACTTCCTGCTCCTGCCTATCCACCTTGGCAAAAGAGTCGATTCGCCTGAACAGCGCTTGAACGCGGCTGACGACTTCCAGTGGGTTGAAGGGCTTGCCCACGTAATCGTCCGCCCCTAGCTGCAAGCCGTAGATTTTATCCATATCGTCAGACTTGGCAGAAATAAAGAGAAACGGAATTTGCGAATTCTGCCGTGTTTTTTTGAGTAATTCCAAGCCATCCATTTGCGGCATCATAATATCGGCTATGACCAAATCGATGGACTGCTCCTGCAAGATGGTCATCGCTTCGGCACCGTTCCCGGCTGTAATCGTGGCATAGCCGTGGTTGGTTAAATAGATGGTCAGCAGTTCCCGAATTTCGGCTTCATCATCAATAATAAGTATGGTTTTCATTTGTTGTTCCACCTCTATGTATGCAACAATAACTCCCGATTCACTTGCGGCTAAGCGCAGATGGATCGGGAGTTGTGTTGAATTAGAATAAATTGTCAGCGAACGTAGACAGCATCGCTGCAGCTTCTTGCTTCAGCATCGGCTGCTTGGATCGATAATTGTACGTGCCGTTTTTCCCTTGGACAACTTCAGGCCCAAATAATTGCTTGGCAATGACGAACTGAACGCCTTCGCGCGCCCAGGTATCGGTGGAGCCGCTGAGCTGGGCTTCTTTCGGTCCTGTACCCACATGGTTGAATGCCATACGCCATATAATAGTCGCTGCTTCCTGACGCGTCAACAATTCCTGCGGATGGAATTTGCCGCTCTCAGGCTTCTGAATGACACCAAGCTCATAAGCAGATTGTATTTCTTTAGCAAATGAACTGTCGGATATATCTATGAAAGCAGGCTTGCTCTTGGATGGAGACACCCCGGCCCATCGAATAAACCAACCGATAAACTGTTCCCGGGTAATTGCTTGTGCAGGCTGAAAGCGGTTGTCGCCGCTTCTGTCATCAATGACTTTCAATTGGCGCAAGTGATAGATATACGGAGCATACGGATGGTCGTCATTAACATCCTGATATTGCTGCGGCGCCGCTAATTTTTCGGTCCAACTATCTGATTTCAGGTCGTAATAAAATGCCTTTACCTCGCCGCTGTCATTTAACTTGAATGCAGCTTTTACGCCTTGTTCATCTTGGAAGAGCAGTGGCTCGATTTCATGCAGTATGTGCTCTCCAAACGGATCCTTCACGATAAGCTTGCCATCTTCGGCACGAATCCGAGAGGTCCACATCCGATTTCGCAAATCGCTGTACATTCCCTCAAATTTTTCCAATGATCGTGTTGCTCGCTCATGAGGAGCCTGGGCGCCTTCTTTCTTCGGGTAATAATGATCCATGAATGCTTCCAACAAATCCTTGCGGAACTCAACATCTTTATTTACAGTAACGAAAATGCCGACCTTCTCATCAGGAATCAACCACATATTGCTGTGATACCCGGCCATGTCCCCGGATTTCTCAATGAGATAACGTCCGTTGTATTGCTGCTGATTGGCGTATTCGAATCCGTAGGCCATGTTCGGCAGCTTCTCATGCACGGCGAGCTGAGGCTTATGCATTTCTGCTGCTGTTTCTGTCTTAAGAATCGTTGCATCACCCAGCTTGCCGCCGTTTAGATGGGCGAGCATAAAGTTGGCCATATCAGCACCAGTAGAGAACATGCCGCCCCCTGGAAGCTCTGTCGGTACCGTTGCGTAAGTGGGAATTGCTTCTCCCATCACGTTATATGGAACGGCCAAGTGTTTCGTAATGTTCGAGGTTACGCGGAAATCGCTGTTTGTCATACCTAGCGGTTTAAAAACATGCTCCTGCACGTATGTGCCAAATGGCTGTTTGCTCACTTGCTCTACGATGTAACCTTGAATCGTAAAGCCTAGATTGTCATAGCGGTAGTACTGGCCAGGCTTGCGGATCACTGTAGGCGTATTGTCCGATACATATTGCTTGATAGATGCTTCTCTAGTTAAATCGTCGGTAGATAATTCGGAGCCGTCCCCGAATTCGAATCCGGTCGAATTCGTCATTAAATGCTTCGTGGTTAGGGGAGTGCCAGTCTTATTTGGAATTTTAATATCTCCCAGGTATGCAGACACATCTTTGTTCAAATCGATTTTACCCTGCTCTGCCAATTGCATCACGGCCGTAGCGGTGATCACCTTGGAAATCGAAGCGACGCGGAATACGGTTCGATCCGGATCGACTGGCAGCTTTTTATCCACATCTGCATAGCCGTAACCTTTCTTCAACAGCACCTTGTCACCCTTGACGACGACAAACGCAGCTCCTGCCATACTGTCCTTAATTTCAGGACGGCTAAAAAATTCATCAGCAAATTGCTCAACTTCTTTTGGGTCTTGGGGTCCTATGTTTACGGGCGCAGCTGCCGATACTTTCGATAATGTACCCGTACCGCTGAGCAAGCCGGTTACCACGGTGAAGGTCAGTGCAATGGCCGTCACGCGCTTGGAAAATATATTCATTGTTTTGCTCTCTCCTCTGTATCATTTTCGTGCATCATCAGAATATAGGAGCAAACTTAATCCAGATTCTATGTAACCTTAATGTAAAGTGAAATTTTCGATGAACAACAGAATCTTAGGGGAGGGGACATGGGATGCAAGATTCTATTGGGAGGATCAATGTTTGGTAAGCGGGAAAATGCAACAAAAAAACGGCATTCTCTGCCGTTTTGATCACATAATTGGTGGGTTCTGAGGGGTTCGAACCCTCGACCTGATGATTAAGAGTCAACTGCTCTACCAACTGAGCTAAGAACCCGTATGATAACTGGGTTCAAGGGGGATTGAAGCATCCCGATTGAACGAAGCTATTTAAGAAGTGCCTTGTTCCTTAATACCCCTTAAGTATAGACCTCTACAGGCGATTCGTAAAATAGAATTAAGGGGGTTATCCGTGGATATTCAAGGATATTCCCTTCTCTGCTACGGGTGTAGTATGACTCTGTTAGGAATACTTCCATTTCCCGTATCATGCGATAAGGAGCAGGGATTTAATTCTCTACTCCTTACCGTACATGTTTACATTTGGGTGTTAAGATGTTTTTTCAGTTACCGAAATTGTTGAGGGCTGCTTATTTGAAATTTAGGTGCGGCGCATATAAGCCCGAACGGTGAGTGGAGCGAAGATGGCTACAATGACCATAGCGCACAGGAGAGTGAGGCCAAATTCAATGCCGATCGTACCTTGATTGGCGAGCTCACGTACAGCACTTACTAAATGAGTGATTGGGTTTATATTAGCAAACCATTGAAGCCAATCTGGCATCGTATTGACCGGTACGTACGCATTAGAGAGGAAGGTGAGCGGGAACAGCACCATCATGGCAATCCCTTGTACGCTTGCGGCTGTACGAGCAATGACGCCGAAAAAGGCAAAAATCCAGCTGACTGCCCAAGAGCACGCAATGACAAGCAAGCCGGCGATTGCGACATAACCTAGGCCTCCGGCTGGGTGATAGCCCATCAAGTAGCCCATCACAAAGGTGAGTACGGTCGCAATGGCAAAACGGATCGTATCTGCCAGAAGGGCTCCCGCCAAAGGCGCAATACGCGCGATCGGAAGTGACTTGAAGCGGTCGAATACGCCCTTATCCATATCTTCACGCAATTGGACACCAGTGGCGACGGCACTCGTGATGACCGTCTGAACAAGAATGCCGGGGATAATGATCGGTAAGTAATCATGTACATTTCCTGAGATTGCCCCGCCAAATATATAGGTGAACATGAGGGTAAACAAAATGGGCTGAATGGTTACATCGAACAATTGCTCGGGGGTACGCTTTATTTTGAGCAGCCCACGATAGGCCATTGTCATTGAATTACGCAGTGACTGACCGAAGCTGGCATAGTTTTTTAACTGCTGGTTTGGGTTCTTATTTACGGTTGCATTACTCATACTCGTGCCTCCTCTCTAACGTTCATGCGTTCGGTATTGTGGATCGCGTTCGTGTTCTCTATCGCACTCGCAGAGCTGTTCCCGGTGATGGTTAGAAATACTTCGTCAAGGGTAGGTTTCTGTACGCTGATTTCGGCAAGTCGAATTTCTTTGTTGCGCAGAGCGATCAACAGGTCGGTTACTTGGTCGGCGTCGGCCATCGGTGCAGTGATGGTTCCAGCTTCGGCGGTTACATTGGAGCGGACTTGAAGTACTTGATCTACGATTGCACGCGCATCGGCGATATCTTTTTCATGTTGGAGTCTTACATGCAGCGACGACGTTCCAACGGAAGCCTTCAGTTCATCCACTGTGCCTTCTGCGACAACTTGGCCGCGGTCGATAACCGCGATACGATCTGCCAACTGATCGGCTTCATCGAGGTACTGTGTGGTGAGGAGCACGGTTGAGCCTGTATCGACTAAACGGCGAATCGTATCCCACATCTGTGAGCGCGTACGCGGATCCAGCCCTGTTGTCGGTTCATCCAAAAAGATGAGCGGAGGCTGAGCAATGAGACTCGCAGCCAAATCCAGCCTGCGGCGCATGCCTCCTGAGAAGCTCTTGAGCGGTCGCTTGGCTGCCTCTGACAAGCCAAACTCCTCTAACAAGTCAGCAGCCTTGCGCCGCGCTTCCGCACGACCTAGACCGAGCAGCCGCGAGAAGATAATGAGGTTCTCGGTCGCGCTTAGGGACTCGTCAACCGATGCGTATTGTCCTGTGACCCCAATTAATTGACGGACGATATGGGATTCCTTCACGACATCGTGTCCGAAGATCCGTGCCTCGCCAGCATCCTGACGCAATAAAGTAGCTAACATTCGAATCGTCGTCGTTTTCCCTGCTCCATTTGGACCCAGCACGCCGTATATCGAACCAGCGCGAACGTTCAAGTCTACGCCATCGACAGCGCGATTGTCTCCGAATGTTTTGACGAGCCCACGGGCTTGAACAGCCCATTCACTGCTGCTCGAACCTGCTATGTTGAAATTATTGTTCATTTCCATTTCTCCTTACTTCAAGATGGAATGTATGCACTCGTTTTTTAGTCTATTTGCATTGTAAAAGTAATTTACAGCCTGATAAACCTTCTGTGGAATGGTTTTCCAGTCAGTCTGTAGACCGATAAACAACGGCGTAAGATGAAGCCTTGTTATGAGCACAAAGAAACACGCCTAACCAACAGCGTGTTATCTAGGATAAATGTTATTCAATAAGGATGTAGATAATGAATGGTTTAGTGTGCTTGTGTTCGGTATATGCTTGATACGAGCGTATGTCCTAGAATGATGTTCGCAATGATGATGATATGATCATTTTGGAGGAGGTATGTATAGACTTCGGGAAGATTGTCATTTGAGAGACTTAATCCAAGAAGTGCTCCTATACCTCCAAAACAACCAATTGGGATGCCAATGATGTAGACGAAGTTATACTCAAGGGTGTGCTTCGAGGGGGAAGAAAAGGGGATATCTTCGTTAGAGAATACAATGATATCCATTTCGGGTCAATTGAAAATGAAATCGATCAAAGAAAAAACACGACCTAACGAATCATGGGATTTGTACGGTTTAATGAAAAAGAAAGATAAATAGAGAAATAAGAAGGAATGATGTCTAAGTGCTTCCTATTGCTATGAAATTGTTAAAAAGAAGTAGAAAATAATCTACCAAGGCCGATAATAGGAATTTGCAGGAAATTGTGTTGAGGTAGTATAATGGTTTGGCATACAAAAATATGGGGCCATAGCTCAGCTGGGAGAGCGCATCGCTGGCAGCGATGAGGTCAGGGGTTCGATCCCCCTTGGCTCCACCAAATAAATAATAAATGCAGCCGATTGGCTGCTTTTTTATTTTGGTGGATTGCAAAAGGGGGCGAACCCCGGGTTCGTCCGCGCGCAAGGAGCCGAAGGCGATAGAGCACGGCGTCCCATTCCACCCCTAAGGTAGTCTTCGTTGAGTAAGCTTCGACAGAAAGAACAATCAGGAATGGGACATCCCATAAAGGATGGAGTGAGCATTGCGAGCGTAATCACCTTGGCTCCACCAAATAAATAATAAATGCAGCCGATTGGCTTTGATAGGAGGATGTGTTATCAAAAAGCTTTTACTTAAGAGATTGCCATTGATCTCACTGGGAGTTATGGCTTATATACTGACAAAATACGCGCAGAACCATCAGGATTGGGCAGAAAAATACAGTAAGTCTGTATATCCGATATTGTCAAAAACAGTAGGATTTGTACCTTCTTGGGTCAAATTTTCTGTCAGTGAATGGCTCGTAGTGTTGGTTGTGTTACTTTTTCTATTTTATATAGGTTATTATGTGCGCAAGGTTATCATGAGTAAAGGTGCACGTAGGATGGTAGTTTATCGTGGTACTCTAGGAATAGTTGCAATCTGTAGCGTGATATATTTTTGCTATACTGTTTTGGGTGGAATAAACTATCACAGATATTCTTTTTTGTCCTATACCGAATATCAAGAGGGAAACTACAGCGAGGACGAACTAGTGAAATTGTGTAAGTCACTTGCTGTTGAAATGGAATTGGCAAGGGAAAAGTTAGAGGATACTGCTCTTTTGGCTCAAGTACCAGATAATTTTAATTATTATGCACAACACGCAGTGCTGTCGATGCAAATGTTATCAAAGAAATATCCTGTTTTGGAGCATTCTTTATATTCAACACCAAAACCAGTGGTGATGTCAAAACTAATGTCGCGTGCAGGGATACACGGTATTTTTGTCCCTTTTACTTTTGAATCCAATATTAATGTTAATGTGCCAGTTTTCTTAGTGCCTGCTACTATGGCACATGAATTGGCACATCAGAGTGGTTTTATGCATGAGGATGAGGCAAATTTTATAGCTTATCTGGCATGTAAGCAGCAGGATGATCCAATGATACTCTACAGTGGTTTTTTTCTAGCGTTTGATTATTCTATATCAGCACTAAAGAAAGTTGATTCAGATCAGGCGTCTGATATAATGTCCAGTCTGTCCAAGGCGGTGCAGCATGACATAGTACAAAATGAGCAGTATCGGGATAAGTATGAGGGTGTTATTTCGAGTATTTCAAGAATTGTAAATGACTTATATCTGAAGGCGAATAATCAGACAGACGGTTTGAATAGCTATAGTGGTATGGTAAATTTGTTGCTGGCAGAGCAGCGAGGAATAGAGAAGTATCATTAAATAAAGTATAGATATTATTAGGAGTGAGTGAAATAAACAAAATAAAAGTATTTCCCATTCCATATGCTGGAGCGTCGGTAAATGTATATTGTGAATGGAAAAAACTACTGCCGGATAGATATGAAGATCGATAAAGATGTAATTTATCAATAAGTGTGATAAGATCATTCTGGGAATTCCGTCCAATAATATATTTTAGGAGGTTTAAAATGAAGAAAAAGCAGGTCATTGTTGTATCACTTGTTTTTGCTCTTACCTCTTTGTTAATTGGGGGAGCATTTGCTAGTGGGAAAATTTCAATTGTTGTAAACGGTCGAACAGTACCTACTGACGTTTCGCCTCGCAATGTTGATGGAAGAGTCATGGTTCCTATTAGTACGATTTCTAAGGCATTAGGTGCTGATGTGACTTGGGATTCTAAAAAACAAACAGTAATTATTAATCAGAAAAGCGGAACTTCGGTTTCTACTCCTGATCTATGGAATGAAAAATTAAATCTGACTGGGGGACAATGGGCAGACATCGTATCTTTGATTAATAAGTATTTCGTTACATATGATTCAAGGGATGAAGAAGCTTGGAAAAAAACAATAGCCTCTAGTTACTTGAATAACGGTTCAATCGAACTACCAGGAGGAGGAGTATATCCTTCCATTCTAGAGTTGAAAATAGTAGATGCTAAAAAAATAGTAGATGCTAAAAGAAAAGGGGAAGGTAGGAGCGATGGAGACCAATACAAAGTACGTGTAAAAATAGTTCATTACATGAACTTATCCACACCATTTGTGGCTGAATGGGACTTTGATGTAGCTCCATATATGAGCAAGGGATACCTAATAGATTATGCAAACATAATCAGTGATACCCAATTAAAGAATTATACCGTTTTCCCTGGTTTAACATTCCAAGATGTTTCTGAATAAATATTATATTTATGATATGTAATGAACCCCATAGCTTATCGGGAAATTTCCTATAAGCTATGGGGTTTCCTTTATTTCAGCGTAGTTTCGCTAGTTATTTCTGATAGATTTGGAGCATTTCGTCGCATTGTACAAACTAAAGGATGTGAATCACTTATAGTTCCGCAGGAAAAGATATCGCCAAAAGTCAGACGATCCCTCCGAAGTGATGGATCAATGGATGAACAGTCCGGGACGGCGTGCCACCATTCATATACAAAACAGCTACCATGTATCAATATCTAGTTAAGTTAATTTCAGGATGTTTCTGCTGAATTTCGTTCATTTTATTATCGGTGATTCCTTTTAAATTTTTATCAAAGAAGCTCAGTGACAATTCGTTAATCAATTGAAAAATCGCGGGTACATCAGCTCCTGGTTCATTAATGATCGACGAAACGGCTGCTAAGTCAGTGAAACTGCCATGATTCGTTTTAGGAATTATCGCAGTATACACGCCAGGTTTTTCAATGGTTTGATTTCTCAGGTAGGCCTCCACAAACAATTCATCCCGATTTCCTGGTTCCCGGCCAATTGCCTCTTTCATGAACCTAATCGAAGCCTCGGCATTCATCAGCATAAACGGCTTTCCAGGGCCATCTTTCGGCATAGGGTCACCATACAATCCGCCATCCATATCAATGGCAGCTTTGATTCTAGCATCCTTTACCAACATTTGAGCTTAAGTGGCACCACCAAAAGAATGACCTAACATACCAATACGGTCATAGTCTATTAACTTAGCGATCGGCTTAAATTTATCGTCAAAATCTGCTTTGATTACTTCATCTAGCACAAATGCGGCATCCTGCTCCCAAAGTTTAATCCGATTGTTTAAAAAAGTGATTGTATTTTCAATAGGTGTAAAATCAACCCGATCTCCATCCGGGAAAACTGTTGTTGCCGCATCGCCTGTAAAGTTAAGAGCAACGATTACATAACCATGACTCGCCAGCTCTTCCAACTGAAAGGTGTTTTGTTGACTGTATAGGCTCATACCATGTGCAAACAATAACAGTGGGAATTTCTTTGTTGCTTGTAAGGGTGTGGCGTCTGTAAACGAATGGGTTTCAGTCAATCCCAAATGAGTGGTTGCGATATAAGGGAATCCCTGTGTAGCTGATATTTGTTTAGTTAATGCATCAATATTCTTATTATAAGGAGCAGGAGAGCCTGCTCCTTTTTCGGCTGGATAATAAACCTGTACCATCAATTCACGATATACTTGACTATTTGGAACAACAAATTCTTTTCGATTCTGATCAACAAGATGAAAGGCTTGCGTACCTACCGCATATTCTCCCGTAGGCTTTGGAAATGTGAGCAGGGGAAAAATCGTCGGTAAAGAAATCATGGCAGCCGCCGCGGCAACAATACCTGCCCCTTTTAAAATTCTCACTCCTCTTTTTTTTGATACATTCGTGTTGCGTGGTTTGATAAAAACCTGCAGGGTCAAAAGCACTGTTACGATATAAGCTGGTATCAAGCGCCAGTTGACCCCGACTGCAAGGTTAGTTGCAAATAAGGCTATATAAGTTACCGATAAAATGATGACATTATACTTGGTAACACCACGCTGCTTAAAAAGCAACAAGATGCTTGATACGATCAGTAGAGCTACAAAAATAAACTCTAAGTTTCTCATCATAGAACCTCCATTTCATATACATACATTTGAATGTATGTGGGTAAATTTTTTTACATTCATTTGAATGTAAAATGAAAAAATAATAAACTACATTGAGTAGTTTATTGTTCCTGTACGTTATCAAACAACTCCAGAAAAACATTTTTCAATTCTTCATTGACTATTGGCATGCCAATTCTTTCAAACATTAGGGCGATATGCTCAATTTTCTGAACAAATTCCTCGCGGCTGACATGAAAGATTCCTGGATTCATCCAGATATCAAAAAGCATTGTAAAAATTTCTGCTGTTTGCTTTGGATACGCAACTTGGATCGAACCGTCTTTATTACCTTCTTCAATGACTTTGTGAATGCCTGGCGCAACAACTCTCATACCTTCTGTAATCCGACTAAAAACAAACTCAGCTGAAATCATTTCGCGAGAAATGGTCGATTGGTCACCGTTTTTTATACTTTGTAGAATCGAATATTTGATTCCTTGTCTTAAACGATCTAAGGCATTTAAGTTTTCTAAATCATCAATATTATTAAAAACATCTTGCTGGATCATCATCTCTTTGGTAACGGACTGAATGATGTCTGAGATTGATTTGAAATGATGATAGAAAGCACCTCGAGTAATGTCTCCTACATCATCTACAATATCCTGAATCGTTACATTGTTCCAACCTTTAAGCGTAAATAGTCTAACTGCAGATTCCATAATTCTTTTTCGTGTAATTTCCGGAAATTTATTTCTGGCCATTTTATTTCTCCTACACATACATTTAAATGTATCTAAATGATAAGCGAAGCCATCAGCTATGTCAACTTGGGCCCTATAGAGAACCAAACACGCCAATATGGCATGTACAACAGGCACATAGTGGGAGCTCATCTCCTCAGACGCGATAATCATTTGTGACCTAAGGCGAATCACGCGGATACCGTTATGTCCAAGATTTCCCGACAGATGGCGGGACATACGCCGAAATAGATTCGCTCCTTCGCGAGTGAAAGCGCGAGCAATCAATCTTTGGATTTTGCTGTCAAAGGGTATCGGCATCAATTTGCCCAAACGGATAAACCCCTGAATGAATAAGATATTACAGGGAGATGACTCTTTTCTTAATATCTAAACTTATTAAAGGGAGAATATGTATGATTCGTAAATATTCGACTGGACCGCTAAATAATCTAACGGAGAAAGACAAGATTGTATCTAAAGATATTGCTGTGAACTCGATAAACCAGCATCAACATAAAAATGCTAGAGTAAGAATCAAAGTGTTTGCATTAAACGGAAAGAAGAAATTGATTCATAACGTTGTATTTACTGTGAAACCGAATGCATCCACATTCAATAGCTTTTTTGTGGGAAATACGAAACAGTATGAAGTTCAATTTATTACAAATCAATCGAAAGTTCAATTTGCATCGTTTGGGATTAGTCCGAAAGATCGTTATGTTGCCGCACATCGAGTAATTAACAGTGAATTAACAAGAATCTTATGAGGATGACTTCTCATAATTTCTATTGATCTAGGTGCTATCTTGAAAAGATTCGTTCGCTAAGCCAGTCATTGTTCTTCGCTCAATTTAAACGCCTAAGTGGGGTTTCCAATCTTAGGCGTTGTTCTTTATGTCGGACACATTTCTCCACTTCCTTCAGATAAATTTCAATTTCAACAGTTTACTGCTAATGTCGCTATTGATTCGAAGCAGTATATTCGGGCCCGAAACTGAGCCAATCCACCTGACAAGGTGGTTTTTTTGGTTTTCATCAGAGCACGTTTGTCATCCCAAACATATTATTTATAGATGAACGTCATCAGATGAGGCTTTAAGCAGTACAATTCTGCATGAAATCGGAGTTGAAAAAATGGATAGAAAAAAACAAAATGGGGTTTTCCAGTTCGAATGAGGAATTCAGGGATTTATCGAGGCAAAGGGGTACCTGAAAAAAACAATAAAATTTTTTTCAATAATGAGAAGAATCCCGTAAAGAAAGTATATCAAGATGATCACAGCATACTTAATCATCCGATTGGACCGAGTGCCAACCGATTAATTGGTCAGGGGACAAAAGTTTATGCCAAAGGGAGTATTACTGATGTTCCGGGTATCCTAGTGGGGCACGCAGAGGATAGAAGCGGTCGTACCGGTTGCACGGTTATTTTGTACCCTGAAGGTGCAGTTCCCGGCGTGGATGTTAGAGGCGGCTATCCGGGTACGGAACAGACAGATGCGATTAAACCCGGAACTTCAACGGATCTTATACAGGGGGTTCTTCTTACAGGCGGCAGCAACTTCTTCCCCAGTGCATATTCAAGGTGACGGAGACACTGTATTCTGCATAGCTACTGGAACCGATACCAGCGGGCTTATTGGCAATGCGGCCGTAACCGCAGTCGGCACCGTAGCAGCGGTGGTGCTTGAGCAGGCCATCGTCAGAGGAGTAGAGGCAGCCCAAGCAGAAATTAAACATCAACAAAGTAAGAAGTGAAATGAGGTTTCGATCACTTCCAAACTGTTCGTTCAAACAGCAAAAATGGGCTGAGGACAAGATCCTCAACCCATTTTGTCAAGGTTAACTACTTATTCTGATTAAGTTGAGCTCGCAACACGTCTTGACCTGTTGCAATGGCACCGTCCCTAAGGGCAGTTACGATTCTCCCAAAAACAATATCAACGGGTTGGTTTTCGTCATTTACTGCATCTAGAAGATGTTTGCCGAAGTTGTTAGCGCCGCTTTTTAAAGCAGAGTCAAGGAAACCCTTGAAAAATTCTTTGTGTTTATCAGACATGTATCTCACCCCCTTCCGATAATACGGGTATCCCCCTGAAGTATAGTCTGATGGAAATTCGACTTACTGCTAGCGTCGACCAACTAACATCAGGAGTGGTTTAGAAGGAGAGATGTTTCTCTTCTTTTTCTAAGGCCATTTCTTGCACCAACTATTTGGCTTTTTCTTTTGCACGTCTTTTTGCACGATCCTTTGCACGATCCTTCGCACGATCCTTCGCACGTTCTTTCGCACGTTCTTTCGCACGTTCTTTCGCACGTTCTTTCGCACGTTTTTTCACACGTTTTTTCACGCGTTCTTTCACACGTTTTTTCACACGTTCTTTCGCACGATCCTTCGCACGTTCTTTTGCACGTTCTTTTGCACGTTCTTCCGCACGTTCTTCCACATGCTCATTCGCACGTTCTTCCACATGCTCATTCGTACGTTCTTCCACATGCTCATTCGTACGTTCTTCCACATGCTCATTCGTACGTTCTTCCACATGCTCATTCGTACGTTCTTCCACATGCTCATTCGTACGTTCTTCCACATGTTCCTTCTCATGTTCCTTTGCACGTTCTTTCGCACGTTCTTCTGCGCGTTCTTTCGCACGTTCTTCCGCACGTTCTCTCGCACGTTTTTCCGCGCGTTCTTTCGCACGTTCTCTCGCACGTTCTTCTGCACGTTCTTTTGCACGTCTCTTCTCGCGATCTTCCGCCTTTTCTTTCGCTTTTTCATACTCCTTTTCATTACCAAACAAAGTAAGGAGGGCGTTGCCTACAGTTCGAGTAGCTTCAATCAAGATGGAAGAGGGGCCTTTGTTTGGTATTTTTTCAACTGCTGGTTTTCCTTCTAGCTCTTGCAGCTTTTGCTTGGAAAGCTGCTTCCATGCCGAATTTTGTGTTTGACTCTCCAATTTTCTAAAGTGCGTAGCCGCGTCTTGGTTCTGGCCTATCTTAGAGTAAGCCTCACCGAGTTCATAGATGAGTTCTTCGGTGTCAAGCGTGTCAGGTGGTGTATTGAGGACGTGGGTAAAATCTTCAATCACCGTCTTCGTCCGATGGAAGTACTGCTCTGGGAGATTGTAAGAGGACTTGCCGCGAAGCAGTCGGATCGTACTGTTGTGTGGGTCGGCGGCTACCGCATTGTCGAGCATTTTTAATCCTTGCTTTGACCATTTCAATTTATCAGATGCCTCTGTTTTATCTCTTGCAATCAATATCATGGTGCTGCCATAGTAAGCACCAACAAGAGGATGATCTGGATCATCGGCGTGCAGCTGTTCTAAAATTTGATGTGCTTCTTGAACAGCAGCCGCACTCCCAGCTACGCCATCCAGATAAAGTTGGATAGCTAGGGTGAGTCTTTCATTGAACGGGTCAGACGGAGTAGACATCTGATCTGACACGGAATTTAGAACAGATTCGGTCAATGAAGCATAATCATCGCTTGATGTTGAAGTCTCATTCAAGGCTGAGCCTTCCATATCGCTGGGATTAAGGTTTGTCACTCAATTTCATCCTCTCTGTACTCATGCATGAACACATTGCTCGCTTGCATGATTCTAATCATCTTTTTTCTTTGGATACATGGAGGCAAGACGCTGTGAGACTTCATTCGCCTTGGCGGGATTGCCGCTATTTTGGTAGGCTTTGCTCAGCTTTCGAAGTACTCTTCTGACTTGTTTGTGGGTAAGGTAATCTGAATCTTGTTGATAACGGTCAAGGAGGAATGTGAAGTCCTCGATCGCTATTCTCGAAGAATAGAAATAAGACTCCGGCAGATGCAGGCAGACACTTCCGCGTAAGAGGCGAATTTCTTTTTCGTTGGGATCCATTTCTACTGCTTGATTCAATACCTCCAAACTCTCGAGTGCTTTTTCTTCTTTCTCAACAAGTTTGACGGCATCACGTGATAAGAGGGCTAATGAACTACCGTAATAGGCTTCAATAAGCGCATGATGAGGCTGGGTCTCACGGAGCCTTAAAAGCTTCTCATGCGCTCTTTTCGCTGCCTGTTTGTCTCCATCAACTCCATCTTGAAGAAGCTTTTTTGCGATCTTGAATTGTTTTTCAGGAGTGCTGTCAGATGACATGTATGCCTAACCTCCAATTTGCTTCGCCATTCATTTGAAAGTCGAGTCCCTCTACGCCAACAACTCATGATTTCGAAGGTTATATAATTGCTACGATATGCGAGTCCCTACTGCATTGATTGGATGAAAAAATCAGTTTTCAGAAGATATACAGTTGTCCGAGTCAAGGGTGACATTGCCTGCATTTCATATAAGGATGACTTGGAGGGATGGGGAGTACAAACAACATTGAGAGAATGCTAGACGAATAACATGCCGCAGGTGTGGACTGAAAATGGTTAGGAGGATTTTTATGAAAGCACAAACCCATAAAATGAAGGTAACCGTGGACGAACATACATCCCATCTAGAACAATTCAAAGCATTTTTCACGAAATTGGATGAGGATGGAAGCACTATTGAGAAGCTGCCTCGGCAAAAAATCGAAGAGTATCAGTTACAAGCAATTAACGCCACGCTTGCTCATGTTTGGGACCGCAATGAATATTATCGTTCAAAGCTGGAAGAAGCAGGCTTTACAGTGCCGGAGATTGAAAGCCTGGAGCAATTAACAAATGTACCGCTATTGAATAAAGACGTCATTCGAGGCGATAAGCAGAAGATCTTATGTGTAGACCCGAAAGAAATCGGGCAGGTTCACCTTACGAGCGGTACTTCGGGAAAGCCTATTTATACCTCGTACTCGTTAGCTGATCAGTATGTCTATGATTTGCTGCCGAAATATTTGGAATTGTTTAAGGAAACGGATGTTGATGTGGTAGCCGTCGCCTTGCCTTATGAATTTGCTCTGCCTGGTCTTGGGTTTCAGCGGTTGTTTCAGTTTGCATTTGGAACGGCAGTACTGTCACTTGGCAAAGGCGGTTACATGGCTCCCGTCGATAAGTCATTAGAATTGATGAAGGAGTTCCAAGCTACCGTTCTGACTACGACGCCCTCTTATGCGGCGCTTTTGGCTGAAGAAAGCGAGCGGTTCGGCATCAAAATAGGTGAAGACATACGATTGAAAAAAATAGTGCTTACAGGTGAAGGCTGCTCCTATAAATTCCGTGAGCGTTTGGAAAAATGGTGGGGATGCGAAGTATCCTTCTTCTACGGTTCGACCGAATGCGGCGTCGTTGCGGTCGAATGCAGTGAGCACAAAGGTTATCACGTGATGGAGGGACATGTAAAAGTCGAAATTATTAATCCAGTTACGCAGGAAAAGCTTCCTTACGGCAAGACGGGAGAAATCGTTGTAACGACGCTGTTGCGCGAGGCCATGCCAATGGTGCGTTATCGCAGTGGGGACATCGGATATTTACAGAAATCCAAATGTGATTGTGGTCTCACGATGGACGTCCTGCATTTGAGAGGAAGAATGGAGAGTATGATTCGATTGGGGGATGAGGACTACTCACCGTTCCTATTAGAACAATTTTTGATGGAAATTCCAGATGTGGGTATGTGGTATCACTTCAAATTGAATCAGGGATCATTCAAGATTGAAGCCGAACCGTTTCGGACGGAATTAACAGATGAGCAATTGGCAACGAAAATCCGGAAGCATATGACGGATCGAATCGGCATTGATTGCGAAGTGGAAATCAGACATGATATTCCTCGGACTTTTGGCAAAGCAACGCGAATATTCACGTAAGACAGCTAGGAGCATGGGGCCAAGGATTCGCATTAACCATCCTAAAGCGCCGTGTTACGCCGAGAGGAGGTGCCCTTATGACCGATATTCAGAGGGAGCGGGAGGAGAAGTTCAAGAATTTATTAGTACGCCTAATGAAATCTCCTCTATATCAGGATCGATTAGCGAACTATAACATCGATGATATCGGGATGGAGCACATTCAAACACTGCCCTTGACAACGAAAGAAGATCTCCGGAATGCCGGTACTTTCGGACACCTAGCTGTCGAAATGAGCAAGATTGCCCAATACCACGAATCCACGGGTACAACCGGAGAACCTTCCGCTTCTTGGTTCACGCATGAAGATATGCGAGTAGGCGGAAGACAGCTTCAGGAATGCGGAGTCCGATTAACAGCGGATGATCTTGTGCTGATTCGATTCCCGTATGCCATGGCGCTGCCCGCCTTCTTAATGCAGCAAGCTGCTTGGCAGACAGGAGCAGGGGTTGTACCTGCAAGCGGACGTACGGTAGTTACACCATATCCGAGAGTATTAAGTCTTATGAAGCGCCTACAAGTTACTGTATTAGCGGGGCTTCCGCGCGAGATGGAGCTTCTGGCTGAGACAGCGCGTCTCATTGGTTTGGATGTGAACAAAGAATTACCAGCGCTACGGGCTATATGCGTTGCTGGTGAGTTAATGAGCGAGAAACGCAAAGAGCATATCGAGAGGCTGTGGGGTGTACCCGTTTTTAATATGTATGGTTCGACTGAAACCGCGAATATTGCAACCATGTGTGAGTATGGCTCGATGCATATCGTGGAGCAGGATTTTTACGTGGAAGTGCTGCATGAAGATGGTTCAGGCCCTGTTGCTCAAGGAGAAAGAGGGTTTGCGGCGATAACAACGCTCACACATCAAGCTTCTCCTCTGTTGCGATACTTTAATGAAGATATTATCTCCGTTGAACCTTCCAGGTGTGCTTGTGGGCGAGCAATGGGCAAGTTGGTGCATTACGGTAGAAGTAAGGATCGGATCGTAATCGGTGATACGATTCTAGATGCTTATGACATCCAAGAAGCTATCTACTCGTTGATACCTGCCCCAGATGCATGGAAGGTATTGGAGCAAGAAGAGGGATTGTACGTTCTTCTTGATTCGCACGATGCTGGACAATGGAGCAGGGAGGACATCCAAACTCGATTAGCTGAAAAGCTTCATTTACCAATCACCCTTCAAATCATTACCGACGCAACGCTTCTCGATCGAGTTGGGCTCGTGAATAACGCGCCATCGACCAAACCGGTATATATCCAGAAGCGAAATAAAATCTAAGCTGATGAGGGAAAGGCTGCAGTCAATTGTGAAAAAGAGGGGTGTACTCGTATTGAGCGACAAATGGAAACAATTAATTACGCAATGGGATGGAATTAACCAACAATTGCTTGATCTGATGAACGAACGTGCACGAATGGCTGCGGAAATCATTCAAGAAAAGAATAAGCAGGGCATTTCACAAGCGGAGCCAGTTGGCAACCAACAACTACTGAAAGAGCTTGCTGCCCATTCTTTGGCGAATCCCGAAATAAAAAAAGAGGCTCCTGCTGAGCGCAAGCTTCTCGTTAGCCGCCAGCATAAGAGTGAGGATACCGTTATTCAAGTAAATCATACTAAAATCGGCGGCTCTTCGCCTATTATCGTCGCTGGCCCCTGCTCTATTGAAAGCAGAGATCAGCTGCTTACCGTTGCTTCCGCAATGAGGAATGCCGGCATTACCGTCTTACGAGGAGGCGCGTATAAACCAAGAACATCACCGTATGATTTCCAAGGCCTTGGCGAAGAAGGATTGAAAATCATGAAGGAAGTGGCTGATGAAACGGGGATGGTGACGATCAGTGAGATCATGAGCCCTATGCATATTGACACGGCAGCTCGTTACATTGACATCTTTCAGATTGGTGCCCGCAATATGCATAACTTTGATTTGCTGAAAGCCGTTGGCCAAACTCAAAAGCCTGTCTTGTTGAAACGCGGTCTCTCCGCCACACTCGAGGAATTCGTATTTGCGGCTGAATATTTGCTATCCAGCGGGAATAACCAAGTTATGTTAATTGAGCGCGGAATTCGCACCTACGAGAAATGGACGCGTAATACACTCGATATTTCTGCTGTTCCGATATTGAAACAAGAGACCCATCTCCCTGTTCTCGTGGATGTTACCCATGCGACTGGTCGTAAGGATATTATGCTTCCATGCGCGAAAGCAGCGTTAGCAGCTGGCGCGGACGGTATTATGGTCGAAGTGCATCCGAATCCGCAGGTTGCACTTTCTGATGCGAAGCAGCAGTTGAATCTTGACGAATTTCACACCTTCTTGCAGGGTCTCCGCGATTCCGGTCTCTATCGTTAGCAGCAAGTTATCATACCAGAAGTTGCTGTACACAGGTTATATATCAACACGAGCTGACATACGGCTAATGGAGGTAACTGTATGACAGATACCGATGGCAAGGACTCGCAGTATGCGGGGAAAGAATTGGACTTTTTGCAGAAACTGATTTTCGATTTGCTATTAGTGACAGATGGAAGGACAACAGATTTGCTGGAAACCTTGTTGGATGAAAAGATGCGCGTAACGGTCATTCGACAAGAGCAATTGAATGAAGTACCTGCTGATTATCAAGTGGACTCCTCTGCCGCTCCTTTATATCTGAGAGAATCATTATTGATAAGCGACAAAAGTGACTTTATCGTTTCTCACAATATTGCAATCGTGAATTCAAAGTACGTACCCGCTTCTTTGTTTGAGAGTATTGCTCATAGACAAGAGGGGATTGGCAAAGCAATCAGCTCGATGGGATTACAATCCTACAGGAAAGTGGTTGATTCTGGGCTCAAGGGCGAAGAAGAGGCTGTTGATTTGTTCCAAAAGCCTCTCAATCTTTGTATCCCTGATCTGCACACTACTAAAATCCCTTATAAGAGATATGACATTTATTTTCAGGTATTTCCAGGGGTTCATATGCTTGAATATTTTAATCCAGAAGTCATTAGATACCGTTTGAACAAGGTTCTCAATTCCAAAATGGAGGGATAAAACATGAGTGAGGAAATGAAAGAACAGAAATCGACGGACAAAGAGGAAAAAGAAAAGGCGAAAGAGCAGGCTAAACTTGAGAAGAAAGCAAAGAAAAAAGAAGAAAAGAAAGAAAAGGAGAGACTGAAAGAACAGAAGGAGATTGAGAAAAAAGCTAAGAAAAAAGAAGAAGAGCAGGCAAAAGAGCAAGCAAAGAAGCAAGAAAAAGCACAAAAGGAGCAAGAAAAGGCACAAAAGGAGCAAGAAAAAGCACAAAAAGAGATTGAGAAAGAGCAGCGTGAAAAAGAAAAAAAGGAAAAAGAAAAAGAAAAAAAAGCAAAAGATAAGGAAAATAAAGAGTAATAAATACATGAAAATGTAATAGGGACTGCTTTCTTATTATCGTTGAAGGAAGTGGTCCTATGTTTTCTCAATAATTCAAACCATGCTCTCGTAGCAGATGCGTGTCCAACTCAAAAAAACCTCTGGTCAATAACGTACGTTCATCAACCAAGAGGAGAAAACACGAAACAGAGAGTCAACCCTTTTATTTAATTGTAGCGATGGCAAAATTCACTTTCTCTCCATATTGCTTTTCTGACTGTTTTTCATTTGTTCTGCGAATTCCATACCTGAATTCACCAAATGCTCACTGGCATGTTGTACGCCAATTTTAACGGCTGCGAACAGCTTTCCAGCAGGAATATCGGATGGTTGATCCGCATCCTCCATCGCATCAATAATTTGCTTCTCTGCCACATTCGCGCCGCTTTTCACCGCTACGGAATAGGTATTGGCGAAATGTAAAAATCCGTTTTTCACATCACTAAAGAACTTCGACATCCCTTGATTATTCGTTGCCAATTGTGTCATCTCCATTCTAAAATCATCTAATTCGGTGGTCTCTCTTGCTCATCATTGACTTGCAATTCTTTTTCTTCAGATAATTGCTCACTTGTCGAAACACTTTCCAAAGGTGCTTTTGGATCATCCTTTAGCATTGGAGCTGGCTGAACTTGGATGGTTCGTTCCTTTCTATCCATGAAAAATTTTAATATTGCAACAATGACTCCGACCAGAAGGACAAATGTCAGTACACCGGCTAGGGTTAGTCCGAGAATAAAGATTACACGATCAGCAAAGCCCATTTCCTTCCTATCCATGTCAATACTCACATCCTCTCACAATAGTCCAGTATATGTATGGAGTGCCTCGATAATATGGACACATGAGCACCCTCCAGCGTAATTCCACGATTGTCTATTCCATAAGGAGGATAAAGAATGAATTTCACTTTATTTCGAAATGTAGCTTGTCTGTTCTTGGTTGGATCACTTATGATCTCCCTGCAAACGCAAAACTACATATTGATGAGTTTGTGGGTATGCTGCACTGGCTTGCTTTTCATTTACAAGCCAATGCGATCATTTCTCCTGACAACGATAGGCTTGGGTGCAGGATTTGCTCTCTATTTATTCATAAACTCAAGTTGGATTCACGATTTGGAGCCCAAAGAATGGCATATCCTTCTCAACAGATTGTCACTGATTTGTATCCTCATTCCCTTGCTTGTCTTAGCGCTTATTCAAAAATTACCTTTTATGCTGTATGCGAAAAAACCGCTTTGGAACGAGCGGATAGATATACCATTTATTTGGTCGGGCTTCCGTCAATCCAAAGTTAAGGTTTTCTTGCCCGTCGCAATTGCAGCGACTTCTGTAGCTTTTATGCCGTTTGTGATTCGAAACGGATGGGGTCACGTGCAAGAGATTTGGTTATTCGCGCTCGCTTTTTCATTCATAAATGTGTTGGAGGAGATCATCTGGCGAGGGGTGCTTCTTAGCCGGTTCTCTGAACAATTAGGTGATAGGTGGGCAGTAATTGTGACTAGCGCAGGGTTTGGTTTACAGCATTATTCCCTTGGATTCCCTTGGGGCGTTTGCATCGCTTTTGCGCTGGGTGGGCTGTATTTCGGAGGAATTACGATCAAATCCAACAGCCTCATTCCTGTCGTGGTCTGGCATACGTGGATGAATGTTCTTATGATTTTCAGTGGTCTGCTCTTATAGCCGCGAGCGGTACTAACATGCGTTCACAGCTAGGAAAGGGAAGATAAAAAAAATTTTAGAAAATGGAGGGTTATTCAAATTTACAATGAATAAATGGTATAATTAGGTTGCTTTGTTGAGAGGAGAAAAAGGGCAGGAAGTTTATGCTGCAAGGCATAACAAAAACTCCCTTCCCGCACGAGGCAGTAAGAGAGTTTGTATTTCTGCTTATATTCAGTGAACGAATCCGAACGGATGAATCGTTGTGCGATTTACTTAGCCAGCAGTTCAGGCAAGTTGATCTGCTCGTCAAGTTGGTCTGCGAAGCGACTCATGCATTTGCAAATGAAGTCCTTGCGGCAAATCGGGCATGGAATAGTAAGCAGTCTGCTAACATGTTTGGCACCGTGATTATAAAAGACGCGGCATAGCGTACCATCTTGCAATTTTACTTTTACTTGATAAAGGTTATCGGCATCGTTGCGTTCGATTAACGTTTTTTCCTTTACAATCGGTTCATAGGTCACGTTGGCTTCACCTGCATCCTTAAATTTTTTGCAAGTAACATATTATGTTGTTTGGGCTCGTTTGTCAATTTATTTCTTCACGAAGGGTGGAAAATCCATATTCCAAAAATTAAGTATTTTCATTTGTCTTGCAGATGGTGATACATATAGTGAGCGAATGATTCTCAGACAAAATTGGAGGAGAGCCCACCATGCACGAAGACGACACAGAATTCAAGCATCTTAGTGAACTAATTGAAAAGAGAAACGAACTTCAAAATGAAATTAACGCCATACTTGCGCGAATGACGATGAAGCAGGAGGAGCGGGTGTCCAAACTTGCTGAGAGTATTTCCGCTTTACACAAACGCAAATAAGCCTTTCTCATAATCTTAACCAATGTTCACCTCTATATTCATAGCAGAATGCCAGGAGGTTGATAATTATATGATAAGGTACTCTGACTTAGAATCATCGGGCCACGCTTCAGTTGAAATGGGAGGCGAGCAGCAGAACGTGATGATGCCGAAAATCGAGCAAATGGTGCATGGCAATCATCCAAGGGTGACCCTCGCGCATTGGCACTCGCATTGGGAAATCAATCGTGTCGCTGGGGGCAACGGCCTATATATCATTAACGGAACACAGTATACGATCCAGCAGGGCGACATTGTGCTTATCCCACCTCAGCAATTGCATCGGGTATGCGGGACAGATCAGCTGCTGCTGGAAGCGTTTCATCTTGAGACGCCTCACCAGATGAATGGTTGGTGGGCCGAAGATATGAGTTCCGTAATACATCGTATCGGACAAACTGTGCCACATGTCCTGTATCGGTCTATGCCGCAATGCGGATTGCTATCCGAAGTGTTGATGGATGTGAAGCAAGAGCTGGCTCAGAGGGAGTTTGGCTATGTATCTATCGTTCAAGCACAATACATGCGGCTGCTGACGCTGCTTAGCAGATATGCTAGCAAACCCCTCTCTAGCTATACTCCTGCGCCATCTAGAGGTGTGCAGACGGTGAAAGAGGTCATACGCGTAATGGAAGGTCAACTAGCCTTTCCATGGACGTTGAAGAAGCTCTCTGATTTGGCACATTTAAGCCCATCCCGATTCAGTGCGTTGTTCCAACAGACGGTAGGCACATCACCACTGGATTATCTCATCAGGCTTCGATTGACATATGCAGCTCAGTTATTAACCTCTTCGAATGAAAAAATCATCGAGATTGCCGCAGAAAGTGGCTTCCGCAACCTGTCCAACTTCAATCGACTATTCAAGGATCACTTCCAAATGTCACCTAGTGAACTGCGAGATACGAATGAACAGCTAGAAGCGTAATATTATTTTTTACATGGATATCTTCTCCTCAAGACACAAGAGATGTCATTTTACACCTATTTGATGTTCATTGAATTGTCACATTTACAAAATTTGCTTCCGAAATTTACAAGAATGTATTGAGTGAAATAGGAAAGATTTTGTAATATGAGAAGTGATGAATGTAACTGACGAAGGGGCGTAGAACTGTTATGCAGAAATGGGCTATGTTCATTTTGTTCAGCATTGCGTGCCTGCTTGCCGCTGGCTTGATGCTGTTCAATATGCCGAAGCCGGAGGTCGAGGAGGCAGCTCCTGAGGGAGTCACTCTAGTTAAGCTTGTGGCAACGAGTGATTTTAAGTTCGACCAACCGGAGTATAAAGTGAAGGCTGGGGAGAAGGTTCGCATGAAGCTTGTGAACAAATCCGGCTTGCATGGTGCTGAAATTAAAGATTTAGGCATTGATCTGAAGGATGGCCAAATGGAAAAGGACGTTGTATTTGAGAAACCAGGCAAATACGAAATCCAATGTTCGGTTATGTGTGGTACAGGCCATGATGATATGAAATCGGTTCTTATTGTAGAATAATACGTTTCAGTTGAGAGAAGGGGCTGGCAAGCTCCTTTTTTTCATGCCGCAGGCAGGAACAGGAGATTGATCACCTACGCCGAATGTAGTAATGGGACGGAAGACAGAGGCTTTGAAGGATGAAGTAGAAGTCGACATTCCTCGTTCTACGCTATACCATCTCAGGGGAGGGCTAACGAATGTATTATGTAAACATGGAGCAGATCGAGCAGCGTCTTGATTTTATACCGAATCTCATACAGACAGTAGAGCAGATTATAGCGAAATGGGACGGAAGTCTACATAGCTCGTTCGCGCAGGAACGTGCGCTGCACATCGCGATCGAGATCATAACCGATGTCGGCAGCTTGCTTATTGACGGATTCTTGATGCGTGATGCGAGCAGCTATGAGGATATCGTCGAGATTATTGCACAGGAACAAGCGGTATCACCTGAGCTTCATGCGTCGCTGCTTCAGCTTGTCGTCCTGCGCAGGGCGCTGGTTCAAGACTATATCGCCTGGGAGAGAGGGACGATACATCCTCAGCTGTCCAGCCTCCCTGTATGGCTGCCAGAATTCGCTCAATCTGTTCGTCAATTCATAACGAAGGAACTGGCACTGAAATAATTCATGTATGGTATCTTAGGCAAGGTTGTTGTCTGTATGGGAGTGATGCGATACAATGACGATACGATGACAACCAAAGTTAAGGTGGTTACATGAAACAACCAGTACGCAAATCATCCACACGTGAAGAGATTATGGGCTTACTCAAGACAAATGGGGCTATGTCTGTTGCTCAGCTTGCCAAGCAGCTGGAGATGACAGAGATGGGGGTAAGACGGCACTTATATGCCATGCAGCAGGATCATTTGCTGGACACCGAAATGGTTCGTCAGCAGATGGGTCGTCCCTTGCAAATGTATCGCTTGTCCGATACGGGCGATGAACGATTTCCGAAGCAATATCATCAGCTTATATTAGATCTGCTTCAAGAAATGGAATCTTGGCAGGATGAGAATAGTGTCCAACGTCTGTTCGAAGGCAGAAAACAGTCGATGCTGGAAAAATACACACCCCTTGTCCAAGGCAAGAATTTTGAAGCACGAATAGAAGCGCTTGGTCACATCCAAGACTCAAATGGATATATGGTAGAGACGGAGCAAGCAGACGATGGAAGCTGGCTCCTGCATGAGTACAATTGTCCGATCGCACAAGTCGCTCAGCAATATAAAGAACCGTGTGCTTGTGAACTAGCATTGTTCCGGGATTTACTGGATAGTGATGTAGAACGGACAGAATGTCTTGCTGAGCGGGGTCAGCGCTGTACGTACAAGATTCGTCCTCGAACAGACAAGCAGGAATAAATGGAATGAGTTCAGCGCACACCGTTGCACAGCCGTATTCCTGCATATGTTAGGTAGATGTAGGCAGACCCCTCAGGGGTCTGTCTTTTTGTGCTGCACAGGACAGGCATACCCAAAAAGTACAGGCATGGTTGTGTCAATACGAGCCCAACTTCCTTATACTGTCAATACGACATGGGCATGCGCCCGGTTGATTTCACAGCTAAGGAGGGGAGACGATGACGGAATGGAGCATCTTGTTGGCTGCTATTGCTTGGAGTGCTGTATGTATAGCTGCTATCGTTCTGATTATCCGTGGGATGCGCACATTGGGGAAGGCAGAAGCTAGTTTGGATGAAGGGAAGCAATTAGCTCACCAGCTCCAAGTGTTGACGCGTCGTGCTGAGGATGTGCTGAAGGAAACAGAACAGACAGTAGGAACGGTCAAGGAGTGGACACATGAATTGCAGCGTGCCCGGGATATCATTCAACGAGGAAATGATGCATTGGAGCGAATTATATCTCATGCTAGCCAGCAAGGTACGGAATCTGCAGGGAAGCAGCGATTGACGGATATCCTCCAGCTATTCGAGCTAGGATGCTCTATATGGGCCTCCATTCAAGGGAAGCTATCTGGGCGCTCTCCTAGCTCGTCTACATCTCCTAGCTCGGAGAAATAGACCGGGAACTGAGTGATGAGGAGGAAGGAAAGATGAGCAATAAGAAGTTTTGGATAGGGGCATTAATCGGAAGTGTGATTGGATCGGTATCGGCATTGCTGTTCGCACCGAAGAGCGGTCGCGAGCTGCGCAAAGATATTGCAGAGGGTGCACAGCAGGTCAGTGAACGGACACAGGAGTGGGCAAGACAGGTTGGAGAGCAGACAGACGAATTGATTTCATCCGCCAAGGGCAAGGTTGCATCCTTCAAGCAAGGCTTCAGCTCATGGAAACAGCGGAATTCAGAAGAGGCGCAAATCGCGGCCATTTCAAGTTTATCCGCTGAACATACAGCAGAACCGACTGAGAAATGGAATGAGGAAGCAGAGGCGGAAGTGAACGTGCAGGATGGAGAGAATAAGGAAGAAGTACAATAGCTGTAAGGAGACGTTAGCAGCGTTTATTGTTAAAAATCCCTACCACTTTATGCGTAAGCAATGAGATGGTAGGGATCATTGTGTTTTCAAATACGTCTAATTAGGTTGATTACCACTTGGATGGATCGATATCACCCGGATTCAACCCTTCCCAAATGTTGGGGATGTTCGCTTCTTCAGGATGTTCAAAAATTAAAAATGCAGTAGGCAAGTAACGTTCGCCATATTGGCTTGATGGTGAATTTTTGATGACGCCGTCCTTCTCGACAAGTACGGTAGACGAGCCTCCGTCCAAGTTAGCAGCGATGATTGCGCCATTCTCTAGCATAATTTTTTGGCAGTCGTATAAGTCTGCCCCGATACTATGAGGCTGGCGGCCATCAATAACAAGGAATAAAATTGCTCCATCCTCACGCTGCCCCATTACCGTCCGGGGTGCAATTCCCCAGCCGTCAGCATGATTGCGGATTTGCCCCTTGCCGTTCACGATCATGCGAGGCTGGAAGGTAACTGCTTCTTTTACCCCCATGTCGAGCAGCTCGCTCACCGAGAAGTTGCCGGCGACCATTTTCCCATCCTTATCTATTCCTACAATTTGTGTATTTTTCTTGCCTACTCCGTTGTAATATAACTTGCCGTCGTTGATGACGACTCCGATTGGTTTGAAGCCATTGCCTTCCCAGTTCGGATCTGCGAATCCACCGCCATTGACTCCTGCAAGGGCACCAGTACGTTTTACCATGCTGGAGACCTTCTCGCCTCTTCCGGCCTTGCCGGGAACGCCAATTCGAATTTTGGATGGATCGTTCACTATCATCAGATACCCACTGAACGAAGCACCGGTAGCGCCTGTACCACTTACTTCCTTATATTCGATGAGTGGTTTTTTGGTTTGTTCAGCAATGGAAGGCTTCTTGATATCAATCGTGGCTTTCTCATCTCCCATTCGCTCGAAGTTCTTCCAATACTCTTGGACACGCTTGTCTAATTCGTCCTGACCAATAATATACTTGGCCCAGTGTCGATGCTGCGTCGTGATTAGTGTATCGGCAATCAAGAACCGCATATCTGTACCGGAAGGGGTCAGGAATAACCATCCGGCGCCAAGGGAGCAAATTAGGATGAAGATAGCCGCAACCATGCGCAGAATGCGCCATACAGATCGTTTCTTCCTCGGCTTCCCTTGCTTGGGATTGCTAGTCCGCTGTTTTGCTCGAATTGCGTGGCGCGGAGGCAACGCTCGATTTTTATTGTGTTTGGAGATAGAACGCTCCGTTTGCATCTTTTTCAACCCTTTCTGATTTGTCTCCACCTATTAATGACGTTTTTTGGAAGCAAAAAGTTTCGCACCGTGTTTTGCCAGTACGGGATGGCTTGAACCTTGTCCTTCTTACTGATAAGATCGAGGTACGTTTTATTTAAAGAGTACATATGGTAAGTAAGGTCAGTCAATCAAGAGACGAAGGAAGCGGTGTATTCGTGCAGCAAGCTATAGCCATGCTCGATTCGGGTGTCGGAGGGTTGACAGTTGTCAAAGAAGTGATGCGTCAACTGCCGCGGGAGAAAGTCATCTATTTCGGTGATACAGCCCGTTCGCCTTATGGTCCTCGTACTGCCGAGGAAGTAAGGCTGTTCACCCGTCAAATCGTAGATTATCTTATTCAATTTCAGCCTAAAATGATCGTAATTGCATGCAATACAGCGACAGCCGTAGCATTGGAATATATTCGAGCTTACGTGTCCATTCCTGTAATCGGAGTCATTCATCCAGGTGCCCGTGCGGCGCTGTCCGCTACCAATAGCGGCTATGTCGGTGTTATCGGTACAGAGGGCACAATCCGCAGTGGCGCATATGAACAAGCATTGAAGCGGCTGTCCCCTCATGTTGAAGTAGTCAGCCAAGCTTGTCCTCGTCTAGCACCTCTTGTCGAGAGGGGGATGTTTAGAAACAGTGAATCAACTTCTGATGTTGTACGCGAGTCACTCGAACAGTTGCAGAATGTACCTATTGATACTCTCATTTTAGGTTGCACCCATTATCCATTCCTGTCCGATTCTATCCAAGATGCGATTGGGCCTAAGGTACAACTAATTAACTCAGCGGAAGAGACAGCGCGCGAGATCAGTACGATTTTGCAGGACAAAAGCCAGTTGGCGAATACGGAAGCGGTACCGGTTCATCAGTTTTTCTGCAGCGGCGATCCGGAAATATTCCAGAATATCGCCCGCCAGTGGCTCGGCGAGCAGATTCAGGCTACTCCAGTCATTTGGCAAATTCCTAAAATCATGTAATCCAAACTTATCATTCAATGAGATTCATGAACTTATATATGATCATGATATTTGAGGGCGTTCCTTTGAGCAGATAGTCTGCCAGATAGGAACGCCTTCTCTGTGTTACGACCTAGGGATGATCATCCTTGAAGTTATGAACCTCTATCCCGCCGCATATGCTCAACCAATAACGAATTGGGAGAGGAGCGACAATCGTGGCTGTTCCTTATCTAGTGCAAAAAGGGGATACCTATCTTCGTATTTGTGCACGTTACGGCATACAACTGCATGCGTTGATGAACGCCAACCCTCAGCTGCGCTTAGAGGGATACGCAATTCCCGGACAAGTAATTGATATTCCGGAGCTGCCGATTAATAAGTATGTAGTGCAGGCAAAAGACACGTTCTATCATATCGCTCAGCGATTCCAAGTATCGACACAGCGACTCGCCGAAGCGAATCCAACCATTGATCCGAGGAGAATCATACAAGGGCAATTGATGCTAATCCCTTACGAGTGGAGTAGGGAATGGGAGAGGAAGACCACCGAATACGGTTATGGTCAGTTAGTACGAGACATTCATCATTTGCAGAACAGTTATCCCTTCGTCCGCGTTGAACAGATCGGAATGAGTGTGCTGGGTAAGCCGATTCCCGCAATTGTAATCGGCAACGGTACTGTGCCCGTACATGCGAATGGTTCCGTACATGCAAATGAATGGATCACATCGGCGCTATTGATGCAATTTGCCGAAGATTATGCAAGAGCCTACGACAGTGGCGGAGCATGGAACGGATGGGATCCCCTTGCTGCGTATGAGCGAACGACATTGTGGATCGTACCGATGACGAATCCTGATGGGGTAGAGCTTGTGCAAGAAGGAATCTCCCCGAATCACCCGTTCTACAATTCGATTATGGAATGGAATCAAGGCTCCCGCAGATTCCATCGTTGGAAAGCCAATATTCGCGGGATTGATCTCAATGATCAGTTCCCTGCCTTTTGGGAGGAAGAACAAGCCCGAAGGGGTGTGTATTCGCCAGCACCTCTCAACTATGGTGGGACGAGACCGCTGTCTGAGCCGGAAGCAGCTGCGCTGGCGGGATTATCAGAGCGGATTCCATTTGAGCTTGCTCTGTCCTTCCATACGCAAGGACAGGAAATATATTGGAACTATCGTGATTTCGAACCAGATGAATCCTTAGCCTGGGCAGAACGATTCCAGAGGGCAAGTGGATATCGGGCAGTGAAGTTGTCAGGCAGCGATGCAGGCTATAAGGATTGGTTCATACAGCGCTATAGGAAGCCTGGTTTCACGATTGAAGTTGGCAACGGAATAAGTCCACTGCCGCTCGATGACTTCGATGGGATGTATCGGGAAGTCGCCGCTATCATGAAGGAAGCGCTGCTTCCATAGCGAAGGCAACGATAATGGTGGGCACGCAAGGGCATTGCCGCATGCTGTTGTATGATCTCTGATTCGCTACGCACACTAACAGCAGGAGGTGTGTAACCATTGGCGAATCCAACTCCACGCAGCCCACAACGGCGACCACGTCCTAAGCGGTCTTGGCAGAGGTTGTGGCTGCTTCTCAGCTCGGTGCCAAGACTATTGACATCGAAGCGTGTTCCTTATTGGGAGAAGGCAGTATTTGTAGGTGCAATTGTTATCTACTGGTTGATTCCGGTGGATTTGATTCCATTTATGCCGATTGATGACATTATTCTCACCTTAATTCTGCTGCCTTGGTTTTCCAAACGTGCCCTAAAATATGAAAATCCGAACCTAAAATGACGGAATGTGACGCAAAAGGTTGCTTCTCGCCCCAGGTTCCCGTACAATGACATAGAGGTTGGCGAACGCAACAATTTCATTGCGAAAGTACAACAAGACAATGGGGTAAAGCGGAGTGAAGAACAATGGCGAACGATATTCGTATTTGTGATAAATGTCGGCATATCAAAATGAAGACTTTTTTGCCGAAAGTCAAAGGTCTAGATCCGGAAGCGGATATCAAGATCGGCTGTAAGTCATACTGTGGGCATTGTGCCAAGCGAGTGTTCATCTTTATCAACGGACGATACGTAATCGCTCCGACGGAGGATGAAGCTATCGAGAAGGCGAAGCCTTTTGTGAAATAGTAAGTTTTTAACCGCATAGAAACAGCTGCGAAGCGATATCCTAATCGTTGGAGACAACTACTCTCTGTTGGAAACAGTCCATACTCTGGCGCAGGAGGCACGCAGCATGTCCAAATATGACTCAAGCTTGCAATCGCAAAACCCGATTTCGCAAGCGCAGAACGCAGTCAAGACAGCGCACAACGCTGTATCTCAAGCAATGTCACATCCTTCGGACCAATCCGTCTATCAGGCGGAGCAATCTCTTCAACACGCTGAACGTGCCGTACAACAGGCCGCAGACAGCGATAATCCACATCCGGTCCAATTAGCTGAAGAAATGCTTGCAGCGGAGCAATCCCGGTTGAATTCCATTGGTGCAGACCAACTGGATTCCTTTGAGGGATAGGTGCACGCAATTTATTGTCTTTTATCGTCATGATGTTTGTTCTTGTCCCGGACTATGTCTGGGATTTTTTTGCCCTTCCATCGCCGACATCAAGTCTTAGCATCTGGGAGTGAGGTTATGGTATTTGGAATATCAGTAGTAGTTATTTTAGCGTTTGTAATTTGGGGGTTCCTGTCCCCGGAGAGCTTATCCACGCAATCTAGCGCAGCCTTGTCATTTACGACAGAGCGGTTTGGATGGTTCTACCTGATTACGGCGCTAATCATTTTAGTATTCTGTCTTTATCTTGCATTTGGCAAGTTTGGACATATTACACTAGGCAATGATGATGATGATCCGGAATACTCTAATATTTCTTGGTTCGCCATGCTGTTCAGTGCAGGTATGGGGATCGGGCTCGTATTCTGGGGGGTGGCCGAACCCATCAGCCATTACATAAATCCGCCAACGCTGAAAGGGATGACGCCTGGTGCTGCGAATGAAGCGCTGCGCTATTCCTTCTTCCATTGGGGATTGCATCCTTGGGGCATTTATACGCTTGTCTCGCTGGGAATCGCTTATTTTACGTTCCGAAAAGGCCATAATGGCTTGATCAGTTGGACTTTTGAGCCATTGCTTGGCGATCGGGTAAAGGGGCCGATCGGTAAGACGATCGACATATTGGCGATTATTGCAACGGCCTTCGGGGTAGCAACATCGCTAGGTCTCGGTGCGATGCAAATTAATGGTGGACTTGCCCACACATTTGGTATTCCGAGCAATGCAACGGTGCAGGTCATCATTATTGCAATTGTAACGGTGTTGTTCCTTGCTTCTGCAGTGTCGGGACTGGACAAGGGAATTCGTATTCTCAGCAATACGAATTTACTGATCGCGTTAGGCTTGCTCTTGTTCACTTTGCTGCTGGGTCCAACATCCTTTATTTTTGATTCCTTTACTACGACGCTTGGCGGTTACTTGCAAAATATTATTCAGATGAGTCTGCGGCTGACGCCGTTCACAGAAGATTCCTGGGTAGCAAGCTGGACCTTGTTCTATTGGTCGTGGTGGATAGCGTGGGCGCCATTTGTCGGTTCCTTTATTGCGCGTGTCTCCAGGGGGAGAACGATTAAGGAATTCGTACTAGGAACGATGCTGTTGCCAAGTGGATTCAGCTTTATTTGGTTCTCGGTATTCGGTGCTACGGGTCTGAAGTTGGAAATGTTCGATGGACTCCCAATCGTAGAGTCGGTCAAAGCGGACATTACGTCAGCATTGTTTGTAACACTGGATGCTCTGCCGTTTGGAAGTTATATTGCCATTCTGGCGACGCTGCTGATTATTACCTTCTTCGTTACATCAGCAGATTCCGCAACCTTCGTGCTCGGCATGATGTCGACGAATGGGAATCCGAATCCAAGTGCGCTGATTAAAATTGCATGGGGTTTATTCCAGTCCCTTATCGCAGTTGTCCTGCTGCTCGGAGGCGGCTTGGAGGCATTGCAGACCGCATCCATTCTTACAGCCCTGCCATTTGCCGTCATTCTGCTCGGGATGTGTCTGTCCATAACGAAGGCGCTTCGCAAAGAGGAGCGGGACTACCGCTTGAAGGAGAAGCGCAGACGGCGCAAGGTTGATAAGCTGTTGGAGCAGGAGGATTTACTGTAAACATTGCACTACATGATGTCTGTGCACCTTGGTTCACGGTCAGCAAGAAGATATAAGAAGAGCCGCTTGCGATGATGAAGTGCTCCCTGTCAAGTGGACAGTTTAAAAAACAAAAATGGTTAGTTTAGATACCTCAGCTCATATGAATAGAGCTGAGGTATCTTTATTATGAAGCTCGTCGGTACTCGTTAGGTGAAAAGCC